>CAZVEZ010000166.1:0-6140 GCA_964626135.1 uncultured Nitrospira sp.
CTTGAAGACGAGCAGGAAGAGCAGGCTAGTACCGTCGAGCTGTTCACCAAGGGTAGCGAGCCGACTCAAACGACTCAGCGCCGGCTGGACCCGATTGATTTTTATAAACTCGATCAGATTTCCGATGGGGCACGCTGACGGGTTGATGAGATATCCTCGTTTTTACTCTGTCAAACTCGCAACTTCACAATCTCCTTGAGCGTCAGTTCAATGTCCTCCGATGAGGTGAGGAGGCTCGGCGCCAACCGCGCATACTGCGTCGCGTACGGCGTGGTACTTCCGATGATCTTCCTTTGCCGGAGCCGCTCGATCACTTGGCGTGGTGCCAGCCCTGCCACTTCAAAGCAGACGATCCCGGATGACAGGTCTTGTGACATCGGTGTGTGCAACGTGACATGCGACATTTTTGCCAACCCTTGCTTCATCTGCTGATTCAGTTCGTAAATACGTTGGGTCACGCGAGCCTTGCCGATCGCCTGATGAAACCTGAAGGCTTCATCGAGTGCCCAACGGTGCTCGAAGGAATGAAATCCACCCGGTGTCATATAGACGGACCTCGGTAAGTCCTTCGGCGGACTCACCTTCATCCAAATATCGTAAACTTGGGTATTGAAAGTGGGAATGATGGCGTTGGCGACAGGCCAAGCTCGTTGATGCCCCCACACAAGGCCGGTTCCTCGCGGGCCAAACATCCATTTGTGTGTCCCTGCGATCAGGAAATCACATCCCACGTTGGAGAGGCGGAAGTTTTCAACGCCCAGCGCATGAACCCCGTCTACGCAGAAGATCACTCGATCCTGTTCCGCACGGGATTCGTTCAGCTTGTGAATTGCTTGGGCCATCTCCTGGATCGGGAGCTTTAGTCCGGTGCTCGAATGGACCCACGTGACTGCAACGATACGGGTGTTGGGTCGAATACTCTTGATCAGGTTGTCGAGTAATTCGAGACGCGACACGTTGTTGAGAGATTGATAGAGCAGGATTTGGCGTATCGTAGCGCCGGTGCGTTCTGCATTAAGCCGCAAGGACGTTTCGGTTGAATAATGGTCATGCACGGTGGTGAGGATTTCCTGGCCGTCGCGCAGAGTGAGGCCGCCGTAGAGGAGGCCCAACCCCATCGTCGTGCTGTCAGTCAGCGCAATTTCCGTCGGATCGACTGCAAGGTAATCCGACGCGGCCCTCAATACCGCCGCCTCCTGGCTCTCTTCATGCTCAAGCCAATAGCCGATGGGATCAGCATCCAGCCCACGCCGGTGCCGTTCGATCGCCGCTTTGACTGGTGTGGGATGGGATGAGAGGAAGAATCCCGCAAGGTGCACGTGGTCAGGGGAGAGTGAAAATTGCTCCCGGACGTCCTGCCAGCTGTCAAGCTTCAGAGGCGAGGAGTTTGCAGTGGCAGTGAAAACAGGAGCCTCAGCAGCCAGCAGTGCCGCACCGATGGCTAAGCCGCTACGAACAAGAAAGTTCCGTCGGTCGATCGCATCCATAAATGCGTCCTTTCCCTGAAGAGGAGTCTGTGGGTATTCGTCACTCTACTGCGATAACTAAATGGTGAGCAAGCGGGTCATGCCGGCAGGAATGACTTCTCTTCAGGGCTGCTCAAAAAGGCTCTATGACAAGGCCGCAGGGAGGTTGATCACCGAGGCGTACCCTCTGGATACGTTGTGGTGGGCAAACGACCGAGAACGAAGTCAGAGACCTTTTTCAGCAGCCCTGTATTAGTAGGTGTCGATCGGTGGGCACGTACACACGAGGTTGCGATCTCCATAGGCTTCGTCAACGCGGCTTACGCTGGGCCAGAATTTATGGTCGCGCACCCAGGGAGCAGGAAAAGCAGCCTGTTCCCGGCTATAGGGTCGATCCCATTCAGTGGCCGTCACCGCTTGTGCCGTGTGGGGAGCATTCTTCAGGAGATTGTTTGTGCGAGGCTGGCGGTTCTCGACAATGTCTTGTATCTCCGCATGAATGAGGATCATCGCTTCGCAGAACCGGTCCAATTCGGCCTTCGATTCGCTCTCCGTCGGTTCGATCATGAGCGTTCCAGCGACCGGGAACGAGACCGTTGGAGCATGAAACCCATAATCCATCAATCGCTTCGCCACATCCATGGCTTCAATTCCCGCAGTGTCCTTGAATTGACGAAGATCCAGAATGAACTCGTGCGCAACAAGATCGGACGGCCCTGTGTAGAGAACCGGATAGTATTTCTCCAACCGTTTGGCCATGTAGTTGGCGCTCAGGATCGCCACCTGAGTCGCCTTGGTCAACCCATCGCGTCCCATCAGGGCGATATACACCCAGGAAATCGTCACGATGCTGGGGCTGCCGTACGGCGCTGCTGATACCGGTCCGATGGAATCTTGTCCGCCCAATTGTGTGACCGGGTGACCGGGAAGAAACGGCGCCAGATGCCGCGCAGCGCAGATCGGCCCCATCCCTGGCCCTCCGCCGCCATGGGGGATGCAGAATGTCTTGTGGAGATTCAGATGGCAGACATCCGCGCCGATGTCCCCTGGCCGGCAGAGCCCTACCTGCGCATTCATGTTGGCTCCATCCATGTAGACTTGTCCGCCGTGCGTGTGGACAATTTGACAGATGCGTCGCACGTCCGCTTCGAAAACGCCGTGTGTCGAAGGGTAGGTCAACATGAGCGCCGATAGCCGCTCGCGATGCTGAGCAGCCTTCGCCTCAAGATCGGTGACATCTACGTTGCCTTGCCGATCACAGGCGACCGTCACAACCGTCATGCCCACCATCGCCGCGCTAGCCGGGTTCGTGCCGTGCGCAGACAGGGGGATCAAGCAGACATCTCGATGTTCTTCACCTTGGCTCCGGTGGTACGCCCGGATCAACATCAGCCCTGTGTATTCGCCCTGAGAACCAGCGTTCGGTTGCAAGGACACTGTGGTGAGTCCGGTGATCTCAGCCAGCCAGCTCTCCAACTGACGGAACAATTCTTGATAGCCTTTGGTCTGCTCGATCGGCGCGAAGGGATGAAGCCGTGAGAATTCCGGCCAGGTGACCGGCAGCATCTCGGCCGTCGCATTCAGCTTCATGGTGCAGGAGCCCAACGGGATCATCGAGTGGACGAGCGACAGATCCTTCGTCTCGAGACGGTGGATATACCGCAGCATTTCATGTTCTGCGTGAGCGCGATTGAACACCTCGTGAGTCAGATACTTGCTGGCGCGGGCGAGATTCGCCGGGAAACTCGTCGTGACGCTCTGGCTCAAGGTGTTTACGTGAAAGGGCAGGCGATCATGGCCGACAAAAATTTCCATGAGATGTTGGACTTCGTCTTCCGTGCTCACCTCATCCAGCGCGATTCCGATGGAGTGATCTTCATGCCGGCGAAGATTGAAGCCGGCTTCATTTGCTCTGAATAAGATGGGCTCGGATTGCATGTTCGTCAGGCGAACCCGAATCGTGTCGAAGTAGGTTCCCGTTGCGACGTCGAATCCGAGCTGACGCAATCCATCGCCTAGGACTACAGCCAGACCGTGTATACGCTCGGCAATCCGTCGCAAGCCCTCCGGTCCGTGATAGACCGCATACATGCTTGCCATGATGGCTAAGAGCACCTGCGCCGTGCAAATGTTGCTTGTGGCCTTCTCACGCCGGATGTGTTGTTCGCGGGTCTGTAGGGCAAGCCGGTAGGCCGTTTTCCCCGTGATATCTTTGGAGATTCCCACGATACGTCCTGGTATCTGCCGCTTGAAGGCCTCAGCGGCTGAAAGAAACCCGGCGTGAGGACCGCCGAATCCGAGCGGTACGCCAAATCGCTGACTGGAACCCACCGCGATATCGGCCCCGAATTCCCCCGGAGGGCGTAAGAGTGTCAGGGCCAGTAGATCAGTGGCGACCACCACAAGGACCCCGGCTGCGTGAGCCTGAATCACCAGTGCACTGTAGTCTCCGACATAGCCGTCGGTAGTTGGATACTGGAGCAGAATGCCGGCCAGTTGAGGGTTGGAAAAATCGATGGTCTGGGTCCGCCCCACGCGGAGCGTCATACCGAGCGGTTCAGCCCGCGTCTGCATGACGGCAATGGTTTGAGGGTGACAGTCCTGCGAGGCGAAGAACTCTGTCCGTTCAAGGCCGGACGAACGGGATATGGCGAGGCACATGGCCATCGCCTCCGCTGCCGCAGTCGCTTCATCCAGGAGAGAGGCATTGGCTAAAGGCAAGCCGGTGAGATCGGTCACCACAGTTTGGAAATTCACGAGTGCTTCCAATCGGCCCTGGGCAATCTCAGCCTGGTAGGGTGTGTACTGGGTATACCAGGACGGGTTTTCAAAAATATTGCGTTGAATCACGCCGGGTGTAATGCAGTCGTAATAGCCCATGCCGATCAATGAACGGTAGATTTTGTTTTCTGAGGCGATGGAGCGGATCTCTTGCAGCACGGCTTGTTCTCCGCGGTGTAGAGGCAGGTCCAGTTCCTTCCGCAAACGAATATCGGCGGGCACGGTTGCCTTGCTCAACTCCTCCAGCGACCGCAAGCCGAGCGTCTCGAGCATATCGTGGATCTCAGCGTCGGTGGGACCGAGATGGCGATGGATAAACGTGTCGGTCGGGCTCAAAAAGTCCGGTGTGGCCATGGTGTTCGTCTTGTCCTTCGGAGTTAAGTCTCGTCGGTCGAGAGCTGTGGTGTTCTAGCTGACTCATCGGCTTCGCAGAATACCACGCGTGCCCTCTCTTCTCCAAGAGCTGCAAGAAGGTTTCCGGGCTTGCCTTCGGACTAAGAGTCACGTATGAGCATAAGAGATCGTTTGTTTGGTTGTCTGGTTTGTTTCGTTTTTGGTTCAACCAAACAAACCAAATGAACTAAACAAACCAAATAACCAAGCCATGAAACTACACGACATACTTATTATCGGAGCCGGTCTGGCAGGGATGAGGGCGGCAGTTGCTGCAGCGCCGGATCTCGATGTTGCCGTAATCTCCAAAGTCCATCCGGTTCGCAGCCACTCTGTGGCGGCGCAAGGAGGCATCAACGCGGCGTTGGGAGAGCATGATTCCTGGGAAGCCCATGCGTTCGACACCACGAAGGGCGGGCTCTATCTGGGCGATCAGGATGCCATCGAGACCATGTGCCGTGAAGCGCCGGACGACATTCTTGAATTAGAACGTCTTGGAGTTATCTTCAGCCGCGACGAACAGGGGCGCATTGCGCAACGTCCGTTCGGTGGAGCGGGTTTCCCACGCACGTGTTACGCCGCCGATCGCACAGGCCATGCCATTCTCCATGCCATGTACGAGCAGCTACTCAAGCGGCGCATCGTCGTGTACGAAGAGTGGTATGTCACGGCGTTGATCATGGAAGATGGGATTTGCCGAGGAGTGGTTGCCTGGGACCTGATCCATGGCGGGTTGCACGCGATCGGCGCTAAAGCCGTCATCTTGGCAACGGGGGGTAGCGGGCGCGTGTTCCTGACCAGCACGAATGCCGTGATTAACACCGGTGACGGCATGGCGCTCGCCTATCGTGCCGGCGCTCCACTAAAAGATATGGAGTTTGTTCAGTTCCACCCCACCACACTCAAGGGCACGGGTATCCTCATCACCGAAGGCGCTCGTGGAGAAGGAGGCTATCTCCTGAATACGCTGGGTGAACGGTTTATGAAGGCCTATGCCCCGCAGCAGATGGAGTTGGCCACCCGCTCCACGGTTTCATTGGCTATCGGCCAAGAAATACTGGAAGGCCGCGGGGTCGACGGGTGTGTGTTGTTGGATTTGCGACACCTTGGACGGCAACGGATTCTCGAACGGCTCCCCCAGATCAGAGCGCTTGCCATTGAGTTTGCCGGTCTCGACCCCATCGAGACGCCCATTCCAGTCCGTCCCGGCGCGCATTATCAGATGGGTGGTGTCCAGACCAATCAATGGACTGAAACCGGCATCCCTGGCCTCTACGCAGCCGGGGAATGTGCTTGTGTCAGCGTGCATGGCGCCAATCGACTCGGAGGCAACTCGCTCCTTGAAACGATTGTATTCGGTCGGCGCGCCGGAATTCGAGCCGGAGAATATGCCCGAACCGTCGCGCCACAGGCGCTCAGAACCGATCAGCTTGCAATCGAGCAGCATCGCGTCCAGCGCCTGCTGGCGCAAGAGGGAACGGTCCGAGCCTGGCAGATTCG
>CAZVEZ010000167.1:0-6102 GCA_964626135.1 uncultured Nitrospira sp.
TCCAGTGATTCCGAGATTCGATAGGTTCGAATCTACACGTTGAGCCTCTGAGCGCTGCGAGAACGATGCTGGCGGACTTTGTCAACAGCCTGCAGTCTATCAGGGTGGTTGATCATAAGTGCCTTTCCGGAAAAGCATAAGGCCGGGGTAGATTGGGCTGCGACGAAATAACTGATGTCCGGGCGAAGACTCACCCGCGCTCAATCATGGATTCTATCGGGTTACCCTCAACGTGTGGTACAAAGCAGCGGTGTTGGTGACTGAATTGCGGTGTGAGGCGAGAGAGACTCGTCTCAGGCTCTGTGATACGATTCGTGACTCACGTATAAAATGATGGAGGAGGACGTCACATGCTGAAAGAAGTGGCAGGGGATATTTTGTTGACGAAAGCGGAGGCTCTGGCTCACGGTGTCGCGCCAAACGATAATTTCGCGAACGGGTTAGCGTTGGCACTCAGAGAACGGTGGCCTGCGATGTATAAGGACTTCCGGCATTATTCTCAGACGTTTACTCCTAAGACAGGCGAGCTGTGGACTTGGGCCGGTGTCGGCGGTGTCCGGATCGTGAATCTGTATACCCAGGAGCCTGCCGCCAGTCATGGAGCCAAGCCGGGACGAGCCACGATCGAGAACGTGAATCACTGTCTCAAAGCATTGTGTAAGGTGATCGAAGCTGAGAAGTTCAAGAGTGTCGCGCTTCCACGGTTGGCCACCGGTGTGGGGGGGCTCGACTGGAAAAACGTGAAGCCCTTGATAGAAAAACATCTCGGCCATCTGTCCATCCCGGTGTACGTGTATAGCACCTATCGTCCCGGGGTTCAGGCAGAGGAGAAGGGCTAATCGGAGGCGAACGAGGAAGGAAATGCGGTCGAACCAATCCTCTGCGCGATGCTCGGCGCCGGACCTCACTCGTAGTGCAGCGCCTCGATGGGGTTCATCTTCGACGCTTTATTGGCGGGATAGAGGCCGAAGAAGACGCCTACGATCAGTGAAAACAGAAACGCAATGGCGACGGCTTCCGGAGAGATAATGGTCGGCCACCCGATGATCGTGGTCAGGAGTTTTGCGCCCCCGATGCCGACAGCCACGCCGATGGTTCCACCGATTGCCGTCATGATGATCGCTTCGATGAGAAATTGAAGCAGGATGTGCCTGCGTTTTGCGCCGACGGCCATGCGCAATCCGATTTCTTTGGTCCGTTCGGTGACCGAGACCAAGAGGATATTCATGATGCCGATGCCACCGACGATGAGCGAAATCGAGGCAATGCTCATCAGCATGAGCATCATGGTCCGGCTCGCACCGGCGATGGTCTTGGCGATATCTTCCATAGTGCGGATGGTGAAATCGTTCTCATCCGATTCCTGCAACCGATGGCGGGTTCGCAAGAGTGCGTTAATTTCCTCGACGATGACGGGAATCTCGTAGCGGGTCTGTGTTGCTACCAGGATGATTCCGACTGTTCCAAGAAATTGTGTGCCGAAGACCTTTCGTTCTGCAGTTGAAAACGGGATGATTACCTGATCGTCCTGGTCCTGGCCCGTAATCGACTGGCCCTTGGGCGCCAGGACGCCGATGACGCGGAGCGGGACGTTTCTAATGCGAATCTGAGCTCCCAAAACCTCTTCGCCGGGGTCGAAGAGATTCTGGAGGACGGTTTTTCCCAACACTGCCACGTTTGCAGATGAATTTATGTCCGATTGTGTAAAGAAGTTACCTTGCGCAATCGGCCAATTTCTGATGTCAACGAACTCCGGGGTCGTGCCAAGGACTACAGTGCTCCAATTCTTGTTCTCAGAAATAACCTGGAGGACCGATCGTGAGGCGTATGTCACTGTGGTGACGCCCGCGACTTTGTCCTCGATGTCGTCCGCATCGTCGACGGTCAGCGTGGAAACTGAGCCGAGTCCGCCTCGGACACCTCCGACGGTCGTGGCGCCTGGAATAATGATGAGGACATTGGTGCCCAGGCTGGCGATTTCCGCTTGGACGGAGGCCGTGGCGCCCTGACCCAGGCTGACCATCGCCACGACGGCGCCGATGCCGATAATGATGCCGAGCATGGTCAGTCCCGCGCGCAGCGGATTGCGGCGGAGGATGTGGAGCGCGGAAAGAGTGGTGAGCCAGAGAAAAGACATCTTCGTTTGGTCTATCTGGTCGTCTGGTCTATCTTGTCTATTCCGTCTATCTCGTCGCTCTGGTCTGTAGACGTATAGACCCGACAGACCGAACAGACGAGACAGACCGGATAAACGGCCTTTGGCCGTTTATCTCATCCTCGGGCCGCCATCAAAGCCCGGGGGCAACTTCTTCTGGGCTTGTTCTTCGGGCGTCTCAATCCCCAGGATCACCGTGTCTCCTTCCTTCAGCGTCCCCTCGGCGATTTCCGTGAAGAGAGAGTCGGCGATGCCGGTGCTGATTGTGGTTTGCCGCACCTGCTGCTCCTGATCCATCACCCACACCTGTGTGACTTTGCGGTCCACCGGGACTGCCGGCATCCGGAATCGCAGGGCTCCGTTCGGTACGCGCAGAGGATTCTCTTTCTTGGCCGTCACAATCGTCACATTTGCCGTCATTCCTGGTTTGAGCTTGAGTTCACGATTGTCCACGGTGATCACGACGTCGTAGGTCACCACGTTTTGGATGCTGATCGGCGCATTACGCACCTGTGCCACCGTGCCCTCGAAGAACTGCTTGGGGTAGGCATCCACACGGAAGCTGGCCGGCTTGCCCTCCGCGACTCCGCCGATATCGGATTCGCTGACATTGGCGTTCACCTGCATCTGCGTCAGGTCTTGCGCAATCACGAACAGGGTCGGCGTTTGGAAACTGGCGGCGACAGTTTGGCCGACATCGACGTTGCGGGAGACGACAATGCCGTTCACCGGGGAATAGATCGTGGTGTAGCCGAGATCGAGTTCGGCGGCGGCCAACATGGCCGCCGCTTGATCCACCTGTGCCTGCATCACCTCGACTTGGGCTTGGGCGTCACGGGAGTTTGTGGCGGCAAGGTCAAAGTCCGCCTGTGAAACGAATTGTTGCCAGAGCAGGGTCGTCATGCGATTGAGTTCGAGTTTCCGTAGATTCGCCATGTTCTTGGCTTTCGCCAAATTGCCGCGTCCGCTCTTAAGCGCGGCGCGAGCTTGGCTCACCCGCGAGTTGAACGGCTGTTGATCGATCGTCGCCAGGACCTGGCCCTTCGTGACCACAGAATTGAAGTCCGCCATCAGTTGGGTAATTTTCCCGGAGACTTGGCTGCCCACCTGCACCGACACGACCGGATTGACCATCCCGGTGGCGGTAACAATCGAGGTGATGGGACCTCGATCGACCAGCGCCGTTTTGTAGTGGACGGCCGGAGTCCCTGCTGTCCACCAATACCACGTTCCTGCCCCTATGATCGCGAGTACGATCACGATGCCGACGAGACGGGGATAACGGGGTCCGGTCCGTAATGAATGGAGCGGGGGCACAGAGGCGGGGAGCCGGCCCTCGTGGTCGGATGAGAGGTTCGACGAATGGCGAGCCGGAACCGAGGAAGATCCGTGCGGAAGAATCCCGGTGACAGGGGCATCACGAATCGGATCTTCGGAGTGGCCGGTCATGATGCACCTGCATGTTGTGAGACGTCATCTGCGCGACTGTTGTCGAATCGGTTCACAATGAATTTCCGGCTTTCCTCCGCGAATAACAGCGCAAGAGCGCCGAGCGCGATTGGTCCCCAAATCCAGGCGGGCAATGGGCTGGTTCCAAAGATGTCGTTCCCCATCGGCGTGTATGTGATCACCACAAGGATGCTCAGCTCAGTCAGGATGCCCCACAGGATGAGCGGATTTATAAACCATCCGAGGCGGGCGACTGATAAACGGTCTGATCGACAGGCGAAGACATTGGCGACCTCTACGGCTTGTCCTTCCCGCGTCACCCAGGCCTTGTCCGGCAATAATCGATGGAGCGCTTGGACGGTCCGTTCCGCCCGGTATTCCTGGAAGAAGGCAAAGACGGCGTTGATGACGATCACGCTGACTATGGCCCACCCGAGGGTGGCCATTCCTTCACCCGGTCTCATGTAATCCACGGCGAAGGAGAGAGCGGCTGCAATCCAGAGCAGTATGGCCAGGAAGTGGGTGAAGTGGCGACCAAGCCCGAGCGCCATCGAATAACGCCGCTGTTCGATCAGGACGTTGCGGCCGAATGTCTCCAGCCGCCGCTTGGCCTCGTCGGGTGAAAGTCCACCGCTGTCTGTCTTCAGACGATTCAGCGCCTCGTCGATCGAAAGCCTGTTCAGATCCTGATAGGTGAGGTCAGGCACGCCGGCCTCGCACGATCAGGACGGAACAAGGAGCATGTCTCAGGAGACTCTCCGAGACGCTCCCGAGATGGAGCCGCTCGCTTTTTGTCAACTCACGAGATCCGATCACCAGGAGGTCGGCATGATGTGCCTCCACGCGTCTGACGATGGTATCGATGACATGGTTCATCCGCACGTCCGTGTCGACGGCATAGCCGTCTTTCAGGAATTCATCCCGCAATGCCATGACCAGTCGCGTGGCGTGCTCGACAGCCGGTCCTTCCAACTCAGCGACTTGGGCTTTGGACAGGTATTGAACGGCCAGGTCGGTCACCGGTCTTTCGGCCGAGGAGAGGATGATGGTTGTGGCGGATTCCGGAAGAATATGGCGTCGAAGAAACCGGGCGGCGGATCGGGAGTGCTTCGAGTCGTCGACTGCGAGGGTCACTCGGCTCAATTTCAGGATCGGCTGTTTCACGACGAAGACAGAGCAGGGGGCGATCGATACGACCTGTCGGGAAACGCTCCCCAACAGAAATCCTTGAATGTCGCTCAATCCGCGAGACCCGATGAGGATGAGATCCGCCTTCATCCGCTGCGCCTGTCGCGCGATCATCCGGGCGAGGGGGCCATGAGCTAAGACGCGATGGAATGTTGTGTGAGGGCAGGTTACGGCTTGACCGAGGGCGACTCGTGCTGATCGCTCCGCCTCGCGGAGGAGCATTCCACCGGCCTTCTCCATGGCGGCCAGTGCTCGCTTCTTTGCCACGGGATTCCCGCCTTTGCCGGCTCGGAGGGCCGACGGATCGACCACATGGAGAAGCGTTACGTCCTCCGGCTCCCGGCCGGCAAGCGCTTCGAGGGTTTGTATCCCCCACCGCGAGCATTCAGACCCATCCACAGCACAAAGAATTCGCATGACAGACTCCCTTCTTCGAAGATGGTCAGAAACCAGCGGGTCCTTCCGGGTATTAGTTCTGCATTGGATATGCCCGTGAAGCAGGGGAATTAGGAAAGGGAATCAGCCTATTCCAAAGCCCGCATTATCTATGGGCGATTCGATGGGCTAGGGGTTCGATGGAGAATTGTCGCGCAGGTTCCTACGAACTGTGCGGCGTTTTGCAGCAGAGAGAAAATCTCCACTGTGGTGATTGGCGTCAGTATATGTGCGCGACGAGCGGGAAAGGTTGGACGGGCGAGACGCGAGGGTTCGAGGTCCGAAGTCCGAGGTTTTCGGAACTTCAAACCCCGAACGTCGAACTTTAGCTCACGCCTTTGTGAGGAGGGGAAACATGCCGACAAAGAAGAAGCCTAAGAAGTCCAGGATACGAACGAAGAAAGATTTTGACGTGATGACCGTCAAGCAGATCATGCAGAAACAGGTGCAGTCCGCTCATCTCAAGACGAAGGGCGATGTGATTGCGTCGCTCATGATCGAGGGGTTCGGTGCCGTGCCGGTGGTGGACGCCAAAGACAAGCTCCTGGGCATCGTCAGCGAACATGACCTGCTGGCTGCTATGGATGACGGGCACAAGCTTGGTGCCGTCACCGCCGGCGAGATCATGACGTACAACCCTTATTCAATCCACCCGGAAACGACGCTCCCGACGCTGATTCATGTGTTCAGAGCCAGCGATTTGATTCGTGTGCCGGTGGTGGATGCCAAAGACAAGCTCGTGGGCATCATCGCAAGGCGGGATGTCTTACGTGCCTATCTGGCAGCCGGGCGCGCGTGATGCTGAAAATGGCTGTCAGCGGCGTTCTCACCTCGAAAGCATCCTCAACGTAGCCCAGAGGCTACGCCTCCGGTGC
>CAZVEZ010000168.1:0-6010 GCA_964626135.1 uncultured Nitrospira sp.
CAAGTCGCAGACGACCCTGATTTTCATCAATCAGATCAGGATGAAGATCGGCGTAATGTTCGGCAATCCGGAGACGACCACCGGTGGCAACGCGCTCAAGTTCTATTCATCCGTGCGGCTGGATATCCGGCGCATCGAGTCGATCAAGGAAGCGCAGGAGGTGACCGGCAGCCGTGTGCGCGTGAAGGTGGTGAAGAACAAGATGGCGCCTCCGTTCAAGCAGGCGGAGTTCGACATTATGTTTGCGCAGGGCATTTCGAAGACCGGTGAGCTGGTCGATCTCGGGGTCGACAAGAAAGTCGTGGAGAAGTCCGGGGCCTGGTATTCCTATCAGGGCGAACGGCTCGGGCAGGGACGCGATGCCGTGCGGGACGTTCTGCTGAGCAATCAGCCGCTGGCGCGTGAGATTGAAGGGAAGTTGCGGGACCTGGCAGGTCTGCCGGGGCGTGCGCCTGAAAAACCCGCCGTGGTTCAGGTGAAAGACGAAAAACGGACTGAGGAGAAGCGCGAGGAGCGGCGGCCGCACAAGGTGGGCGTCTAATAAACCGCGGGACTGGCGAGACTGGCAGGACGAGCGGGACGAGGTGGAAGTCAGTCTGCTCACGTCACGCTTTTCTCGCACGTCCCGCGCTTCACGCACCATTTAAAAGCCGGTGAGCAGACGAGAGACAGGCAAGACGGCATCGTCTCCGGATCGGTGGCTCCAACTCGCTGTGCGCGCGCTGGCCCGTCGTGATCGTACGACGGCCCAGATTGAACGATTGCTCTCGGCAAAGGGGGCCTCTCCCTCGCAGATTCGCGCAGTGATCCGCCGGTTGATATCGTTGAAATATCTCGACGATGTCGCGTTCGCCGAGCGGTGGGCCGATCGGCGGCTCGTCCGTATGCCGATGGGGCATGCGCGCCTGCAAGAAGAACTGCTCGCCACAGGATGTCCTGAACAGATCGTGCATGCGACGCTGCGGGCGGTCTACCGTAAGAGGAGTGAACGGGACCTGGCCATGCGCGTGGTCACGCTGGCAGGCCGGGCCAACTCGGCGCAGACGCGAGGGCGAATCGCGAGGCTCTTGAGTCAACGCGGGTTTGACGAAGATACGATTGAGACCGTGATGGGACCACTGATGCGGGAGGGAAATTAGCACGGTATGAAGAACAGCACGCAGGAGTTGCGACAGGCCTTCATTCGATATTTTGAGCAGCATGGCCATCAGGCCGTGCCGAGTTCCGCCTTGATTCCTCAGGCCGATCCGACGTTGCTCTTCACCAATGCCGGGATGAACCAGTTTAAGCGGGTATTTCTTGGCGAGGACACGCGCGCTTATAAGCGGGCGGTCACCGTGCAGAAGTGTCTTCGGGCGGGGGGGAAACACAACGATCTGGAGAACGTCGGCTATACCAGACGCCATCATACGTTCTTTGAAATGTTGGGCAACTTTTCCTTCGGCGACTACTTTAAGGACGAGGCCATCCGGTTCGGCTGGGAATTTCTGACTCAGACGGTCGGCCTCGCGAAGGATCGGATGTGGGTGACGATCTTCCGCGACGACGATGAAGCGGACCAGCTGTGGAAGAAGGTCGGGGTCCCGGACTCGCGGATCGTGCGGTGCGGCGAGAAGGATAATTTCTGGCAGATGGGAGATACAGGCCCTTGCGGGCCCTGCTCGGAACTTCATTTCGACCAGGGGCCGTCGGTGCCGGGCGACGATCGACCGAACGGGGAGGGCGATCGCGTCATCGAGATTTGGAATCTCGTCTTCATGCAGTTCAATCGGGATGCGGCGGGGACACTGCATCCCTTACCCAAGCCCAGTATCGATACGGGCATGGGATTGGAACGGCTGGCGGCTGTGGCACAAGGTGTCTATAGCAATTATGACAGCGATGTCTTTACACCGTTGCTGAGCGCCGTGGGTGTCAGGGCCGGGGTTCAGTATGGGAAGAACGAGACGACTGATCGGTCGATGCGCGTAGTGGCGGACCATCTTCGCGCGATCACGTTCTTGATGGCGGATGGGGTGTTGCCGTCGAACGAGGGGCGCGGCTATGTGCTGCGCCGGATTCTGCGCCGGGCCGCGCGCCATGGACGGTTGCTGGGCATTGTCGAGCCCTTTCTCCATGAATTGACGGCGGCGGTCGTGAGCCAGATGGGCGAGGCCTACTCAGAAGTCCGGGGCGCTGCCGCGACGATTGCCGAGGCGACGAAGGGCGAAGAGGAACGGTTTATTGCCACGCTCGACCAAGGCCTGCCGATTCTCAACGAAATGATTGTAAAAGCACGCGCTGCAGGACAGAGCGTCTTGACGGGCGCAGATGTGTTCAAGCTGTACGACACCTATGGATTCCCGATGGACTTGATGGGAGAAGCCTGTCGCGAGCAGGGAATGACGCTCGATGAAGCGGGGTTCGACCAGGCGATTGAGGAGCAGAGGAATCGCGCGCGCAAGACCGGCGGGTTCGAACAGGAGACGGCCCGGCCTGCGGTTGCGGAACTCGCAGTGCGTTTCGGAGCGACGAAATTTACCGGCTACGATCGCCTGGAGAGCGAGAGCTTGGTCCAGGCGATTTTGAAGGGCGACCGGTTGGTTAAAGAAGCGGCGGAGGGCGATGAGGTTGAAGTCGTGTTGGACGTCACGCCGTTCTATGCGGAAGGCGGCGGGCAGGTCGGCGACCGGGGCATGCTGGCGGGCCATGACGGGCAGGTCGAGATCAAGGAAACCACGAGACCGGTGCCGACCTTGATTTTGCACAAGGGAACCGTCACGAAAGGGCGGATTCGCGAGGGTGAGGCGTTGCGTCTGACCGTCAATGCTACGACGAGGCAGGATGCTCAGCGAAACCATACTGCTACCCACTTGCTCCATGCCGCGCTACGCGATTTGCTGGGTCCTCACGTGAAACAGTACGGGTCGCTTGTCGGGCCCAATCGATTGCGATTCGACTTTGCCCATTTCAGGCCGCTGTCGCCCCGCGATATCGATGACATTGAAACGGTCGTGAATAACGAAGTGCGAAAGAACGAGCGGGTCGCAACCGAAGTCATGAGTATTCAAGATGCGGTGGCCAAGGGGGCGTTGGCCTTCTTCGGCGATAAATACGGCGAGCAGGTGCGGGTGGTGACCGTCGAGTCCTTCAGCAAGGAGCTTTGCGGTGGAACGCACTGCCGACAGACTGGGGAAATTGGATTGTTCAGGATTATGTCAGAGACCGGCGTTGCGGCCGGTGTGCGCCGTGTCGAAGCTCAGACCGGCAGTGGCGCGTTTACTCAAATGAAAAAACTTGAGGCGGACATTCGCGAGTTGTCGGATCTCTTAAAGGTCGGGCAGTCGGAATTGGTCAGTAAGACTCGGAAGATGATAGAGCAGCTCAAGGATAAGGAACGCTCACTTGAGGGATTGCAGCTCAAAATGGCAGCCGGAACAATGGCGCCCTCACAGGCGAAAACGATTGCCGGCATTCAGGTACATGTGCAGAGGACCGATGGCCTGGACGCGAATGGTATGAGGGCGCTGGCCGATCAGTTGAGGGACAAGCTGAAGAGTGGTGTCGTGGCGCTCGGCGCCGCGACCGGAGACGGGAAAGTGTCTTTGCTGGTGGTCGTGACAAAAGATTTGACCGGCAAGCTCAAAGCCGGTGATCTGATTAAGGAGCTGGCGTCGGAAGTCGGCGGTACAGGCGGCGGACGGCCCGAGATGGCGCAAGCCGGCGGGAAAGATCCGTCCAAGCTGGATGGGGCGTTGGAAAAGGTCTTTGGGCTGGTCGAACGCCAGTTAGAGCGGTAGACTATGGAGGATGGCAAACGAGTGCTCGCGCTCGATTACGGGACTAAACGGATCGGGGTAGCCCTGAGCGATGAGCTGGGCTGGACTGCCCAACCGCTTGAGACGCTCAATCGGCGCACATTAGATCAGGACATTGCCCATATTGCATCCCTCGTTGAAACGTATGGGGTCAGACAAGTTCTGTTGGGCTTTCCTCTTCAATTGGATGGCCGCGAGGGTCCGGCGATCCAGGCCATGCGTGAGTTTCACACCCGATTGGAAGAGGGAGTGACCGTTCCCGTTATTCTGTGGGATGAACGGTTGACGACGAAGGCGGCGGAAGACCTCTTGATCGCGGCCGATGTCAGCCGGAAAAAGCGGAAGGGTGTGGTCGACCGCATCGCTGCTTCGATCCTGCTCCAGAGTTATCTGGCGAGCCTTGAACCAGCGTCGAAAAAGGAACCGGAGTCATGGGCGGATGAGTACGACGACAAGGGAACAGTAGAGCCACCTCATGAAACTACGGATTATTCTCGGATGCCTGCTGGTCGTGGTCGTCGCGCTCGGCGGCACCGCATTTCTGGCGATTCGCTGGGCTGAGAGCCCGGTCGTTCCCACGGAAGCACACCCGCCTTCGAAGGTCGTCGTCATCCCTGATGGCGCGACGTTTCAGCAGATCGCGACATTGCTTGAGCGGGAACAATTGATCAAGAGCAGTGTGGCCTTTGTCCTCTTTGGAAAATCCCAGTCAGCCGACCGGAAAGTTCATGCGGGTGAGTATGAACTGAATCCCGGCATGACTCCGGAGGACATTCTCTCGAAGCTGATCAGCGGCCAGGTGTTGCTCCATCCGTTGACGTTTCCCGAAGGGCTTACGATCGCACAACTTGCCGATGCCGCCGCGCAACAGGGACTTGCGGATCGCGAGGAATTTATCCGGCTTGCGAAAGACCGGGAGTTCATTGCGTCGATGGGGATCAAGGCGGAGTCGCTGGAAGGATATCTCTATCCCAACACGTATAAATTTCCTCGCCCCATCAAGCCGCGAGAGGTGCTGGTGGCAATGGTCCAGCAACTGAAGCAGGAGGTCGGACCGGATCTTCTCGCCAGGATGCAGGAACTCAAGATGACGATGCACGAGGTGCTGACCCTCGCATCCGTCATTGAAAAGGAGACCGCGTCGGGCGCCGAGCGGCAGGAGATTTCTGCGGTGTTTCACAATCGCCTCAAGAAGGGTATTCCATTGCAGAGCGATCCGACCGTGATTTACGGTCTGCCGGCATTCGACGGAAATTTGCGCAAGAAGGACCTGTCCAGCCCCAGTCCCTACAATACCTATCGGGTGCAGGGACTGCCGCCTGGACCGATCGCCAACCCCGGCATTCAGGCCATTCGCGCGACACTCTATCCATCCGATTCGCGCTCGCTGTATTTTGTCTCCCGGAACGATGGCACGCATCAGTTCTCTGCGACGCTGATCGAACACAACAAGGCCGTGGAGAGATATCAGAAGCGGCCCTTTCGCCGCGGAGGCCAATCGCAGACGTCCATTACCCCAGGAGAGAGGGCGCTTGCCCGCACCGAAGGAGTCTCGTGAATGAGCTCTGAGTGGAACGTGCCGGATCTCATAGACCATACGGTGCTTCGGCCTGAGGCGACAAGGGCCGACGTCCTGCGATTGTGCCAGGAAGCGAAGGACCATCGATTCACCGTGATTTTCGTCCCGCCGTGCTATGTGGATGAAGCGGTGGCCACAGTGGCCGGTACGGTGATTCGTGTCGGCATCCCGATCGGGTTCCCCCTGGGCGGTCATACGACGAAGACGAAAGTTGCCGAGGCCGTTGAAGCGGTCGCGCGCGGCGCGCAAGTGCTGGATATGGTCATCAATGTGAGCCGGCTGAAGTCGGGGGATCGTGAGTATGTGCGACAGGACATTGCTGAAGTGGTGCTTGCGACCGCGGGAGTTGAACACAAGGTCATACTCGAAACCTGTTATCTGACACAGCAGGAAAAGCGTACGGCCTGTCAGCTGGTCGTGGAGGCGGGAGCCGACTACGTGAAGACATCGACCGGGTTCGGCGCCGCCGGCGCCACAGTCGAGGATATAAGGCTGATGAAAGAGGCTGTGGCCGGCCGGGTGAAAGTGAAGGCCTCCGGGGGTATCAGAGACTGGAAGACCACGCTTGCCATGCTGGAAGCCGGTGCGGACAGGATCGGCACCAGCGCGAGTGTGGCGATTGTGGCAGAGTGGA
>CAZVEZ010000169.1:0-6003 GCA_964626135.1 uncultured Nitrospira sp.
CGGGCTTCGCCGGCTGGAACCCTTCTGGAATTCCCGCAGCCACGGTCTTCGACCATGTTGCTTTGGTCAGTTCCAGCTTGCCTCCCCGGCGCAGCCTCGGTGGATGCCTCGCTCCTCCGGTCATGTACGCGAATCCCGAAGGCATCCCTCTGGAAAACGTGATTTCACCTGAGATAACAGGTAAGATTCGGCGGCAACAGTAACATCATAAGAAGGCTCCAGAGGTGGTCCTTGCCAGCAGTCATCCAACTTGAAAACTTAATCCAAGAAGCACAAAGATATTGGCCTTGCAGTGCCAACCGATAGGTATATGAGTCCTTTCCGTTATCCCGGGGGAAAGAGGTGGCGGTTTCAAGTTCCAAGTGCAACAAGTGAAAGATGACGCAACGGTGTGAACACCTCCAGCGGCTTGGCGTCTAGTCGAGGCACGTGCGTGGGCGCGTATTCAGCTGATGCGCCATGGCGTTCAACGGCGTTGCGCATAACCCGACAGATCCGCTGAACCCTTCCGCCGATTCTTGTTGCTCCCGCAGGTCTATGTTAGAGTCCTCCCTCTTTTTCTATTCATCTGCGGTTTATGTTGCGGCATGAGCAAGACCTACGATCACCAGGCCCTTGAAACAAAGTGGCAGACCTATTGGGAGCAGCACCGGACCTTCCGCGTCGCTGACGACCGGTCTCTTCCGAAGTTCTACTGCCTCGATATGTTTCCCTATCCCTCTGGGTCTGGCCTCCACGTCGGCCACCTCGAAGGTTACACCGCAACGGATATTGTGGCCCGGTACAAGCGTATGCGGGGCTTTAATGTGCTGCATCCAATGGGGTGGGATGCGTTCGGCCTGCCCGCTGAACAATACGCCGTCAAGACCGGTATCCATCCTGCCATTACGACAGCCGAGAACATCGCGACGTTCAAACGCCAGATGAAACGTATCGGTTTGTCCTACGATTGGGACCGTGAGATCAGCACGATCGACCCCGATTACTATCGCTGGACACAGTGGATTTTCTTGAAGCTGTTCGAGCGTGGGCTGGCCTATGTGGCAGAAGTGCCGGTCAACTGGTGTCCGGCGCTGGGGACGGTGCTCGCCAATGAGGAGATTATTGACGGCAAGAGTGAAGTCGGCGGATTCGATGTGGTGCGTAAGCCGATGCGTCAATGGGTCCTGAAGATCACGGCCTATGCTGATCGGCTCCTCGAAGATTTGAAGCTGGTCGAATGGCCGGCCAGCACGCTGGAGATGCAAAAGAATTGGATCGGTCGATCGATCGGCGCGGAAGTCGAATTCGATCTGGCCGGCGTCGCCGGCACGATCCGGATCTTTACAACGAGACCCGATACGTTGTTCGGCGCGACTTATATGGTGTTGGCACCGGAACATCCGTTAGTGGAGGTGGTCACTACTCCCGACTGCCGCACCCTGGTCACTGCCTATCGTGAGGCGGCGGCCAGAAAAAGTGATCTCCAACGGCAGGAACTCGAAAAGGAAAAAACAGGTGTCTTCACCGGCGGTTATGCGGTGAATCCGGCGAATAACGAGCCGCTGCCCATTTGGATCGCCGACTACGTGTTGATGGGCTATGGGACCGGGGCCATTATGGCTGTGCCTGCGCACGATGAGCGCGACTGGGCCTTTGCGAAGACCTATGGCTTGCCGATCCGGGAAGTGATTGCGGGTGGTCTGGTTGAACGAGAGGCCTTCGTCGAGACCGACAGGGGTACCGTTGTCAATTCCACGGTGTCTGATGGAGGCTTTACCATCAACGGGCTGACGCCGGAAGATGCGATTCCCAAAATCACAGCCTGGCTAGAATCACACGGCAAGGGCCGCAAGGCTGTGAACTATAAATTGCGGGACTGGCTGTTTGCCCGCCAGCGATACTGGGGCGAGCCCTTTCCGATTATGTGGGTGGATGGCCAGGCTCTTCCGCTTCCGGAAGAGCAGCTGCCGGTGTTGTTACCGGAGACCAGCAACTTCAAACCGTCCGGGAGCGGCGAAAGCCCGCTCGCGAATCTCACCGACTGGCTGACGACCACCGACCCGATCAGCGGAGCGCCGGCGTGTCGCGAAACCAACACGATGCCTCAGTGGGCCGGCTCCTGCTGGTATTATCTGCGATTTCTTGATCCGAAGAATCAGGGACAGCTCGTCGATCCGACCAAGGAACGTTATTGGATGCCGGTGGATCTCTACGTCGGTGGCAGCGAACATGCCGTACTCCATTTGCTCTATGCGCGGTTTTGGCACAAGATCCTGTACGACATCGGGGTGGTCAGCACGCTGGAGCCGTTCAAGAAGCTGGTGCACCAGGGAATTGTGCTGGGAGAAGATAATCAGAAGATGTCCAAGTCGCGCGGTAACGTCGTCAATCCCGATGAGATGATGGACCAGTTCGGGGCCGATGCCGTGCGGCTCTATGAAATGTTCATGGGTCCGCTGGAGGCCGTGAAACCCTGGAGTACGAGGGGTGTAGAGGGAGTGACGCGGTTTCTGGAACGGGTGTGGCGACTCATGGTGAATGAAGAAGGCCGCCTCTCACATGCGGTAGTGAAGGCGGCTCCTCCTCTCGAACACCAGCGATTACTCCATCAGACGATCAAGAAGGTGACGGAGGATATCGACGGGTTGCGGTTTAATACCGCAATCTCTCAGATGATGGTGTTTACCAATGAGATGACGAAAGCCGAGCAGCGCTCCCTGGCCATACTTGATCCGTTCGTCTTGATCCTGGCTCCTTTCGCTCCCCACCTGGCGGAGGAATTATGGGCAGTACTCGGCCACCAGCCGAGCGTGTCTCAGCAGCCATGGCCGATCTTCGATCCGGTCCTGACGGTGAGCGATCGGTTGACCATCCCGGTTCAGGTGAATGGAAAGTTGCGGGCCAAACTCGACGTGGGCGCCGGCGTCACTCGCGAACAGGTCGAAGAGCTGGCACGCGCACAAATCGAGGAATGGTTGCAGGGCAAGGAGCCCAAAAAGATTGTGTATGTCGAAAAAAAGCTGATGAACTTTGTCGTGTAAATGATCGGGGCAGGCGCAACATGTGTGGAAAACGAGACGGGCTTCGGCAATATATTTCGCGAGTTTTGATAGTGGCCTGTTTCGCGCTCTTGGCCGGCTGCGGGTATCAATTTCGTGTGGACGGAGCAGGGCCCACAATCGGAGGCTCTGCGACGACATCCTCTTCCACGTCTCCGCCGCCGCGGCTGATCGTCCGGACCTTGGAGAATAGAAGTTTTGAACCCAATCTGGAAACCCGCTACACCAATTACTTGCGTCATGAATTTTCCTCGGGCAGTGGAGCTCAGGTTGTGACGGATACTGAGGCAGCCGATCTTGTATTGTCAGGTCAAATTCTCTCGGTCACCGTTCCGACGCTCAGCTTCAGCCAGACCACCACGCTCGAAAGCCGGACAGAGGTTGTGGTGATGATCAAAGTAGAGGAAACCAGGACAAAACGTCTCGTGTGGACGCAGATATCGAAAGGAGCCTCGGAGTTCTTCGTGACGCCCGACCTGCAATTCAACCGCGTCCTGCAAAATCGTTCGTTGGAACAAGCCGGCCGTTTCATCGCCGAGGACTTGGCTTCCCGCTTTCTGCTTCAGCTGGAATCGGGGGGGCTGGCAAATCCGGCTGCGCGATCTGTGTCAGACAACGCGGACAGCAACATCAAATAGATCGAGTATCCATTATGGCCTCAGCCATTTCATATGCTCAGCTTCATGCGCAACTTGCGCAAGGAACGGTTGCGCCTTTGTATGCGGTGGTCGGCGAGGAAGATTTGCTGCGCGATATGGCTCTGGGTGCGCTGAAGGCCGTGATATTGGGAGAGGGCGAGAGCGATTTCAATTGCGATCTCTTCTATGGAGACGACGTGAGCGGGGCAGAGATCGTCACCTGTGCATCGGAAGTTGCCGTGTTCGCGGCACGGCGAGTGGTGGTGGTGAGAGCCGCCGATAAAATTCCGGCCCGGGAGTGCGACGCGATCCTTCCCTATCTGAAGGAGCCGAATGACTCTACGGCCGTGATCTTCGTCGCGCCGAAACTTGATGGACGACTCAAGTTCACGCAGGCCCTTACACGGGTTGCAGTAACGGTCGATTGTTCACCTCTCAGAGAGGCGCAGTGGTCTCTTTGGCTCAAACAAGACGCTGAACGGGTCGGGCTTCGTCTCAACGAAGAGGCCATCGAGCTACTCAAAGAAGCCTGCGGTGGCTCGCTCTATTCGGTTCGGCGCGAATTGGAAAAACTGGCTGCGTACGTTTCGCCGGGTCAGGCCGTCACAGCTGGCGACGTGGCCACGTTGCGCGGGACAGAGCCAGGCGCCTCGGTGTTTGATTTGACGCTGGCTATCAGCGCGAGAAACCGCGGGCAGGTGTTGGCGATTCTAGCCAGGAATATTGAGGCGGGCGAGGCTCCACTGAGAATTCTCGGCTCGCTGGCCTGGCAATATCGAAGGTTGTGGAAGGTGAAGGAAGTTGTGTGGAAGGGCGGCCGCGAGTCGGAGGCCGCTCGGACATTGCGGATGGACCCCTATAAAGTGCAGGCATTTCTCGATGAGTTCTCTGATGCTCATTTGCATGAAGCGTTTGGGTTGTTTTTGGCGGCGGATGCCAAGTTGAAGGGTGGAAGCGCTGGGCGTCCCGCGCGAATTCTTGAAGATGTGTTGTTGCGGTTATGTGACCGTGCGCAGCGGAACGCGTCCCCACCCTCGTCGAGTCATCGCTCCGATGTGCCGCAATCGGGGAGGGCGAGGACGATATCGAATGTGCGTACGATTACGAAGGGGAAGCAGATAAGGAGTTGACGTGGAGCGTGAGACGAGCAATCCGGCGAGAGGCCGTATTCGGTTTCATCACACCCTTCGTCACAGCCTTGCCGAGGGCCGACGTGGCTTGGCGCAAGGATACCTGGGCATCCTCAACCTTCTTGTCGGCGACAGCCGCTTGCACTTTCTTGATAAGGCTTTTAAGCGCACCCAGCGTTGCACGGTTACGGTTTTGCCGCTTCACGGACTGGCGGGCACGGCGAATCGTCGATTTATGCACAACCGCCATAGTAGACTCCTCTAGAAAAAAGAACACATGTGTACCATAGGGATTAGTCAAGCGTCAAGGTGATCCGGTCTTCGAAAGGACAAGCCTGTGTCAACCATCATCGCCCGTGACCGCTTAATATTGGCACTGGATGTTCCCTCAGGCGACGAAGCCCAGCGGCTTCTCGATCGTGTGCAGGATCAGGTCGTATTTGTGAAGGTCGGACTTGAACTCTACACTGCCGCCGGACCGGAGATGGTCCAACGCCTGATCACGCAAGGCAAGCGGGTGTTCCTCGATCTCAAGTTTCTCGATATTGAAGAAACGGTTCGACGGGCGACTGCGCGTGTGGCGGCGATGGGCGTGGAATTTCTGACGGTTCACGCAAACCGGAAAGCGTTGGCTGCGGCTGTCCAGGGCCGTGGAGAATCCAGACTGAAACTGTTGGCGGTGACAGTGTTGACCAACTTCGACAGCCAGGATCTGCGCGAGATGGGCATTCAGCGGAGTGTCAAGGACTTGGTCACAGTGCGCGCCTTACTAGCTTCCGAGGTGGGCTGTGATGGGGTTGTAGCCTCAGGAGAAGAACCGGCGATTCTCCGCCCCAAGGTCGGTCCACGATTTCTGATCGTCACGCCAGGTGTGCGTCCAGCCGGCAAGGAAGTCGATGACCACGCGCGAGCCACCACACCGACCCAGGCGATTTCAGCGGGCGCAGACTATTTAGTGATCGGCCGACCCATCAGAGATGCCTCAGATCCCGCCGCCGCCGCCGCCGCAATTCTTACGGAAATGCAGATGGCCTTCGATGCCAGAGGAGGATGACGCGTACCCGTCGAGTTGCGGGCATTCTTCTTTCTTTGCTATGATCCACATTCCTCGCCGCGCAGGATGGCTTCTCGTCCCAGGATGGTGGGTGTAGCTCAGTTGGTTAGAGCGCCGGATTGTGGATCCGGAGGTCGCGG
>CAZVEZ010000170.1:0-5998 GCA_964626135.1 uncultured Nitrospira sp.
TTCCCGCCGCGAGACTTGAAATGCCGCCGCCGCCCCCACCGCCCGATGCGGTGAACTGTAGCGTTCGCCCGTTGGCTGTGATACCTACCGTTGAACTCCCCGCCAGGACTACCGGCCCGTCCAGTCCATTGAGGCTCGTCACCACGCGCGTCGTGTCCAGACCTACCTGTATCGACTGCCCGGAGTTGCCGACAAGAATGCCGTCGCCGGCCGCAACAGTCAAGGCGCCAGTCAGCGTATTCAGACTCAAAACACCCACATTAACGCCGCCGGCCAGGCTGTCCGCCACCGCCGCGCGATGCGCGTAGGCAACGCTGGTGAGCTGGTAGGGAGGCGTCAACAGGGCATTGTTTATTTTGACAAAGAGGTATCGCGGACCGTCCGCCGCAAAAAGGGCCGAGGTGATGGGTTTATCCGATCCCAACAACACGTTGAAAACACCATTTTCGATCGTAAGAGTAGGGTAGTCCTCACTCCAAAGCGCAGCACCAGCCGCCGTCGCGTTACCGTATATCTCGAACGACACCGATGCCGTGCCTGCCGTAACCCCTTCAGCCACCCCCTGGAAATTGATCAGATGGGGCACTTGAGCCTGGGCCACACCGTGAAAGCCAACGAAACACACGATCGCGAGAAAAACCTTCAAGAAAGTGCTCATATCCTTATTTGATCAATAGCATTTTCTTGGTGAGGACGCTCGGTGCACTAGCGGGAGAAGCAAGCGGCGTGACACGCAAGTGATAGACGTATATGCCACTGGCCACCGGAGAGCCGTCGTCGCTTCGGGCATCCCATACCGCTACATAGTACCCGGCCGTACGCGACGTGTGATCTGCCAGTGACGCCACATGCTGCCCAAGCAAATTGTACACATCGAGCGAAACGAGCGCGTCCTCGGTGATCCCAAAACGAATCGATGTGGAAGGATTAAAAGGGTTCGGGTAATTTTGATCGAGCGTGTGGGTTTCGGGCACCACATCCAGGCCATCAAGTTGGTTCTCGACGTAACTTCCCTTGCCGACAAGCAGCAACAGCGGCTGCTGACGCCCCTGTCCCATCGTCATCAGACTGTATTCTGGATTCGCACGAAGATCCTGCGTTTGCCCCGTCGTCTGATCGACAAGTTGAATGCTGAGTTGGGATGGGACCGATTCAAGATGCGAAAAGGTCAGCGTGGCGAGGCGGGACGTGGCGGAGACAACCCACAACTCCCATGTAAGCCCATCTTCCTCCATACGACGAATGTCCGAAGCGAACAATCGATGCGCCCTCCCCCATTCCTGGTGCGGAAACGACACCGAGAGGTAGTCTCCAAATAAGAGCGGTTCGGGTGCATCGAATAGATCCCAGGCCTCGTTGGCCTCGCGGTGCACTCCGGCGTAGTTGCCTGTGTCGGACACATCGCCGCTCGATGCCTGGATGTGAATAGCCCACTCCGGCGCGAAGGAATGAGGCTCGGCTCCTTCGTACTTGTCGGCGTCTTTGCCCGTAGAGGCATCTGGATCAATGGTCAGCGTGAGCCCTCCCTCGTCGCCATCGACACTTACCCCACCAAAAGGATCGAGCTGAGTAGCATCCGCCCAGGAGCCGGCAAAACGCTGGACACGCAGCGTTCCCGTTGGACCGATCGTCATGCGGGATCGCGGGATCGGGAAGTTGAACGGGTTGCCGATTAAATTCCACCCTTTGTGAAGCGGAATCGCATAAGGCTCCACGGTCGACACCGTTCTCCCACTGCCGGATACCACTTCCCCCCCACCTTTCGAAATCACAAAATAGGAGGAGCCCTCCGACATCGCCAACGTAGAGGTAGTCGAGAATTCTCGATAACAATTCTCCGGATTCGCCAACGTGCAATCCGTGTCGTCGACGTAGTTGCTATTGAGCTCAAAAAGGCGCCATTCGCTTCGATCGCTCGAGATTCCAGGGATCAGCGATGACACGCTCCGAGTCGCCAGCTCAAGCGGGGCTGACACCAGCCGGTAGGCGCCGGCCGATTGCCCTGCTGAGATTGTAAACGAGTCGCCCGTGGTATTTACGGGTATATCTATCGAGCCAATCGCAGGGAAGGAACTCGGGTTTCCACTATTATCAGTCGCTTCGATTTGGAACCGCAAGCCGCGGGACCCCACTGATGCTGCATCTATATCGCATGAAAACACTCCCCCCCATTCCGCGGACAAGATACATTGCTGCGTGCTACTTGCGCCACCGATTCCATAACGCACCACAGCCGTGGCCACACCTGAACCGGTATCAACAATCTGGGTGCGAATCGTGACGGCATCACCTTCGATCGCTGCCGAAGGATCAACGACGGGCGTCGAAATCGTAGGGCCCGCTACGTCCACTGTGCCAGGTGAAGGCTTGTAGAACCCAGTCGTCAAGCGATAGCTAGCCGAAGATGCGACACTTCCCGGTATGGGCTCGCCAAGGGTAGATCTCAGAGAATAAGAAGTCGAGCTTGATATGCCGCCCGCAACACTGATGACAGCCTGGTACTGGCCCCGGGAAGCCAACGGAAATGCAAACAGAAGCAGCAGCGCACAGGCAATAACGGGAGAGCGTGCGAGAGTGTTCGTCATCATAGAGCATCTATTGCTGAAGCACCACGAGAATGCGCCGGGTCGTCTCACTGTCCCGCAGGGCCAGGGTACGGTGGGCCAGGGAGCTCAGTCGGAGGGAGGGGCGGGTCAACGCCTTTCTCCCCGCTCGTTACTAGAAATATCACGGCAGCGCCGACTCCTAACGCCCCGGCCCCTCCGATAAGGACGCCCCGACGGCTTTTGCCCCTGGGCTTAACGTCGGCTTCCGGTACCTGAGCGATGGGGGGGGCGACCGGTGCCGGCGGGGGTACGGTTTCAGGTTCGGGGACCGGTTCGTTCTGTTGCTCCTCCCTGACCTGCTCGAAGAGCTGAACGTACGTCCTGGAGTTTGCCGCGGGGTCCGGCTCGAATTGTGGCGCTAACTCGAGCAGCCGCTTTATCGCATCAATCGCTTCCTGCTGCCGCTGCAAGCCTTCGTACGACTTAGCCATGATATCGTAGACCGTAGCGCGATCGCGGATACTCAACTGGTTGATATCCTTGCATGGATTCACCAAATCGATCGCATCTTCAAATCGGCCACGCAAACGCAATTCCTCTGCTCGTTCGAGATTTGAAATACACGTCGCTGCATCCTGGGCGAATGCTGGGGCCGTCGCGGAGATCAACAGTGCCCAGATCGCCCATACACCTAGGCGCGTCGCCTTGCGATGACTCGAATATTCCATGGTAACAATCGACTTGAGGATTCTAAGCAACTGGAATAGCGCCCCAACTAAGCGAGGGCTATACATGACGCGACTGCACGTGTGGGGGAGCGAAAGCGATTACTTACAATAACACATCTATCGTGCAAACACAACTCCCCATTCTAACCGCAGGACAATTTTCGCGAATCGGCCCCGAGCGCTCCTGGCTGCCTGATCGACAGAGTCAACCTCCAATAAAAACCACTGGGACGAACCGTGCCGGCCGATACGCCTATCCAGTATGTTTGCCGAGCCGGCCATGCCCGCCCCGAATCGGCAAGGCAGTCAGAACGACTTCTCCTGACCGCCCCCGATCGAGCCGTTGAATGGGATAGACAGTTGCCTCATCCGTAGTGAGGTCGAGTGATCAAGGCGGGTACTTGGACAGCACCGCGGGGCTCATGGGGATGTTAATCAAACTCGATGTAGTACACCCCGTTGCGATACATTCTGCCCGCGTGCAGCTGCACCACCTTCGTCGCCGATCGATAACCAGACGCATCATGCTTGATGTAGACCTCGTGGAATCCTGGGGCCAGGATGATGCTTGAGTTCGTATAACGGCCGGTGCTCTTCAGGTCGACAAAGATCTCTGCTCCTTGATACCGGGATGAGGTGACACGCACATCCACAACGTCATTAAAATCAAACTCGATGCGGCTATCCCGATCCAGAACAACCGTAGAGTCCCATCGGCCCACGGCCGTAATCACACGGATGTCATGGCGCCCCAATGGGAGCGAATTTTCCCATGCGCCAACGCCATTCCCACGCTCGATACCGTCAACGATGATCTGGCCGGACGGCTTAAGTGCTATGCTCATGATTCCCATGGGCGCCTCGAGGGCTACATCCATTGGAAGCGTTTGTCGGTGCACGATGGAAACGGGCAGTGTTTGATCCTTAAAGCCTTGCTTTTTGATCGTGATTTCATGTGAACCTACGGGCATGTCGAGGGGCCCCGAAGCCGTCCGCCCGAACAGGGAACCGTTATACCAGATTTCCGCGTCTGAAGGGGAGGTTATGTTCAGCCTACCAAGTTGGACAAGGTTAACCTCGTTCAGGCGCAATGTCTCGTTCGGTGCGACAGTAATCCTTCGTCTATGACTTTGATACCAGGGAGCGGATGATATTTCGAGGTCATAACTTCCGGGAGAAAGCGAGTAGGCGGTGATGGGCGTCTTTTCTGGGAGAGGCCGCCCGGCGATTCTGATGGTCGCTCCGCTTGGTGTCGACTGAATGGAAAGCTGCCCCATGGGTGGGGTCACCTCGGGTTCGGTCGGCGACTGCACAGAGGAGGGATCTTCACCTTCAGTTGACGACCCCTGATGCGGGGCGGGAGGTAGAGTTGCTATCGTATCGTCTGGGGGCGGCTCATGTGTTCCCGGGGAATCCCCACGGGTTGTAACCGCGTTTGCGATCTCAGGCGAGGGATCGGGGCGACCGAGGAAATCATAGGCAATCCAGCTAGCCGTCAACACGAGGACAAGGGATGCCAGAGCGATTGTCATCCGCCGCACGAGAGGACGCGACAACGCCCGAGCCGTATCCGGTTCATCGGCACCGACCCGCCGTGTAGCCTCCGGGTGAGAATTCAATGTACCCTGTTCGAAAGCGGCCCGAATCTGGACCACCCGCTCCAGCATTTCACATGCGTCCTGATACCGATGGTCAGGCTTCTTTGCCATGGCGCGTGCGATCAGCGTGTCGATCTCGACGGGCAGGTCGGGGTTGAAGCGACTCGGCGGGTCAAAAATACGCTCGATAATCTGACGTTGGATTTGAAAACCGCTTGACGACCCTCTTTCAAAAGGAAGCTGGCCGGCGAACACCTCGTAAAACGTTTGCCCTAAAGAATAGATGTCCGAGCGATAATCGATCTCGCGAGGCGTCAGGATCTGCTCGGGGGACATGTAATTCACGGTGCCGGCGGAACCGACCGTGAACGTCTCCTGGTGTTCCGGGTCTTGAAACTTGGCTATCCCAAAGTCGAGCACCTTGGCGTGCCACACGCCGTCGTTTTCCCTCCTAACGACGATATTGGCCGGCTTGAGATCCCGATGGATGATATGTTTGCCGTGCGCGAATTTGAGCGCCTCGAGCACTTGCTCGAGGATGGCAAGCCCATCTTTCGGGGCGAGACCCGTGAATTCAGAGAGCGGACGCCCCTCCACGAACTCCATCACGGTAAACAACTGCCGCTCTTTCTCGATCTGGGTGTACACGTTTACAATATTGGGGTGGGCCATCTGTCCAAGAGCCCTCCCTTCGCGTTGCGTGAGCGCGCCAAATCCTTCTCGCGTGACCTTGATAGCCACCCACCGATGCAATCGAAGGTCCCACGCCTTGTAGACGTGGCTCATCCCGCCCGTGCCGATAAGTGCATCGATACGATAGGTGCCGTCGAGTGTGGTGCCAGTCATAGGAATTATCAGCCGTTACGTCCGCTTCCGCGCGATTGCCGAGTGGGGGCACTATAATATAGGCTGGGCAAGCTACTCTGTCACCAGGGAAAACTGGAATCAAGGACAATATAGCTCAGGCAACGGACGCGCGTCGAAACAGCACCTCGATCTCCAACGCCGCCCGTACGCCTGATACACCCAGGCGACATCGGGCGAGCTGCTGAGCAGGCAAACGACCTTGCCGGCTTCCTTTTGATCGGGCAGTCCAATATAGTAGAGCGCTTGGCCCGCCAGGGTA
>CAZVEZ010000171.1:0-5984 GCA_964626135.1 uncultured Nitrospira sp.
CACGTGGTGGATAGGATATGCTCGTCGGGAGAGTGGTCCGTTAATCATACCGGTGAGAGAGACCGCAGGGTCTCTCCGTGGAGGGATGGCCAGATGGGTATCCTGGGGATTGGGTTTGTGATGGTATGCATTCTGGGAGTGGCAGATGGTGTTCTGGCTGGAGATCACAAGGCAAAGGAGCCTGCAGGAGCTGTTGATCAAGTCGGCACCGCGTTAAAAGAGACGGCGACTAAAGTTGAGCAAGAGGTGTCCAGTGTGGTGAAGCAGCTTGAAGACAGTGAGACACCCAAGAAGGTCGGTGCAGAGTTGAAACGATCGGCGAACTCCCTTGGCGAGAAAGTCGAGCAGATGGGGAAAAAGTTGAAAGATTCATTCACTCCAGAAAAATGACGCCGGTGAGTTTCTAGGTTTTCTTCGGCCGTCCTTGCACGCGTCGGCTCAGTGCTATCGCTTCCGAAATCCGAAAAACATTCCAACTGCTCCTGCCCCTGTTGACGGGAGATATCCGGAGAGGATGTGTTTGAGCCCTTGCGTGCCTTGCTGTGCTGCTGCGACGGCATGGCTGATCTGCGTTTCCACCGATGCCCAATCGAGATCGATCCAGCCGGTTTCTTCCAATACGGCGATGCCGGCCAGCACACCGCCAGTGATCAGCGCTGCCATTCTCAGAAGTCGCCGGGATGCCCAGCCGATGAAAAATCCTGCCAGATAGCTGCCGGCGATGCCTGCCACAGCCGGTGATGAGAAATCAGCCATCCATGAGGCGAGGCTTCCGACAGTTACAACAGCGGCAGCGATGACGGATTTTGCATTCCATGGCGCATCGGCGAGAAAGGCGGCATAAATACCTTGTGATGACGATTCTTGCGGCTGGTTCTGAACATCATCCATGACAGGCTAGAGGCGGTTGCTTGCAAAGGTATCGCAGGCTTTTGGATCGCCGGTCTCCAAACCTTTTCGCAGCCATGCCCTCCGCTGTTCGGAGGACCCATGTGTCCAGCTTTCCGGTTGGACAGAGCCTTGTCCCATCCGTTGCAGCCGGTCGTCTCCGATGGCGGCAGCGGCTTGTAAGCCGGCTTCGAAATCGCCCGGCTCGATCAGGTTCCGGTCGCGCTTGGCGTGATGGCCCCAGACGCCGGCGAAACAATCGGCTTGGAGCTCCATCCGTACGGACAAGGCATTTCCCTCTCGTTCGGAAGCCTGCTGCCGGAGGCGAGTCACCTTCTCTGCAATGCCTATGAGATTCTGCACGTGGTGGCCGACCTCATGGGCGATCACGTAGGCTTGTGCAAAGTCCCCGGGCGCGCCAAACCGTCGCGCCATGTCGTCGAAGAATGATAAGTCGAGATAAACTTTGCGATCGACGGGACAGTAGAAGGGGCCGACGGCCGATGAAGTGGCGCCGCAGGCCGAGTGTACACCTCCGGTGAACAGGACGAGTCGCGGGTCTTCATAGCGAGGACCGAGGAGTTGCCGCCAGGTCGTTTCCGTGTCGGCAAGGACGGTCGAAGCGAATTTCCCCAGTTGGTCGTTGGGCGCTCCGATCGGTGCTGGTTCGGAAGGCCCCGATGGTTCCGTCATATTCTGTACGCCATTGAGCATATCGATGAGGGTCAAGGGGTTGATGCCTGTGAAATAGCTGACAGCCAGCACCAGCACGAGGCCTCCGATCCCAAGCCTTCCCCCTCCGACCCTGGCCGGCGCCATGCCTCGCCGGTCTTCGATATTGCCGCTTTCGCGTTGTCCTTCCCAGCGCATGAGGCACTCCTGACAAAATGGGGAGCAGCGGGCGGTGGATCAGGCCGGCTCTTTTTCCATGGTCTGAATGAACTTGTCGGCTTCAGCAATGGAGCGGTTCATATCCCGGACGAGTTGATCGACCTGCCTGTCGACTTTTACCAGCTCGTCTTTCATGGCGGCGAGCGCGCGTGCATTGAGGTTGTGTTTCAGGTAGAGCACATGATCGCGGAGGGGTTTCAAAACCGGATCGATGCGCTGCTCCGCCCGCTTCATGGCACTGAGCATGTCGTGGTAGCGGGTTTTGGTTTGGGCGAGTTTCGCTTCGCTCTTCCGACGCAAGTCCGCGCTGGAGTATTGGCTGAGTTCTGTCTTCCATTCCGAGAAGAGCGAGTCGGCCACGCTTTCGACGTCTTCGATGCAATTCCGCACCGTCTCGGCGCTGTCTTCGCCGTGTTGCAGTTCGCTGTTGAGTTTCTTATACGTGGCTTCCAGGTCTCCACCTTGGTAGGCCACGACCTTCCCGAATTGATCCAAGGCGCTTTGGATGTCTTTCTTGGCCTCCTGCTGCGCGTCACGAGCTGACTTGACGCGGCTGCTCAACATATCGCGTTTGGCATAGCCCATCTTATCCATGGTGGCAATATACGCCTTGTCACAGCCGGAAAGTCCGAGAGGTATCGTGAAGAGCAAGATCAGCAGCATGAGTTTCAACATCGACACCTCAGTGAAGGAGTGGGGGCTTGATTCCTGCGTGGTGGTTCAGAAGACCGATCATGTCATCTATCATAACCGAAGCGAGGAAGAGGGGGAAAGCTCTGACTGACACGTACTCGTGAATGGAGCATCATAGCGGCTGGGGGTCGTGCTGAAATCCGATTGAGTCGGGAGGCGCCCACCTCATGAGCGCCTCCCGGAGAAGAGAGGACTATTTCGTCTCAGACGTGGCGGTTTCAAGTTGGCTGGCAATGTGCGTGAGATCTTTTGGGTACAATACGATCTCGATTCGACGGTTGGACGATCGCCCCTCTTCAGAATCGTTCGAGGCGAGAGGCTGCGTGTCCGCGTAGCCGACTGCAGAGAGATGTTGGCGGTCCACACCGCCCTGATCGATCAGGTAGCGCACGACGGTCGTGGCTCTGGCTGTGGAGAGTTCCCAGTTTGACTTGAAGCGATCTTGCAGCTTCGAACTGATGGGCACATTGTCGGTATGGCCTTCGATCCGAATTTGTTTGTCCGAGATCTGATTGAGCACGTCACCGACCTGTTTCAGGACTTTCATGCCGGCCGGTTTCACTTGAGCCTGACCGGAATCGAACAGGACACGATCCACCATGTTGATTGTCAGGCGGTCGCGCACCTGTTGGATTGTGATGTTTCCCTTTGCGATTTCATCCTGAAGCGATTTGGAGAGCGCTTCTTGTGCGCGGGTTAGGCGCGCGATCTCTTCTTCTTTTGCCAGCCGTTCCCGCTCCAGTGTCGCGGCAAGTTGTGATTGTTCCTGGCGAAGTTGTTCGCGTTCTTTTGCGATGCGGGCGGCGTTGGCTTCAAGCTCAGAAGCCTGCTTCTGTAGTTTGGCGATTTCTTCCTGCGCCGAGGCGCTGCCGTTGGCAAGTTTTTGTTCGAGGTCCGTAATTTGACCGTGCACGGCGCCGAGTTCACTGCTCAGTTGACTCTTCTCTTTCTCCAAGCCATCCAATCGGGACTGCAACTCGCTGGTGCGTGCCGTGAGTGAGGCGGCCTCCTGTTCTGCGGCTTTCCGCTGAGCAGCTTCTTCATCCAGATGTTTCTGAAGCCCTGCCAACTGTTGTTGCAATTGCGCCGATGTTTTTTTCTCTGCCTCAAGTTCGGTGAGCGTCTTCGTGTGAGTGCCTGTGCTCACACAACCCCCCACGGCCATTGCGCATAGTATGGCGAATGCGGGAGCCCGGAGGCTCTTGGTTCGATCAGTCGCGAGTTGTTGCATCGTCTTTCCTCCTTTACATGATGGCAAACAGATTTTCGTGAAAGAAAGCAAGCTCAATGCCCAATGACTCGGAGGATATGTGATCAGAAGGGCTCATTTCTGTTGGAGTTCGAGAAGAAATTGTCGCCGAGTTTGTGATGTCAGCCAAGCAACTGACGCATGCTGCCACAAGCACTGTAGGGAAAGCCCTACAGTGCTTGTCTGCTGATGGAAGAGAAGATGTAGCGCGCTGCCGGATGCATCGGGTGAGATCGGCGGGGCATAGTCCAGCTATGCCCCGAAGCCTGGATTTACTTCCCACCCATGTCTTTCTTCTCGTCCTTCTTGTCATCGTCCGCCTTACTGTCGGTCGTATCCTTCTTTCCCTTCTGCTCGGCAGGCGCAGGCTCATTGGCAAAGGTCATGGGGACGCCGAATCCAACAGCGAGAAATGCAGCTAACACGATCATGTGTGCAGCACGTGTCATGATAAAACCTCCTTGGTGATGAATAAAAGGAATGTTGCCTCCGACACGCCATACGATGAAACTCTTGCTGTGCGAGGCAGCTAGTCAGCTACGGTGAGCAAGTGTGGTGCCGGGAGGTGAACTGCTCCAAATGCACCACTCGCATAAACACATACGAATAAATTTCAAGATTTTTCAGCGATTGGGACGTTGCAGGCATGGATAAGAGGCGTCGGATGAAAATACGTATTTCATTGAAGGGGGCATGACCTGGATGGGAATGCCTGCAACCATACAGTCGCGATGACTCAAACGATTGAAAGCGCCGGGCGGAATGACGAGGCCGATCATTGTGCTTCTGGCAGGGCTTGGATATAGTACGGACATGTGGTCGAGGTCTCTCACCGTATGCGCATGCGCTGTGGGTTTTCTCCTTGCCGCCTCGGGCTGTGCGTATTCTCCGGTCAAGATTCCTGAAGCCCTCGAATCGCAGATTGATCACAATCTGACGTTTACGGAGGTGCGTACCTCACCTGACTCGTATAAAGGACGACTTATCATGCTTGGTGGGGAGGTTCTCAAGGCGAGACGGCTCAAAGAGGGGACGCAGGTCGAGTTGTTGCAACTCCCGCTTGGCAAGGATCGAGAGCCGACGATTGATCTCACGCAATCGAAAGGACGAGTACTGGTTCTGCACCAGGAATTCCTCGATCCGGCTACATTGACGCCGGGGATGTTGGTGACGTTCGTCGGTGAAGTCAGTGGGGCTATCACCGAGAAAATGGACGAAGTCGACTATCGTTATCCGACGCTGACGGTGAAACACTGGTATATATGGCCCCCTCCACACGTCGACGACTGGCGGGGCGGACCGTATTTCGGCGGCTACGGCGGGGTCGGGATAGGTGTTGGCGCAGGGTCTCGCCGCGGCGGCGGATTCGGAATCGGGTACTGATGCAGGGGAGCATTCTCTCACCCGTTCGCTTGTGAATCGCATACGCTCCAGAGTTCGTACGATTGCCCTCAATAAACCCTACGGAGTTCTTCCCTCTTTTACTGACCCGGAAGGACGTCCGACACTGGCTGATTATGTGGAGATCCCTGGCGTCTATGCGGCGGGGCGGCTTGACCTGGATAGCGAAGGGTTGATCGTACTCACCTCGGACGGTGCGCTGGCCCATTGCATCACAGATCCATTGCATCAGCTGTCGAAAGTGTATCTCGTGCAGGTTGAACGAATCCCGAACGAGGAGGCATTGGAGGCGTTGCAAAAGGGTGTGGTGCTGAACGGCAACAAGACCAGGCCTGCCGGGGTACGTCTGTTGCCGAATGATCCGCAGCTGCCCGATCGCCCTGTGCCCATTCGCTTCCGCAAAAATGTGCCGACTGCCTGGCTGGAAATGACACTCCACGAGGGGTTGAACCGACAGGTTCGGCGCATGACGGCTGCAGTCGGACATCCGACGTTGAGGCTTGTGCGAGTTGCGATCGGGCCGGTTGTGCTGGGAGACCTCCAACCCGGCCGATGGCGGGATGTGACGAGTCGTGAGATTGCGCAGATCTCTTCCGTGGTTTCTCGATCATAAGCCCCGATACATTCCCAACGATCTGTTTCCCGCTTCGTGATTGCGTTAGTTATAGGCCTGATAATCGGCCTTGTCGGCTGCCGGATAAAAAATGAGCCGACTCTGCAAGGTTTGCCCTGTTCGGAAGTCGAGCGGCAGATCAATTCCTCAGGCAGGATCGCTGTCCTCCAACCGGCCGATATTTTTGTGAGGCAATGGTATGACACGATGATTGTGTATGGTGAACGGGTTCGGTTGGAATTCCGGCAC
>CAZVEZ010000172.1:0-5967 GCA_964626135.1 uncultured Nitrospira sp.
CCGGAGGAGGATGGGGTTGCCGGCGGGCAGTGGGTCGGCACCATGTGCACCGGACACTGTGGTATCCCCTGCAAGTTCTATATAGGTCCCTAGCACCACCCCAAGTGGGTTGCAGCCAACTCGCCCGCGGACGGTAGGTGGGCACAGAAGTATGGTTCAACTGCATACTCGATGGACTTTCACCTGGGCCCTGGTCCTGGGACTCGCAAGCTCGGGGCTAGCTAGCGCCTCGCCAATCCTATCGACTATTCAAGGTGTCGACCTCCCGGATTTCTCCTATGCCGGATATCGAATGGGCGAGGAGATTCCAGATACTTCGGAGCGGGAGCGCGTGAATGCGGGCGCTTATGGCGCCATCCCGGACGACGACCTTGACGACAGCGAGGCCCTGCTCGCCGCTATAGACGCCGCCGCCGGACAGGGGCACGTGGTGCTCCTCAAAAGTGGCGTCTACGATATTCATCGCCCGATCAGAATTGATCAGGGCGATTGGATAATTCGTGGCGAAAGCCAGCAAGGAACGATATTAAGGTTCCACAAACCTCTATGTGAATCTGCCGGTGACTGCCCGGCCGCGACAAGTGGGTCCCGGATGAGCCCATATAGCGTTGGCCCGGGGCTGATCCAGATCGCTGGAGGGTTCCGTGCTCTCCCGTCAGGCCTTAAGTCAAGAATCAAGGGATCGTACCCGAGGGGATCTCGAAATCTGATACTTGAAGCCAGTAACGGAACAAAACCGGGGAGCGAAATTGTTCTTACACTGCGAAACCCAGAGAGCAACAGTCTTGCGCGGGAAATGCATGGAAACTTCTTCACGCCAGTCAACCCTGACTATGCAGGGCGACCAATGGTTCGCTTTGCGTCCAGAGTTCTTTCGGTATCTGCTGGATCAATAGAGCTTGAGCGGCCCTTGCCGGTATCAATCAAGCCGGAGTGGCAGCCCGAGGTGCAGGACTTTCTTCCTCGAGTGTCCGAGGTCGGGCTTGAGAATCTGACGATCCTTATGCGGCATGAAAAGTATCCTGGGCATTTTAAGGAGAAGGGCTTCAATGGAGTTACGTTCGCAGGTGTAGTCAATTCCTGGATGAAAGACGTCGCCATAGTGAATAGTGACCTTGCAATTCACCTTTCCGATAGCCAGTTCAATTCCTTCGTGCGCGTACAGATGGAGGTTGACGCGAGTCGGGGTGCAATGGCTGGCCACCATGCTATTTGGCTAAGTAGCAGTCATGACAATCTGTTTTCCGATTTTGCGATTGGCACTAGGTCCCAGTCGCGCTTTATTCATGACCTGTCTGTGTCCTGGTATTCCCGTGGTAACGTGTTTGAGAAGGGTGTCGGATACGACATGAATCTTGATCATCATGGGGCCATCCCGTACCAGAATCTCTTCACCGAGATAGACCTTGGGCTAGGCCGGAGATCCTTCGAAAGCGGCGGCGGTGCCAGGAGGATGCCGAATAGCGGATGGATGAATATCTACTGGACACTTCAAGGCGCGGGTTTCTCATATCCCGATTGCAAGCTTGGTGGGGGTAACCTGGTCTTTGTAAACACACCCGGGACAAAGCCAGGCCCAGAGTGCTCAGGGTGGATTTATCAAAGCGGCACGGAGTCAGAAGTGAACCTGTACCGTGCACAACGCGCGCGACGACTGGGTGGCGACCAGTTGGCGAGTGGAGCCGAGTAGGGTTGGCGCCCTGCCACACAGGCAATCACGGAAGTGCGGGACCGAGTGAATCGCAGTAGCGCCAGAGTGACGGGCCGCCTTGGATTCGTCCCGTTTATCGTGATCCTGCTGGTATCTGGATTGGCAGGGGTGTTCTCGCCCACCTCACCAGTCAGCATAGGCCTACCGACCGGGTTGGTAGCGTCCTCCCGCACGTTGATCCTGCTCGTTGCGTATCTCATTGCAGCAGGCATCGCCTGGCGAAGATCTTCGTTGTCAGTGAAACTTGGACTGGCTGTCGTTCCGCTGCTAGCCCTGATCGTACTCCAGGCCGCGTCGATGTTGTGGGTGAAGGCCCCAATAACGGTAGTTCTCAATGCGGCACATCAGATTGGCCTGCTGCTCGCGGCAATCTCGCTGGCAATCTACAGTGCCCCAGACATGGAGCGTGCGGTCAGGGTTGTGCATAGGGCACTTACCTTATTGGTTCTCGCGTCCGTTGTTTCAGTCCTACTTGGTCTTCAAGGCACCATACACGTGACGGGCCGCTGGTCGGGGCTCGCTGGGAACCCAAATACGCTTGGGCTGCTTTGCGTCCTGACCTTGCTCTTCACCATGGCGGAGTTGGCCTATGCCAAGTGGAGACTGATCGGTGGCAAGCAGTTGTGGAGTGGCCTCGCGGTAGTGGCGTCGGTCACTGCCTTGGCAGGCTGCGCCTCGGTAACGTCATTGTCTCTGGCGGTTGGCTCGGTCGTCCTGTTCCCGGCATTGAGCATTCTGGGCAAGAAGCCACCCGTCAAGCGGGCGGCATTCATTCTGTTTTATGCCGTTCTCGCAGTCATCGCGTACCTGCTCCTCGAGCTGCTGATGCCGACCCTTGCGTCCTATCGAGGCGCCCTAGAATCGGTTGGTCGTGATGTGACATTCACCGGGCGACAGGATCTCTGGGTGATGGCAATCGACCTTTTCCAGTACAAACCCCTCTTGGGATGGGGCTTTGACTCATGGCAATCCCTGCCGCTCCGGGAGCAGTTGGGGGTTAACCAGTTTCGCCAGTTCCACAACGGGTACCTTGACCTAGCGGTAAGAGGGGGCGCTCTTGCGGTTATTCTTTTGATGTGGGTACTTGCATCCGCCGGTCTCAGAATCTGGCGTCTACTCGTGTACTCCCCGTTCGAGGGAGCCCTTACCGGATGCATGCTAGCCGTTGCGATGATCAGTAGCCTCACTGAGGCGACGCTGTTTCGAGAGCTGCAGATCATCTGGGTGGTCTTTGTCGCTGTATACCTACTGCTCGTGATGAGAACGGCGGCGCAACCGAGGTACGTGAGGTCCTCGGAGTCAAGACAGCTATTCACTAGCTCGCTGGGTGTTTTTCGGTGAGTACCAACACCGAAGTGAAGAATGGGGGCGGCAACCATCCTGGCAAAGTGTGCGATGTCGTGAGCGGCGGGGTTCTGGGGTCCAAGTGGGACGGGACCTCAGTTGATATCTGCATCTGCACCTTTCGTCGCCCAGAACTGCTGTCCGCCACATTGGCCAGTATCGCGTCATGTGATCTACCGAAGGGTGTCGTAGTTCGTGTGATCGTTGTCGATAACGATAGTGTCGGATCCGCGCGGTACGTAGTTCATGAGTTTGGAGGGGCAGTTTCGTGGCCGGTTCTCTACGAGATTGAGTCGCGGCAGAATATTGCTCACGCGAGGAATGCGTGCGTAAGGCTTGCAGTCGCCCGACTGGTCGCGTTTCTCGATGATGACGAGATCGTTGACCGTGGATGGCTGACGGCTTTGCTGAACTGCATGGCTGAGTTCGGTGCAGATGCTGTATTTGGTCCGGTACTGCCAGTCTATCCGGAGGGAACACCAGCCTGGGTCCGATCTAGCGGAATAGTTGACCGCAGAAGATATCCAACTGGAACAGGCGTACGTACAGGTGCCACCGGGAACGTACTGGTCAAGCGGGAGGTCTTGATTGCGTCCCCGGGGCCCTTCAATCCAGCGTTTGGTCTTACTGGGGGTGAGGATGCCGACCTGTTCAGTCGTGCTGCGAAGAAGGGTTATCGTCTCGTCTGGTGCGACGAGGCGGTTGTGTTAGAGAATATCTCTCTCGAGCGCGCGACGTTCCGCTTTGTCGTCCTTCGGGCTTACCGCAGCGGTCAAAGCTGGGCGAGGATATTCTTGTCCGATGCGTCGCTAGGAGCCATGGGCATATGGCTGCTCAAGCGAGTCGTCTTGACCTTGACTGCAAGTGTCTTGGTCGTTGCGCTCCTACCTTTGGGTGTCAAACCAAGAGTGTGGTCTCTTCGTAAGTTATTCCTGAATCTGGGTCAGCTTTCGGCCCTTGCTGGCGGGCGGATAGAGGAATACGCCGGGAAGCCTCGGGCAGCGTTGGGGATCCGGGAATTGGACAATGACTAGTCCAAGAGTGAGGGTTCTCCACATTTCAGGAAACTTTCCTGACCCCTCGTTCGTTCAGCCAACAACCAATGCGGTCAGCAATCTGATCGATGCGACGAGAGAACACCTGGACCACTTCGTGGTCTCCATCAAGCGGGTGCGCGTCGGCAGTGACTTTAGTGCCACTAAAGAGGGCATGGTCTCCCTTGCGTACGGTGGGCTTCCAGCGTTGCTCGGGATGAAGCTGACATTGCGTCGCCTAGGAGAGCGGATCGCGACCAGCGTAGCGAATACAGGGTTTGACTACGACGTTATTCATGCACATAAGCTCACTGTCGAAGGAGTTGTTGCCCAGCAGTTGTCGATCGACAGCCGGAAGCCCTACGTGACAACCCTCCGAGGTTATACCGACGGCAGGATGGTACGGCTTAGGCCTGATTGCCGTCGACTGTTCCGTGACGCACTTCTGGGCTCACGCGTTGTGTTCCTGCCGGCACCGTGGACGGCCGCAATTGCCAGCGACTTAGTGAAAGAGCGCGGTGGTGAACGGCATTCACTCCTGCGGGAAGTGGTGCTGCCAAATATAGTCTCCAGTTCTCGCGCGGCGGAGTTCCCGAGGCCGCCACCAAGTCGCGTGCGCTTCGCTACTGTTTTTCGTGCGGGCCAGGGAGCAAACAAAGGATTCCAGGGTGTGTTGGCAGGGCTAAAGGCCCTGAGGGCCGGTGGCCGTGAGGTTTCAGTTGAGGTGATTGGCTGTGCCCAAGACTCTCCGGAGGGTGCCATGGCTGCACGGGCTGGCTTGCAAGATGCCGTAAGGTTCAGTGGCGTCATGTGTCATGAGGAGGCACTGCGGTCGATAGCCGGCTCCAGCGCGTTGGTTCTTCCAAGCAAGAACGACACCTTTGGTATGGCCTACGTGGAGGCGCTCCTTAGTGGTGTACCCGTTCTGTACTCCGCCAGAGCCGGCATTGATGGGTACCTGGACGGGCTCAGGATTGGAGTTCGCGTCGAGCCAACGAGTATAAAAAGCATCGTGGAAGGCATGCGTGAGCTCGCGAATGAGCTGTCGACCTACCATACCAATTTGCAGGAATGCCTCTCTCAGGGGCGACTAGGATTCTTCCTTAAGGAAAGAATCGCAGAGACGTACGTCCACGCAATGCGGTATGCGGCCGCCAACGAGTCGACGAATCCAGCTGAAGTGTTTGCTGTGCCATGAACGTCATGAGCAAGGCCGTACGCTATGGCGCGTATTTTCTATATATCGCCATCTTCCGCTTCAGCCCAGACGCGCACAGGCCCTATGCGCTGTTCTTCCCGGCGCTGCGACGTGCTCTGGTGAGTACCTTCGTTGACAGTTGCGGCAAGGGTGTTCGGGTGAAGTTCAATGCAGATATATCGCCACACATAGAAATAGGCGATCTATCCGAGCTAGGGCGATCGTGCCAGATTTACGGGGGAGTAAAGATCGGTTCCGAAGTCCTTATGGGTCCGGACGTGAAGCTCATTACGAGGAATCATCGCCATGACGACCTCTCGCGGCCCGTCAGGGTTCAAGACGAGACGTTCGCTCCGATCCGAATAGGCAACGATGTCTGGCTGGGTGCCAATGTGGTCGTCCTGCCGGGCGTTGACATTGGCGATCACTCAATAATTGGCGCCGGATCAATTGTCACCAAGAGCATTCCACCGTTCTCGATCGCGGTTGGAAACCCCGCCCGCGTCATACGAGACCGACGAGACCAAGAACGTCATGGTGAGACCAGATAGGTGCGTCGAAACCTGCTCCTGAGTGCCTTTGATCAGGCGGCTCTGAGCGTCACGAGTCTCGTCCTCGGCCTACTTTTTATAAGGTGGACGAGCAAGGAAGAGTACGCCACTTTCCTTATTTGCAGCTCT
>CAZVEZ010000173.1:0-2791 GCA_964626135.1 uncultured Nitrospira sp.
GGTTTGGTGTTTCGCCTGTTCGGTGCCGGTCAAACCGGAGCCACCCAAGTCCGTTGCTGGGGGGATCAGATTTTTGATATCGGCTCCTGCGGCAAAGTCGGTTTCGCTGGTAGGTACCTTCAACGGGTGGTCGCCGACTGCTCATCGGATGGCGCCATCCGGATCGGACGGACTCTGGTCGGTCGTGGTGCCATTGTCGAAGGGAGAACATGCATTCATGTATCTGATCGACGAGATCAGGTGGGTCGCGCCTCCTCTGGCGCAAGATTTCGTAAAGGACGGATTTGGAAACATCAACGGCATTGTGGTGGTCAGGTAGGCGCATGCTGATTCGAACGTTTCAGAGCAGGCTGGTTGTGGCAGCGCTGTTCTTCATGTTTGGCGCAGGAGTTTCCTGGGCCGAACCCCTCTCGCCTCAAGATCGTGACGAGATCGGCCGGCTTCGGGCAATGCGCGGATTTGCTGTCGAGGATGTCAACCGGCTCATAGAGCAAGTGAACAAGGCCGGTGAAAGAGGCCTTCCGACCGAACCATTAGCCAATAAAGTCAAAGAAGGGCTGGCCAAGGGAGTTGAGCCCAAGCGAATCGATCCGGTGCTGCGCCAGATGGCCAACCATTTCGAAACGGCTCAAGAAGTGTTCCGAGAGACCGGATTGCGTGGTGCGGCTGAGGGAAATCGTCAGGGGGCCGTGGAGATGATGGCGGAAGCATTTTCCCGAGGCGCTACTCCAGAGGAAGTAAGAGAGATCGCCCGTCTTTCAGAGGGCGGCAGGCAAAGGGTGACACAGGAAACGCTGGCCGCCGGCGCAAAGAGTCTAGCAGTCATGAAAGAAGGCAAAATTCCGTCGAAAGACGGAACGGCATTAGTAAGTGAAGGGCTGCGACAAGGCTATCGCCCGGCTGAACTTATCGATTTGAGTCGCGAAGTGAAACGGCGAGGACCGGAGTTTCAGGATGGCCGGGCAAGTTTCCAATCTTTCCGTGAACGTGTCGGTCAGGGAGACCGTGGAGATCGCGGAAGTTCCAGTCGCGACCGGCTTGACCGCCCGGATCGATCGGGACTGAGTGAGCGGGGTGACCGCCCTGAGAAATTTGAGCGCCCCAACCGTCCCGAGCGGCCCGACCGTTTCGGCGGCGGGCGAGGTCGGTAAAACAGGCGTCATCGGAGCAGCATGAGACATACGGACTGGGAATGGCGTACGACTGCACGTGTCCCGTCGAATAGGCGTTGCACAGGTATCGAAAGAGGCAAGAAGAATTCGCTCCCCCATCTTTGAGGGAGGCTATGGATGAAGAGGGCGCTGCATCTAAATCGCCGGTGATCGATCAGCGGCAGGCGAATCAGGAAGGGCGGATCGATCGAGAATCGCAAGCGGGCAGCTGAACGAGCGAGAAGCAAACCGGTTGGACAAGCAGCAGGAACACGCCTCGCGCCATAATACCCGCGAGAAGCATGATCGCCGGGGAAAACGGCACCGGTAACTCGATATACTTTAGGAAGATATGGGGCGCTCGGGATCATATCCTGAGCGCCCCATTTTGTTGTTGGGGAACGGTGTTCCTCATCAACAAGGAGGTTGCTACAATAGCGGGCCATGTCTTATCGAATAATCCGAAACGGTCTGCTTCGCCGTCTCCCCCGGGAGCGTCTTGTTCTGCTCCGTGAGCTTGGGAATCTTGCGGATAAGCGTGGCGTGCCCCTGTATATAGTCGGCGGGGTCGTCCGCGATCTTTTGCTGAAGCGGGAAAACTGGGATCTCGATCTCACTGTGGAAGGGGATGGTATCGCCTTCGCGCGGTTGGTGGCCGACCGGTATGGGGCGGGGTTGGCGGTGTTTGAACGGTTTGCAACGGCGCGGCTGGCCTTTCAGGATGGGCTCAGGGTGGATATTGCAACGACCAGGCGAGAGTCCTACGCACAGCCTGCCGTGTTGCCGGATGTCGAGCCCGCTTCATTGAACGAAGATCTCTATCGCCGGGATTTCACGATCAATGCCATGGCGATTCAATTGAACGCGGAGCAGTTTGGACGACTGTATGATCCCTATGGTGGATGGGACGATCTGAAGGGAAGGACACTTCGCGTCCTGCACAAGAGCAGTTTCCAGGATGATCCCACGCGCATTTTCAGAGCGATCCGGTTCGAACAACGATTCGGGTTTCGTCTTGAACGCGCTACCGCGCGCCTTCTGGCACACGCGGCCTCCATGAATCTGATCCAGCGGCTCTCCGGCCCTCGGCTGCAGAACGAAATTCTGTTGCTGCTCGCCGAGCACGATCCGGCGCGTGCGATTGCCCGGATGGCCCGACTGAAGCTACTTCGTTTTCTCCACCGCCGTCTGTGCTACACGAGGAAGGTGAAGCAGTTGGTCATAGCCCTTCCCAAGGCGCTTGCTTGGTGGGTAGGTCGATTCCCGGATTCTGTAATCGACCGGCCGACCGTTTATCTGATGGCGTTGTCGAGTGGGTCCAGTTCGGTCGTGACGGCTGCGTTAATCCGGCGGCTCGCGCTCTCACGAGAGCAGGCCAAGAACCTGAGCGTTGGAGGAGGCCCGGTCGATCGTGCCCGGAAGCGACTCGTCGAGAAAAAGACGGTACGGGCATCGCAGGCGCATCGCCTCTTGGACGCTTTTTCGAACGAGGCGCTCGTGCTCCTTCTCGCGAAGCAGATCGCAAAGCAACACAACATGCAGTTGAGTCTGCTGAAGCGACAACTTGTGGCTCATATGAAGAACAAGGCGATCAGGACCACACTGACGGGGCGCGATCTTCAGGCCATGGGGCTGCAGCC
>CAZVEZ010000173.1:2891-5956 GCA_964626135.1 uncultured Nitrospira sp.
GATACTTCCTGCGGCAGCAAGAGCGTCACATTTGCCTGGTGCGTGGGGTCCGGTTGGATGAGGGCAAACAAGGGCACCGGTTGCGGCACGTTGCTTGGCGGCAAGGCCAACAGAACCGGAAAGTCGAGTAGTGGCGACAGGGTTGTCAGACCGGCCAGGCGTAGACGAAAGGCCAGTAAAATGTCGCGCAGCCGGCCGGTTTGATCCTGTTCCGGGAGGGACTGGTTTGTGACGATTCCCGCTTCCCAGAGCGGTCGGGTAATCGTGACAGGGAACGTGATACCGAGTTGCAGGGCGGTCGGTGTGACGTCGATCAAGGTCCCGGCCTGAATCGCCGCTTCCCGGTCGCGAATGAGCGCAGGCGTTGCATTCGTTTCCACCGACTCTTGTTCAGCGGTCTTCTCTTCCTCAAGCGGTTCTTGAGACTGGAGAGGCTCACGCTGTGCGGATAGAGCTTCCACCGGCTCTTCGGCCCTGGCAGGCAGGGAAATCATGGCGTCTGAGTGGGGCAGGGCCGCGACGATACCGTCATAGATTGCTCGGGCTGAAGCAGACCATGTGTCATTGAAGGGACGGCCTGTGAAGGCTGCGTCGGCGGCTTTCTTCTCGTCGTGGCTCAAGGATTTGGGTGTCGGTGTGTGTGTCATGGTATGAACATAAGCTGCTTTGACGGGATGTCAAGGGGGACTGTATTTGGTGTTGATTCCACAGCGGTTATTCCGGCAGTGGTTTGCCTCTAGTTTCCGGCGCAAAGAGTAAGACGACCAACCCCACCAGATAGATCAATGCCACCGTGCTTGCGGCTTTGCCAAAGCTGCCGAGTTCCATGACCAGCCAGCCGGTAAGAAACGGCGAGGCGGATGCCAGCACACGTCCGGCATTGAAGCAGAACCCGGCGCCGGTGGCGCGCAGCCTGGTGGGGTAGAGTTCGGGGAGATAGATCGGAAATCCGCTGAAGATGCCGTTGTTGAAAAATCCCAGCAGCGGCAACAGCATCAAGACGCCGATGTAGGTGGTCGGTAACAAGTAGGTGATCGGCAGCATCACGAGGCTGCCGAGGCACATAAAGGCAAATACCGCGCGCCGTCCAAATCGATCCGCCAGCGGCCCAAACCCCAGATAGCCGAAAAGAGCCCCCCCGTTGAGGGCCATGATGGCGTAGCTGACAGAGGCCGACAGGGTTGCGGCATCGGAGCCCTTGAGATCCGGCAATTCGCGGATGAGGGTGGGTGCCCAGTTTGTCGCCCCCCACAAACCAAAGACGGCGACGAACGCCAGCGCCGACCCCACGATGGTTGACCGTCTTAATGGAGGATGAAAGATGTCGGTTATCTGTGTAGGGCTGGTTGTCGTATCCCGGGCGTGGACCTTCGCCCATCGGTCCGGCTCCTTCACATGCCAGCGGACCAAGAACGACACAAAGGCCGGGAGCACGCCGATCACAAACATCACGCGCCATCCATAGCCTTGTAGGAGCAGGTTGAACGCCGCAGCGAGAAAAAACCCGGCCGCCCAAGCCGATTGCAGGATGCCGGCTGCTTTCGCCCGTTTCTCTTCCGGCCAGGTTTCAGCGACGAGTGCCGCGCCGGCTGCCCATTCTCCTCCGATTCCCAGAGCTGTGAGAAAGCGGTAAATAGCCAGATGCCACCAGTCCTGCGACAGCGCGGCGAGTCCGGTGAAGATGGCATAGATGAGAATCGTGATGATGAGGGTCTTGGTGCGTCCGATACGGTCTGCGACCACGCCGAAGCCTATCCCGCCGATGGCCCAGCCGATGAGAAAGATAGAGAAGATGATCCCGCCGTACCAGCCGACCTGCTCAGTGGAGACGGTTTCGCCGGGGAATTGAAGTAAATCGTGCAGCGCCGGGTGGAGGACGATCGCATAGATCGTCGCGTCCATGGCATCGAATACCCAGCCAAGCCAGGCGATAAACAGGACCAGCCATTGGTAACGGGTGACACCGTGCCGCCATGACTTTGTTACCACCACATCAGCCTCTCAAGCGCGTCTGTCTTGTTCATTTGGTTTGTCTGGTTTGTTTGGTTGAACGAAACTAACCAGATGAACCAGACAGACCAGATGAACCCTCATCCGTTGGTGCCGCGCCAGGCTACGGAGCCTGCGCATAGGTGTCAAGGTGCAGCGCTGAAAAGTGCGTGCTATAGTCGCCGCCATGGCACGAATCGATTTCTACCGTGTGTTAGGGGTCTCGCGTGATGCGTCAGACGACGCGATCAAGAAGGCCTACCGGAAGCTGGTTTTTCAGCACCATCCTGACCGCAATCCCGATAGTACACAGGCGGAAACCAAGATTCGTGATCTCAATGCGGCCTACGAAGTCATCGGCGATCCGGAGAAGCGCCGGACCTATGACCGGCTCAATTGGGGGGATGAAACGGCGCGAGATGAAGCGGCCGATCCAGCCGTCATCCTCGACGAGATGGAGAAGAAGCTCTTCGATGAAGGGCGCAAGGAAGTGTTTGCGGTGTTGATGAAAGACGTGAAGCGGATCAAAGCCGAATTGGCCGTGATCCGCGAACGAACCGTGGCGGATCAAGGATACGACACGTTTAAGGAAGCGATCATTCAGGAGCGAGCCTCGGAGGTGATGGAAGAATTTGTCACGGCCGAGATGGAGGGGCGCAAACAGCGGCTTGTCGAAGTGGCGACGGAGATGTTGCTCTCCCAAGGCGTGGTCAAACGCGGTGATGAAGGAGGCATCAGGTCGTTACGCGGACAGCTTGAGAACGTGTTCCGCAAGGGTCGGGCGAAGGGCTTTGTCGCGGCGCTGGAGCTGTTTTATGAAAGACGTTGAACGTGAAAGGTGAAACGTGAAACGCAAAAGGCCAGGACCGAAACGTTTAGCAGGCGGCGAAAACCTCGGTTTACATATAAAACACTGGTGAAATATGACAGACGGAGCAACAGCTTCAAAAACATCAGGATGCTCAAAAAGGCTGTCCAGCAAGGCCGCAGCGAGCGAAGAGGCAAGGCGTACGCTTCGGTACGTTGAGCCTCTGAGCGACGCGAGAACGCCGCTGGCGGACTTTTTCAGCATCCTG
>CAZVEZ010000174.1:0-5942 GCA_964626135.1 uncultured Nitrospira sp.
CAGAGCAACTGCTCGGCATCGTAGCGTGTCCCAAGCGCGCGCGCTTGTCGGACGACAGTGGTGAAATCCCCAGGTGTCAGTGTGCGTAATTTAGATAGTCGCAATTTCACCGAGTCCGAATACCGTCTTGGTCGAGTGTATCCTTGTTGCTCTGCCAGGACACGCGTAAATAGTTTTTCTGTCTGATCCGGCCTGAGATAGCCGAACTGGATTTTCAGATCGAACCGCCGGAGGACGGCTGGGTCCAATCGATCCATCAAGTTTGTCGCACAGATGTACAGGCCTTCGAATCGCTCCATCTGCTTCAACAGTTCATTGACCTGGGTAATTTCCCATGAGTGTTGCGCCCCTGTCCGATCCTGGAGAAAGCTGTCAGCCTCATCGAGGAACAGCACGGCATTTTCATCTTCAGCTTCTCGGAACATCGAGGAAAGGTTCTTCTCCGTTCCTCCCACAAAGCAATCAAGAAGATCGGAAGCCGTCCTTTGAAGCAAGGGCTTATCCACTTGGTCAGCAAGATACTGAGCGAAAGCCGACTTCCCGCTTCCCGGCGGACCGGAGAAACAGAACCGGCCTTTGGGCCGTGCCTTGAGTCCCTGTATCAAAGCCGGCAGGTCGTGGCTCGGATTGACCAGTTCAGGATGGTACGCCAAGGTTGGAGCATCGCTGCTCATAATAAGATAGTCGGGAGGGAGGCCCAGCGCTTCCAGGCTGTGTCGTAGCGTCCGTGTCGCGAGTGCTTCCACGGTTGCCGCGTCTTCGTGCTTGGCCAGGGCGACGATCTTCCCGGCCTGCTCTATGAGCGCTAGCGTTAGATGTTGATTCTTTGATACCTGTTCGATCCATACAGGCCTGACAGGAGACTTATGTAGTCTCTGCTTCAGCATCGTACGCCGGACTGACTGTGGTGGAGTCCGGAACTCCACCGCGTAGGTGAACCGGCGGCGGAATGCCGGGTCAATCTGTCGCGCTTCATTACAGAGCCAAAAGCCCGGGCGTGTATTTGTTTCCAGCACTTTATTTGTCCATGCCTTGTAGCGGCCCGATCCCATGCTCCGCCCAAAAAATGGGACAAAGCTGTCTGGGAAGACATCTTCTACTTCGTCAAAAAGGATAAGGCTGCCTCGGTTTTTGGCCAAGACATTCTGTGACAGTAGGTAGGAACGGAATCGGAAATGTTTCTCCTCCAAATCAGTCTGCTCCATCTCATGGCTGACCTCGAATAAGGGTGCCTTCATTGAGTCCGCTAGTGCTTTTACAAATTCTGTCTTGCCGGTGCCGGTGACCCCGTAGAAAAGAATGTTCACACCCTTCGTATCTTGTTGCCGGGCGGAGGTAAGAATGCGGCGGAGTACCGCGATGTCGTCTTTCAGATGCGGGAATCGGTCGATCCCGTACTGAGGAGCCATTGCCGGCCTGAAGTACTGTCGAAAGAGGTGGGCTCCGTCCGTTGGGTCATCGAGCAACGCGGTCTCTAGTCCATTGAGTAGATTCAACATGTCGCTCGCCTCAGTCTCCGTGCGATCAACTGTCAGGATACCGGAGGCACGGAGAGGGCTCTCATCGCGCAGGACAGCTCGCATATCTGTCTGTTCGACGCCGAGCACCAGCGCCAGCAGATCGCAAACTGAGGCCGATGTCTGCTCGCTCAATTCCCCCAGACAGTCTCCAAGCACTGAATAGTTCTTGAGCAATACGACAAAAATGAGCGCTTCTTTCTCCACCTCAGACAGGCCTATCAGGCCGGCGATGTGATCGATATTACGGTAGAGGGCCCCGGTTCGATCGAGTGGCTGATGCTCTAACTCGGCTAATCTGGTTGTGAACGCGTCGATGGCGATCGGGTGTCGCAGGTCCTTCAATTTGAGATGGGCAAGTCCGACCGTCTCCAAGATGTGAGGCATTTCCCGCCTGTCAATTTCCACTCGGGCGGTGCCTAAGATCCGCAGAAGCCAGCGTGCCACCTGCACGCGATATTCGTCTGGTATAGGTTTACCTAATGAGGAGCGAAACACGTTGGGCCGGCGACGTAGCCATCGAGCAGGATTCATGCGATGTCTTCTCATGACTGACCTCCTTTCAAGTGCAGATTCCGAGTCTATCCGCGACATGCGACAGCATGTGTCGTATAGTTTCAAAGTAAAGACGGACAGACTGGCGCAAAAGGGGGGGGCGATGAATTCGGCCAAAGATACGGTACGGAGACATTGGGCCTTACTGCAGCAGATTCCTCGTGCGCCCGGTTCGATCGGCACTACGGCACTTGCCGTACGTCTCACGGAGCTGGGTTATCGGGTGGATGTGAGGACGATCCAACGGGATTTGGTGACCCTTTCCCTCGTGTTTCCGCTGAGTTCGTTGGAGAAGGGCCGCGCCGGTCGCTGGTTCTGGAGCGAGGATGCCCATATCTTGGATATTCCAGGAATGGATGCGCCGACGGCGCTCGCCTTCCGCTTGGCCCAGGAATACGTGAGCCCCCTCTTGCCCCAGACCATATTGCGGCACTTGGCCGGTCATTTCAGACGAGCGGAAGAACTGTTAGGAGGACAGGGGTCAAACCGGTTCGGCCTGTGGCTAAATAAGGTGTGCGCTATTACTCGCGGACCAGTACTCCGGCACCCGGTGATTCCCACAGCGGTGCAGACAGCTGTCGAACAGGCCCTGCTAGAAGATCGGCAGCTGCAGATCGTCTATCGTGCCAAAGAATCGAAGGATGCCAAGCGGTATGTGGTCCATCCTTTCGGTCTTGTCTTACGAGACGGTGTGCAGTATCTGATCGGAACGCTGAAAGATTATCTGGATCTCAGGCATTTAGCACTACACCGGATCACCTCCGCACAGGTGCTTGACGCGCCCATGCGACGGCCCAAGGGATTCTCGCTCCAGCGGTATGTTCGCGAGGAGCAATTCTTTTCCTATCCGGTCCAAGGCACGGTCATTCGGTTAGATGCGCTCTTTGAGCAGAAGGCCGCCGTCCATCTGAGCGAAAGGTCTCTCGCACAGGATCAGCAGTTAACGATGTCGCGGGACGGGCATGTGCGGTTGCAAGCGACGGTCAAGGATACGCTCGAGTTACGCTGGTGGCTGCTGGGATTCGGCGACAAGGTCGAAGTGCTGGCGCCTAAGAATTTGCGCGAAGAATTTTCCGCGATCGCCCACCGCATGGCTGCGCAGTATCAGAATGTTCTGACAGGAGACTCTGCGGCCTAGCGTCATCAGGATAACTGGAAGGATCGGCACGGAGAGATTTGTACTCTTCTGGTTTGTTGCGCTCAAACAAAAACCAGATAGACCAAACAGACCAGATGAACCGGACAGCGCCTACTAGCGCTGTCGATTCGGACCAGAAAGAGCCTGCTTGAACACCGCGCGGAGGCCGAAGTAGCCAACAGAATCTTTGAGGTTGGAATACAGCCGCTTGAAGGTTCCCATGTTCGGGTCGGTGACGTACTCCATTGTGAGGGCGATCCGTTCTTCTCCCTCGCCAAGCGGAGTCACCGAATGCCAGAGCTTATCCCCATTGAAAATCACGAGATCGCCTGGTTGTGTGATGAGCTCAAGGTGCTTGGGGGATTTCACAGGATCGTCTTTGAACAGTTCACAGACCAGTTTGCACTGCGTCGATTTATCGACCAGTCCCATCAGAATGGTGTAGCGAGCCCCCTTATAGTACGACGTGTCATAGTGAAACCCGATGTGGTCTCCCGGTTCCGTATAGTAGTAGAGCGCGCAGGAATGGGGGTCGTTTTCAGGACAGAGACTGAGCTTGGCCTGCACTAGACGGCTCAAGAACTCGATGAAGACCTGGGATCGATAGAGATCGAGAAATCGCGGGGCCTTCTCTATCACGGTATAGTAGCTCACGCTCCCGCCCTTTTTGTGGCCCGGAATAAAGTTGCGATTCAGCTCGCTCTTTACGCCTTGAGCCTGAGGAACAAGATGCTCTTCCACCACCGACCTGGAGAGAAATTGCGGGATAACCAGGAACTCGTTCTGGTCCCAATACTCACGCGAGAGTCGATCGAAATCCAATTGCTTGACTGCTTCATCAACCGCTTCAACTAACGAGCCGGCCATTGTTTGATTCATGCACTCACCTACTCCTCAATCGCCCATCAGGATGCTGAAAAAGACCGCCAGCTTGTCTTGTTCATTTAGTTCATCTGGTTTGTCTGGTTTTTTGGTTAGACGAAATTAACCAGATGAACGAGATAAACAACACAAATCAGATCAACCCTCCCACATCCCGGCTACATTCACTGCGGAGTACTGAGCACCGGGGCCTTCATCACTGCCACATCAGGCGGCAACTTCAGGTCGAAGACTGCGTCGTCGAGACCCATATTGGGTTGGAGCGAAGAAAATTCAAAGCTCGCAACATTGCCGCTGACTTCGTAGAGAGAAATAGTCCGGATGAAGTAGGTCTTGGGAAATACTTCCAACACAATCCGTTGTAACGACCTTCCCACCTCGCCTTCACGCGATTTAGGCAGGAGCGTGAGAAGCCGGATTCCGCCCACTCCACGTCCCTTGCCCGGCGTCGGCTTGATGTCGAACGATTCTTCCAGCTTTGCCGCCCCTTGCAAGAGTTCCAGCGGAGCCTTGGACGCCGCCATCTGTGTGAGCTTCCCCACCAACACTTGTTTGTGCTCCGGCACGTACACTTTGATGTCATCCCGATTGACATAGATGTCTTCAACCGACGGGTCGAGATAGTTCCACCGCAACCGGCCGGGCTTTTTAATATAGACCTTCCCGGAAGACGTGATCGGCCGCTCAAACCCTTCGATCATGGTCTTCTGCGTAAAGTCCGCCTGAAGATCTTTCGTTTTTTCGTACCGCGCCTGGAGCTGCCTGACAACCTCCCGTACTTCCCCCAGCGCTTTCTCATCGCTCTCTTCAGCGGCGGCAAGAGTCGGCAATGAAAAGGGAATCGATGCACAAATGATTACACCTGCTACAAAACATCTCCACTCTATTTTTTTTATCATATCAATCGCGAGGGGAGGGGGGTGGATGGTTACTGCCACTGCGCGCATCGAACGAGCACATTCTTATCGTGCGCGTTCTGCGAGCACAGCAGTGACCCTCCACTCCCCTCACACCCCTTCCTCTGCTCCCACCGGTCCACGCCGCCCAACGACCTCTCTCCGTCCATCACGACCAGCCGCGCCGACGAGGCCATCAACCTCCATTTGCTCGATCATTCGAGCCGCCCGTGGATAGCCTACCCGTAGTCGCCGCTGAATCAACGATGCAGACGCTTGACCGGTAGACAGGACCAGCTCTTTGGCTTGCTCATAGACTTCTCCCAGCCCCTCTTCCTCTTTCACCGTTTCCTGTTTCAGCGCAATCTGCAGCTCCTGATTATACGAAGGCTTGGCTTGATCCTTCACGAACTCGACGACACGGCGCACATCGTCATCCGACACAAACGACCCGTGCAGCCGCATGACACGTCCGGTCCCCGATGCCATATAGAGCATATCCCCACGGCCAAGAAGCGCTTCCGCACCGTTAGAATCCAGGATGGTGCGTGAATCGGTTTTGGACGATACCTGAAAGGCAATGCGAGCCGGAAAGTTCGCCTTGATCAGACCGGTCAGCACATCGACCGACGGGCGCTGAGTCGCCAGCACGAGATGGATGCCTGATGCGCGGGCCATCTGCGCCAAACGCGCGATCTTGTCTTCCACTTCCTTCGGCGCCACCATCATCAAATCCGCCAATTCATCGATCATCACAACAATGTAGGGTAAGGGCTCCGGTGGAGTTGGAGGAGGCGTGAATGATCCGGGGCTGCCGTCAGGAACGACCGTCTCTCCAGCCGAAAGTCGGTCTTCTTCAGACAAAAACTGGATGGGCAATTCCGGCTGGTCCACCTTCGCCGCCGATTCCGCATCCAATACACCCTGCTTCCCCGCAACTTTCCGGTTATAGGT
>CAZVEZ010000175.1:0-5856 GCA_964626135.1 uncultured Nitrospira sp.
AGCATCCTGCGATTATTGTGCGATCAGCGCCATACGTATGATTCCATTTGCGCGTGATGTATAAACCGAGTTTTTCCGCAGCCTGCTAGAGTTTCGGCAACACTTCCCGCTCCGCCTTCGACACATCCTCGATAAAATCGATTTCGGTCCAGGGAAGTCCACCGATTTTCTCATGTCCGACTTTTACGTCACGGAAAAAGTTCAATAGCGCATCCTCGTATTCCATCTGCCAGGCCTCGTGATCCACGTGGGTCTTGAGCGACGCCACCACATGCGGCGCATCGGCATGCCGGACCTTGAGGAACCCTACGCCTTCCCCGGCATCGTCATAGTGCAACGGCATCTTCTTGGTCAGCGCAATCACGCGCCCGCCTTCGACCACGACCATGCACTCTTCCCCTGTCTGCTTCACGGTGTCGTCCATGAGCAGCGCGTTTTCATGGGGGGATTGCACCAAGCGACGCAAAATCTCCTGATGGAACAGCACATCGGCATCCATGACGATCGCATCATCGTCCAACGCGGTACGCGCGATCCATAGCGAAGAGATGCTGCCGCGGTGAAACTGTTCGTTGACGAGAAAGTTCACCCGCACACCACAGGAGTCCGCTGCCACAGCCGCGCGAATCATCTCCTGCTTGTATCCCACCACCATATCGGCACGCTGAATACCGACGCTCCGAAGCGATGTGAAGTAGCGATGCAAGAGGGTCCGCCCGCCGATTTCGATGAGGCACTTGGGACGATGCTGTGTGATCTGCCACAGGCGTTTCCCGACCCCGGCTGCAAGGATAATCGCTTTCATGCTGTGCCGCAAACCCGTTCAAAAGCATCGAGAAACCCGACAAGCTGCGCCTCTGTGAGAGCCCCCATGTTCGCCACACGGAAAATCTTGCTTTCGAGTTGGCCTTGGCCCGCATAGATCACATAGCCCTGTTCTTTCAGCCGATCGTGCAACGACCGATAGGTCACGCCGTCGGGAAGATGATAGGCGGTAATCGTGTTGGAGTATTTGTCGGGCGTCAGCATCGGCTTCACACCGAGTTTCGCCATGCGGTCCCGGATTAATGTCGCGGCTTTCTTATACCGCTGAATCCGCGTGGCGACCCCTTCTTCCATGAGTTCGTTCAACGCTTCGTCGAATGCGTAGTAGACCTGCACCGCCGGCGTGAAGGGAATCGTTCCGCGACCCTGGTCGTCCACATACTGTGTGAGGTGGAGATAGATCGACCGTCTGGCGTACGCGCGCATTCGCTCTAGAAATCCCTTACGGACGAGCACGAAGGATACACCTGGAAACCCCTGAATACATTTTCCGGCTGTACCGGCCACCATGTAGATGTGAGACCCGGCGATATCCAGCGGCTCTCCCGCCAATGCGCTGACTGCGTCCAGGATGAACACCCGGTTCTGGCTGTCGACGACATCCGCAATCTCCTTGACCGGATTGATGAGTCCGGTGGTCGTCTCATGATGAACCATGCCGACCGCATGCGCTTCCGGATGTTGACGCAACGCAAGCCGCAACCGTTCAGGATCAGGCCTCATCGTCCAATCGTATTTGAGTTCGGACACGCCCAGGCGATACAGGCCGACCATCTGGGAAATACGCTCGCCGTACACGCCGTTGTTGAGCACCAACATCCGTTTGCCGTGCGGGAGCGACGACATGACGGCTGACTCCACCGCTGCAGTCCCCGATCCGGTCAACACGACAGCGGCATACTCCGCTTCTGCCCCCGGCACGAAGAGCTTCAGCAGCTTCGCCTGAATCCCGTGCAAGAGTTCGGTAAATTCCGACTCCCGATGGCAGACATCCGGACGCAACAGCGCCTGCCGCACCCGCTCCGACACATTCACCGGTCCTGGATTCAGTAGAACCACAAGTCCCTCCGTGCATCGTTACCCGTAAAGCGTTACTCGCAAGAAGAGCCAACCTTGCTTCATTAGTCAGACTGCGATGCACGAATAAAGTGTCACGAGTAACGTCATTGTATCGCGTTCATGAACCGCTTCGTAATGTCCGGCGGATCAAGCATCACGCGTCCGACATCTTCCACCATTTCATTGATCTTCACCAGCAACAGGCTTGGCCCGTCTTTCTTCAGCATGTCTTTGAACTCGTACACAAGATCTTCCCGTTCCCGCACCCGTTCGACGTGCATATACCCGGCCGCCTTCGCCACCTTCTCAAGCGGCACTACATTGGAGATCGTCGGTTGGTTCCCCGTCGTGCCGTAGACTTCGTTGTCGAACACCACATGGATGAAATTCTTTGGTTTCAATGCGCCGACCGTCGCCAACGTGCCCAGGCCCATCAGCACGTTGCCGTCCCCGTCAAACACGACCACCTGCTTGTTCGGCTTGGCCAGCGCCACGCCGAGCGCGATGGCCGGCGCATTTCCCATGGACCCGATCATATAGAAATGTGTCGGACGATCGACAATCTTGTAGGCTTCACGCGAGGGAAACCCGTTGCAGATAATCACAGGCTGATCGGTGAGCAGCTCTAACAGCGCCGCCATCGCCATCGCCCGGCTTTGCATCGTGCCTTGCTCAGGTCTCATGGGTGCAATCCTCTCACGACGCCTTTCGTTATCAAGAGGGCGACAGGGATGCGCTGCTTCATGAACGTCTCAGCAAGCCACTTCAGGTCGTCGATCATCGTCTGTTCCGACAAGGTGCGATGGGGAATCTTCATCGTGTCGAGAAACTGCGGCATCACCTCGCCCATGACCAGATGCTCCGGCGCATCTTTGCCCTGGTAACCGCGCCAAGACACAATGAGGATACAGGGCTGGCAGTAGATCATGTTCAGTGAAATGAGGGTGTTAAGGGACGTACCCAGCCCGGAATTCTGCATGAGCACGGCAGGAACCTTGCCGGACATATAGGCCCCGGCGGCCATGGCAACCGCTTCATCTTCCCGAACGGCCGGAGTGTAGAGACGCCGTTCCATCAACTCGGCAATGATGCCGCCCAGAATCGAATCAGGGACCCCCGTAAAGAAATCCACCCCGACATCTTGCAACGCTTGAACGAACGCATCGCTTTCAATCATCGTGTCGGTTCCCCACTGCGACAGACCTGGAAAAACCCGCGCATTATAAGCTATGCCTCAAGACATTCTCAACAAAACCGGGAGAGTTGCGCCATAGAATCGGTCATGGTAGCGTTCTGATTATGATAAAACGCCAGAAAAAATCTACCGGCCGATATCTCGCCCTGCTGGGATTCTTACTGTGTATGAGCTGTCCGGTTCTCGCCCATGCGGTGCCGATGGTAAACGATCCGAATGGCTTTCAGAACCTGACCTGGGGCGCACCCCTCACCACGAGGCCGGACTTGGTAGTCACGAGAACAAGCCCACATGTGAATGAATACCAATTGAAGGATAGCCAGCCTTCGTTTGACGGAATCCCGGTCGAAAGCCTTCACCTTGTGTCGGTCGATGAGCAATTCGCCCGCGTGACCATCCGCTATCATGGCAGTGACCGGCATAAACAGATCCTCGCCCACCTGGAACAGCAGTTCGGTTCACTTGAGCGTGTTCCTGGGCAGATGATACGGGGTCTCTCTCAGCAATATAGCTGGCGTGGAACCAATACCGAGATCAACGTGATCTACCATGAGAACACGGAACGGGGATTTATCTTTATCGACAGTCGAACGCTGGCCCCCCGGTTCAACGACCATATCACCGATTAGACGGACTAACATGCCTTGCCGCCCCCTCACAGCCTCTTGGATTCATCCTATTTTCTTTCTCTGCCTCCTCTTCTCAATGCTCTTGAAGGGCGCCCTCGCCTTCGCCGTGCCGATGCAGAACGATCCGAACGGGTTCGAGGGAATCCCCTGGGGCGCGACATTTTCGGAAACCGATACCTTCGTGAAAATTGAGGACGCCGGTCCCTCTCAAACCTATGAACTGAAGACCGGAGCTCCGTCACTTGGCCCGGTGAAAATCGACTCTTTGCGATTTGTAACCTCTGAAGGCAAATTTGCCCGGGTAACCGTCCGCTACCAAGGCAAGACAACCCACGATCAGATTATCGCCTATCTCCAATCTCTGTATGGCGCGCTCGACCACACACCGGGACAAATCGCCAACGGGCAAGTCAAATTTCATAGCTGGACCGGCTTTGAGACCGATGTGACCCTGCGATATGAAACTGGAACCGATCGCGGCATTATATTTTTCGAGAGCCAACACCTCCGCCCAAAAATCACTGAAGGCAACTCAGCCACCGTGTTTTGACAGACGTCATTCCACCTCCCGCGCGACATTCTCGAAATGTTCAGCCGGATGCTGAACACGTCCGCCGGCGACTCACGCAACGCGCAAGCCCTGATTCAGCCGACTCACCCTACCCGACAGTCTTGCGTATCACATGCAGCTTTCCCGCCTGGAAATCCTTGCCAGTTAAGGCTCAGAGCCAAACTCCCCCTCCTCTGGTGGGGCCGAAATCCCCCCTCCTGAGGGATGGTCTAAATTCCTGGGTACGGTATTCTCAGGCTGCTCGGGGAACAATAGAACTGCAGTGGAACCGCTGAGGAGGAATCGATGAAGCTGGGGCACCCTGGTCTCAAAGACAATAGTCAGAAAGTACATTCGCTCCTGGATCGGCGCTATGCCGAACGAGTGCCGATTCGCTACCGAATCACCTATGCCGGAGAAGAAGGCGCACGAATCGTCAGAGGAGAGGGAGCCCTGAAAGATCTTTCCAAAACCGGCTGCAAGATACTGGGCCCGGCCATGATCTCGCTGGGGAGCCGCCTCACATTGCTCCTCGACCTTGAGGACGGGCAAGCGCCCATGCGGCTCACCGACGTCCTTGTTTCCTGGATCGCCAAAGATTCGTTTGCCGTCAGATTCCCCAAGCTTTCAGCAGAGGAACGAAAACGGTTGCAAGGAGTGATCTTTAAAAATATCAGCGCGTCAGCCTTGGACGATCGACGCACGGCATTCCGCATCGTCTAGGCTGCGACCGCCGCCATGGAGAGTCATGCGCACTCACACCGCCGTTCTCACCCCCACAGAAGCTGAACGCCCCGCTCACTCCGATCGACGACACGGTAACCGCACCCCGGTCCTCTTCTCATTGCTCTATTCCGGTATGGACACAGGGCATATGTTGATCGGCGACGGTATCGTCACCAACCTCTCACCGGGAGGGGTCGGCATTCTCGGAAATCGCTCGGTCACACTCGGCATGGACATGGCTCTCTTTGTCGACCTCCCCGGGTTGAAGGAGCCATTGTGCGTGGCTCAGAGTCGGGTTTCCTGGGTCGCAGGATCTCGATTCGGTGTGGCGCTGGGATCCCTGACGACGGAAGAGAAGGATCACCTGCAATTCTTCTTGGGACACCGTATCACCACCTCAGACCGCGACGGCGGCATCTGAGGCCATCGCAGGAAGAAGGAGGTTCTCTCATGAAACGAATACAAGACGTAGAGAGAAGCGAACATCCGTCTGTGGCGGAACCCGTCAATCGGAGACACGCCGCCAGACCTCCGGTAGAGTTTGGATTGATGTACTCAGCCCAACGTCATTCCGGTGAGATCATCATGGGTGACGGCATGGTCACGGATCTGTCGCATCAGGGACTCGGAATTCGCGGCAACACTCCAGTCGCTCCCGGGACGGAACTCACGATATTTCTTTATCTCCCCGACGGGAAAGACCCGTTGTTCATAATGGAAGCAAGAGTGGCTTGGGCCTCAGGACGCCGGTTCGGAGTCGAGATCCTCAAGATGAATCTACGGGAACGAAACCGACTCCGTCACTTCTTGTACGCGAACGCCAGGCCTTCCGAATAGACTGACTGCTGCAGTACGGAGTACCTCATGACCGC
>CAZVEZ010000176.1:0-5849 GCA_964626135.1 uncultured Nitrospira sp.
CAGCGCCATAGGTCTGATTCCATTTGCGCGTTATGTATGTATAAACCGAGTTTTCCCGCAGCCTGCTAGAGCAATTTGAACTGAGCGACGGAAGTTGTCAGTCCTTCAGCAAGTTTTGCCATATCTTCGACGGTCGCGCGCGCGATGTCGGTCGCTTTTTGCGTGGCGACGGCGCCGCCGGCAAATTCCTTCAGTGAGCGGCCCACCTGATCCGTCGAGGCAGTCTGATTCACTGCGGCATTCGCGATGGCCTGCGCCAGCTCAGATGAACGTTGGGCGATCCCTGAAATTTCGTTAAACACTTCACCGGTACGTAACGCCGAGGCTGATCCTGCTTCCACCGCCTGAGTTTCCTGCTCCATCGCCACGACCGTATCCTGCGTCTCCGTTTGAATCACTTTCACAAGGTCGGCGATTTCTCTGGTCGCCTGCGTCGAGCTTTCTGCTAATTTTCTGACCTGGTCGGCGACGACGGCAAATCGGACTCCTGCTTCACCGGCGCCGGCCGCCTCGATGGCCGCGTTCAGCGCGAGCAAGTTGGTCTGATTGGCGATATCGCGGATGGTCGACACGATCGTCGAAATTTCCAACGATCGATCACCCAGCGCTTTAACCTGTTTCGACATACGTTGCACGGCTGATCGAATATTCTGCATGTCCTGCACGGTTTCTTGCACGGCCACACGTCCTTGCTCTGTCGCGAGCAACACTTGCTTGGCAGACTCCGACGACGCACCGGCTGTTGTCGAAACCTGGCGCATCGAAGACGCCAACTGATCGACCGCAGTCATTGTTTTGATCGATTCGTCGGCCTGTTGCTTCGCAGTGCCGGCCATCTGATTGGCGCTGTCACGGAGAGTCCCGGCCGACCTGTTCACGCGTTCGGCCGCCTCGCGAACTTGTCTCATCAACTGCGCAAACCGCTGAGTCATGAGGTTGAACCCGTCGGCCAAGTTTCCGAACACATCGGCGGTCACCTCTCCACGCTTCGTCAGGTCGCCCTTGCCGACTTCCGACACCAACACGAGGAAGACCATCAACCGTTTCTGCATCTCGTCGCGTTCAGCTTCCGATGTCTTGAGAGACGTGGTAATACGATCCAACATGGTGTTGAACGCAGTCGCCATCTGACCGATTTCTTCCTTCGTCGTGACTTTGGCGCGCGATTGATAGTTGCCGCCGGCGGCCAATTGGGCGACCTGCGCGATATGGCTGAGGTTCTTCGAGAAGAATTGAGCGATCCAATATCCGATTCCAAGCCCGATCACCACCGCGACAAATCCGCCGACGATCAAGCTGATCGTACCGTTGAACGCCGTGGCCTGGGCATCCTCGTTAAGGTCTCTTGCTATATCCTCCAGGTCTAATACCTGTTCCTGGTGACGTGCGATGACCTGATCGAACAGCTGCTGCAAATTCACTCTCAATGCCATCACACCGAGATCTCGAAGATTCTCCGCCTGTGTCGGCGTCAGGGATTTTCCGAAACTATCGGCCAGCGCGCTCAGCGCCCCTTCGGTTTCCTTGAAGTATTGCGCAATGGCGGGTTTCAACAGCGCAAAGTCTTTGGTCTCATCGCGGCCCGACCGAGACACGCGGAATACGGTCGCTTCATAGTCGCTGATCGCTCGATTGACCTTTTCGCGGTATGGAGCCAACCGCTTGAATTCGGACAAGAAGTCCGCGTGTTTTGTGATATTTGTCATATTGATCAAGATCTGATGGTGCATCGTAAGCGCCGATCCCATTTCAGCGAAATCGGCCAGCGGAACCGTATAGTCGACGTACACCACTTGCGACGCTGAGCTCAATTGCCGGAGCGTCAACGCGCCGAATGTGGACATTGCAAAGATGACGAGACTGACAAGACCGAAGCTCGCAAGCAGCTTTGTCCGTGTCGTAAGATTGAGTAGCACACTGCTGCGATCCGCCTTGGCCATCTCGCCCTCCTTGTCTCTGGTCGCGCCTTAATGCTTTCGGAATCCTGTTTGCGCGCGCTCGCTAATTCGTCCCTTCGAAATGTGCAAGCACCACCGATGCTTCCAGCACGCCTCTAAGCCGATCCTCCAACTTGACGACTGTTGACACAATGGGAAATGCTCCCTCTTCCATGCCGGCTGGAGCGGGCAGAAATTGATCCTTGGAGAGCGTTCGAATTTCCGGAACCGTATCGACCAAGACGCCGACCTGCCAATTTTCGTGCTTCATCACCACGGCATACCGCATTGTCGCATCGAGACTCAGAGCAAGCATCGGACGCAGATCAAGTAAGGGAATCACCGTGCCGCGGAGATTCGTGACCCCGACCACGCCGGACGGCATTCCGGGAACCGGGGTGATGGATTCGATGACGAAGACCTCTCGCACACTTTTCAGATCGATTGTAAAAAGCTCTCCGCCCAGAGAAATAATCGCCGCGCGCATGGTCGAAGACCCGGTTGCCTGGCTTTGAACAGGCCCAGACGAAACCGCTCCATCTGGAGTCAGGACGCCATCGACGACCGTCGAGCGCCGCGCGGAGTCCATCGGCGTCAGCCCAACACCTTCTTGACTGCGGCCAACAAATCATCAGTCGTGAATGGCTTGATGACATAGCCGTTCGCCCCTTGCTGCGCCCCCCAAAATTTATCGCTCTCGTTGCCCTTGGATGTGCAGAGGATGACCGGAATGTCCTTACACCGGACATCGTTCTTGAGATCGCGGCAGGTCTGAAAACCGTTGCGCCCGGGCATGACCACATCCAACACAATCAAATCCGGTTTTTCGACGGCCATCTTCTCTTCCAGCTTGTCGCTATTCGGCAGGGAGACAACCGTATGATTCGCACTTTTCAAACAGCCTTCGATCAACTGAAGCTCCGCATACGAATCATCCACAACGACGATCTTGCTCATGGGCATCTCCTTCAACTTATGATTTAGATCTGTGCGGCTCCACAGGTGGCCTTAAAACCGCCGCAACGCATTATCTCAACGGAAAAACCAGGCTGATCGCTCCGGCGAAAGCGCCTTCCTTCCACCCCTCCTTCTTTTTGCCCATGATGTCCCGTTCGCCCTTTGGTCCGCCGTGGCAGCTCAAACAGGACGCATCTGCATACTCTGGATCCATCATGCGCAGCACCGGTCTCCCATCGAGCGTTGTATTGCGGGCATAGATCTGCTCCTTTGGATGGCGTGGATCATTGAACATTCGAAGCACTTCCAGCTCGAAATCGTCCGGCTTGCTGTTCGGATTTCGATAGTCGATCCCGGTCAACTTCATGCGGACGCCGGTCTTCTGATGAAAACGCTCTCCGACACGACGGGCAAACACGGCATGAAGAAAACCTTTGAACCCGACTCCTTGTCTATTGATGACCAGCTGCGACTCGTCGACCACTTCCCTCTGTACATCCACCAAGGTGAGATAGAAGTCGGCCTGCGGAATCACATTGGGAATACGGAGATCGATCCCGGTCTTTTCCCTGAATCGCTCCATGACTTGGCCGGTCATGAAATCGCCGGTAAAGCCTTTTTGTCCTTTCGCCGCGTCATTGATGGTGGCTTGATATTCCGTAACTACCGCGCGCCCGATATTCACCAATTCGATCAAGTGCTCCGCGACTTCGGCCTCGTTCGCTGCTTGCGCCGGCGTGGCACACGCCAACGCGATTGCCGTCATTCCAACACCTATCATCATGAGAACCTGCCTGCGCATAACCATTTTTCCTGATCCCCTCTGAAGTCAGGTCAGTAAGTCCTCCTCGATCACCTGTTTCACGCTGCAATATCGTGACGCAGACTTGAGTGTAGCCGGTCATGAGCCATTAGCAAGCGATTCGCTAATTTCAACATCGTCCGAGGCTCATGCGCCATTGCTCATCATCGACACACACACCGCAACATCCGTCCCGGCACAGACTGCCATCGGCGAACCCCGGCAACCTATATGCCGACACAAAACTTCATTTGAGCATGACGAAAAGGTGGGCGACATGCGCGGGCAGATTGCTGAGTAGAAGGGCCCTACCGAATCAGGAATAGGCGCTGCGCGGTGTGATGCCCATTTGGAAGAAAGACGGGATTCGGATGATACCGATCAGGCGCTCTTCGAATCCCGTTGCCACAACAACTCCGGTTCCTGCTTCTGTTTCGCTATCCAACGAGCCAACACAAACAAGGCGTCGCTGAGACGATTCAGAAAACGCACGAGAGCCGGATCCAGACGCTCCTCTCTCCCCAATCGCACACAGAGACGTTCAGCTCGGCGGCAGATCGTTCTTGCCTGGTGCAACAAACTGGAAATCTTGCCGCCCCCTGGGAGAATAAATTCCTTCAACGGCTGTAAGTCTTTCTGACATCGGTCAATGAGTTTTTCCAGCCGCGTCACATCCCGGGCTGTGACCGTCGGCATATTCTTAAACGTCTGACCAGGCGCTGTGGCCAGCAGCCCGCCAAGATCAAACAACTTATTCTGCACCCAACGTAATTCCTCTTCTAAGCGATCAGCAGACGGATGACTCCCGATCGACTCCGCGTTAAATGCTCTGACGACTCCGATCGTCGAGTTCAGTTCATCCACATCTCCATAGGCCTCTACACGCAGGCTGTCTTTCCAGACTTGCTGCCCGCCAGCCAAGCGAGTTTTCCCTTTGTCACCGGTTTTGGTATAGACTTTCGTGATGCGCATGCATACTCCCTTCTTCATCAACCTTTTAATGCTGAATAGATCACATCCACGTTCACGCACTCCTCTATATGATCAGCCCAACGATCCAGTTCTGTCTGCAATTGTGCCGTGATGAGTTCAGACTCACGAAGTGAAACAGGCGACAGTCCCTTTCGGGCCCGCGCGCGGTTCATCCAACCACGGCGAAACGCCGTCTGATCGAATAGACCATGAATGCCGGTGCCCCAGACACGACCATTTTCATTCGCAGCGCCCTCATCTCCAATCGCATTGTCTTCCCAGATCCCGGACGCTTCAATCTGAAAACACGGATGAGCCTTTCCACGGCTGGTACGCCCCATGTGGATCTCATAACCACGGACTGGTGCGTGACACTCCATGTCATGAAACAGCGACACCGCATGAACTTGCCGGCAGATCTTTGGCGCATCGAGCTCCGTCGTCACATCGAGAAATCCTAAACCCTTTGACATTCCTCCTCGCTCCAAGCCCTTAGGATCGGCGATCTCTTGCCCAAGCATCTGATACCCCCCGCAAATTCCAACCAACTCGGCGTTTCTTCCTACATGAGACTCCAACGCGTCTGGAAATCCCGACGTGACAAGATAGTCGAGGTCTTCGAGCGTATTCTTGCTTCCAGGAAGAATCACCACATCTGCTCCTCGGAGATCCTCCGGCGATGCAGCAAAGCGAAGCGCGACATCTTTCTCCGCTGCCAGCGCATTGAAGTCCGTAAAGTTGCTCATGCGAGGAAACAAGACCACGGCTATGTTGATGAGATCGGGCTGAAACTGAACCGACCGACTACGAGAGAGGTCGAGACTGTCTTCCTGATCCAATCGGAGATCTCGCAGGTAAGGAACGACGCCCAATACCGGAATACCTGTGCGCGACTCAAGCATGCGGACGCCATCTTCAAACAGGCGGCGATCGCCGCGGAATTTATTCACGATGACGCCACACACGCGCTGCCGTTCATGCGGCGACAGCAAGTCGAGCGTCCCAATGATCTGCGCAAAGACCCCGCCCCGATCGATATCCGCCACCAAGACGACCGACGCATTCGCCAACTCGACGACAGGCCAGTTCACGATGTCACGATTGCGAAGATTGATCTCCGCAGCACTGCCCGCTCCTTCGATCACCACACAGTCGTACTGGCCGGCCAGTCGCGCATAACA
>CAZVEZ010000177.1:0-5829 GCA_964626135.1 uncultured Nitrospira sp.
CGATTGATAATCGCAAAATGAGGCGTATAGCCGTCAGTTTCTAATACATGTAGCGTCTTGGAACATATCTCCAACGGTTCGCCTCGGCGATACACATGGTGATCGTCATCGGCGGCTTCGACAAAGGGTCCGGCGAAGATGGCGAAATGCCCTTGCCAGTGGCAGGGCGCGTCTGCCGGATAGACCGCGGTCCATCGGTCATCGGCCCGATCTAGCCAGAGCGGGTCGGAGGATAGGACAAAGTGAGACGCCAATGGAGCCTGGCTCAACAAACATACAACGTCCGGCGTGATCGGCTGGGGAATACCTCGAAGATAGGTCGTGCCCAGTTCATCGACCACTCGGCTGAACGGCCCGCGAAGTGTGGCGTAACGAACGGCCGACATCGGTGCGCCGACGGGAAGTTTATACCCCGTCAACGTGACGGAAAAGAAGTGGATGCTGTCGATCACCTGCCAAGGCGAGGAGTTGATCAGATGAATGCCCAGAAAGCCGGCGCCCGCCATCCCTGCAATATAGTCGGTGAGCGTCAGGGCTCCGGAGAGACAGTTGCCCCACTTTTCAGCGTCGTGCACCAAGTACTGCGGCACAGGCTGATCGGCCACGATGTCGGAGATCGTAAATCGTCCGCCCGGTTTGGTGACGCGAAACATTTCCCTGAAGACCTTCCGTTTATCCGGCGCCAGGTTGATCACACAATTGGAGATGATCAGATCGACGGAACTGTCGATCACCGGTATCGCGTCCGCCATCCCCTTGCGAAACTCGACGTTGGAAGTCGGGTAACCAAGATTGGCTGCAACGACGGGGGCGTTCGTTCTGGCGATGGCCAGCATCGTGTCGGTCATGTCGATCCCGATGACGCGACCGGCCGGGCCCACGAGCCGGGAAGCTGCGAAGCAATCGATCCCGCCGCCTGAACCGATATCCAGCACGGTTTCCCCTTGGCAGACAGTCTTGAGCCCGGCCGGCGTCCCGCAGCCATACGAAATCTTGAGCACGTCTTCGGGGATAAAGGATTGGAGATCGGCCATATCGTAACTGGTCGGGCAACACATTTGCTCGCCCGTCGATGCGGCCCGAGCATAGCGATCACTGACCTTTTGGGTAATCTCATCGATTGACATAGACGCCTCATGGTCGAATGAAACAATAGGCAGGCTTGTCCATCAGAAGCAAGTCTTGAGAGTAGCTACGATGCGACCTGCAGACACACTGCCCGATCACTTTTCAGGCGCCTCATGCGAGAAGCCTTCCTTCAGCAAGGCTTCAATGACCCGTTGCGTCTGGTCGTACCCTCCCTCGCCGACCCGCACATAGCGAACCACCCCTCGTTTATCGACGAGGTACATCGCCGGCCAATAACGGTTGCCGAAGCGATTCCAGTTCACGAAATCGTTATCCACGGCCACGGCATAGCGGATGCCGTGATCCCTGACATAGCGTGTCACGGCATCGATGTCCTTTTCGTACGCGAACTCAGGGGAATGGATGCTGATGACCACGAGTCCGCGATCCTCGTACTGTCGATGCCATTGCTTCACCTGGGGTTCCACATTCCGACAGTTGTAGCAACCAAAGGTCCAGAACTCGACCAAGGCTACTTTGCCACGGAGACCGCTGAACGATTGAGGCTCTGAATTGATCCAGGCCGAGCTCGTGATCTCCGGAACTTGCATTCCGGTCAAGGCATGGACCTCTTGAGGCGAGTTCACGTACTGGCCGACAGTTCCCAATACGACTCCGATTATGGCGGCCACAGCTCTCCAGGAAAAGCCTCTGTGAGCGTTGGTGATCTCGTTGTTCATGATGTCCTCCACCCTGCTATTTCGTCATGCCCTTTCCACCTTCCATCATCGCCCCCTTCTTGTCCATCATCGCATTGTCCGCTTCCATCGTTGGTTTCCCCAAGGAAGCGCGTCCGATCTCCACATTGAACTTCTTGCACCAGATCACCACACTGTCGTACTCTTCCAGATTCACCGTGCCGGGAATCGGAAAATCGACCGTCCCGGAGAATTGCGTCAGCTTTCCCAGCTCGATCCCTGTACGATAATCGCCTTGTTTGGCAAGGTAGACACGGCCGTCAGGAACCCTGTCCACTCGAATCTCCGTCAAATTCAGAGTCATGTGACCACTCTGATCTTTGGTCAGGTAGGCCGTCCCGGCAGCGTAATGGCTACCCGCACCCGCTAGCATGCCGGTGCGCATTGCCGCCATCTTTCCTTCCATCATGCCGGTCTTCTGCGCCATCATCGAGCCGTCTTTCTGCCCCATCATTCCCTTGTCCGTCTTCGTCATGGAGCCATCTTTGGCCATCGTCTCGCCCTTTTCCATCATCGCCCCCTTTGAGTCCTTCATCATTCCGGCGCAGGCCGAAAGCGGCACAATGAGCACGCTCATCAGCCCCAACGCCAATATCATCCTCTTTATGCTGTTCCAATTGTTCATTGCCGATCCTCCTTGTTAGTTGCGACTCTGCCACCTAATTCGGGTAAACTCGGTCTGGTCCGTCATGGGATACGAGAGAGGTCGAGGCTGCTCCACACTTGCTCGCCCGGGTTGTACAGAACGACTGTGTGCAATGATCATGTCCGTCACCTCTCCGCAAATGACAGAATGCCATGCCGGATTATTTGGGATACTGCTGCCCGGATAATCGAAGAACCAATTCTTCCACCATCAAGCCCTTGCAACGTCGACACGTCACCGATGCCTCCTTTTGTTTAGAACCTATCTCAAAATCGTTGACAGCGTGATCGTACGCAGGCCGGTGCATGCTGCACCTGTGCAACGATCAATGGGAACGGATTCAGGAGCATTTTCCCGATGAGCACATCCCGGAAAGCCGTCCGGTACCAACGCCGCTGGCTCGTCGAGCGGTTCTTTGCGTGGCTCCGCTGGAAGCGGCGTTTGCTGATCCGCTGGAAGTATTACGCCACCAACTTCCTCGGCTTTGTGCACCTCGCATCGATCACCATGCTTTTGAGATAGGTTCTAGCCTAAAACATAAACTTCAGCCCAACAGAATACGCCCCATTGCCATTCGGTTTCCCAAACGATAGCTTCCTCGTCCAGCGTACTTCTGCGAGAGTTGGAGTTTCTGCCATGCTGATCGGCGTCGGCACATAGACCTTCATCACTTGTTCGATCGCAGGAACCTGATCCATCAAGACGAGCATCCCTCCACTGCTGATGTTCACAGAGAGCGCTTTCCCAGTGTGGGTCGACGCAGCAGGGGCCTCTACGGACGTCGTCATCTCGTATAGTATCGGCCTCAGTAGAGCCGCCCGCTCACTGTGACTTTTCTGGCTATCGATCATCGGCCACTCCCACTCTAGCCGTGTCACCTCGCGCCTCCTCGGTAAGGGATATACTCCCGGCCTTTATTTGAGATGGCTTCTAGCCGTTCAGGACACATGATGGCGCGCCCAAATCACGTTCGTCTCACAAAACAATCACATTTTGATCACGGAGCGCCACGCGTCTTGGTCGGATTGGAATCAGACCTTGACATCACGGTGAGGCGGGCATTGTCTGGTTTAGAAAAAGTTTAGGCTGTGAAGAGGTTGGCAGCCAACAGATCCAACAGGTCGTGTCGCCAGCGAGTCGCGTTCCGGAGAAGAGGAACTGTGCTCAAGAGTATTAGAACCTATCTCAAAATTAAAAATGCCATTCCGCCGCGCGTTCACGTATGCGAAGTCCAGGGTAGCGATCGCAATATTTCCAGGTTGTTGCAGGTTGCTCAGGTCCGATTCCCATAAAGCGAAGCCGCTTTGTCTTCGTAAGTCGATTTTGAGATAGGTTCTAGTCTGCGCAAAAGATTGCTTATCGAGATTGCCACATGCCACGAAACGATCCTATGTGGAGTCAGTATCTCGTCGCTGAAGATCCGAGGGCTCGCTGGAAGGTTGAGCGGCAGGCAGATGAAAGGTGAAAGTCGTCCCGCCATTCAGGATGCTCTGGGCCTCAATGGCGCTTCCATGGAGCTCGAGTATCCGCTTGGCGATGGCAAGACCGAGCCCCGCCCCGGCGGATCGCTCCTGGTGGTTTGTCCCCACACGAAAGAACCGGTCGAAAATATGAGGGAGATCGTCCGGTGAAATCCCACAACCGGTATCCGTAACCTGCGCCATGATCGTCTCATTCTTGCGGGTAAGGGCCACGGTCACGGTGCCGCCTGGCTGGGTGTACCGAAGGGCATTCTCGATGAGGTTTTCAAGAACCCGCTCAATGAGTCCAATATCAGCCGACACGAACGGAAGGTCCTTCAGGAAGTCTGTTTGGAGCCCGATACGCTTCTGTTCTGCAACAAGCCGGAGTTGTTGGACTACGTCTTGTACGAGTTCGCCCAGGGAGAACGGCTCGACATGAGGCTCCATCTCGCGAGAATCCAGCTTCGCCAGTTCAAACAGCTCGGCCACCAGTTTTCCTAATTGCTCGCTGTGCTTGGTGGCAATTTCAAGATAGGTCCGTTGCTCCTGCGGCGACAGCGTCCCTTCCTTCAGGAGCAGGGTATCGAGATAGCCCTGAAGGGATGTCAGGGGCGTGCGGAGGTCATGGGACACATTGGCCACCAGCTCGCGACGCAGCTGGTCGGCCTGTTTGAGTTCTTGTACCTGCTGACGAATTCGATCCGCCATGCGGCTGAACGTCGTCCCCAACTGGTCGATTTCATCCCGTGAGCGGCCATTCGAAAGAGGTGCCGTCTCGAACTGTGCTGAAAAATTGCTCTGCGTAAACGCTTCCACCCCCGAAACGAGCTTCTTCAGCCGACGTGTCAAAAGATTGAACAAGAGAAGCCCCGCGAGCGCGGAAAACACGATGCCTCCCGCCACAGCCCATGTGCTCAATCTGAGGATGTAGCTTCCTTGGAGCATCTGAATAGCCGAGTCATATTCTTCACCGCCTAGGATGACGTACAGGTAGCACTCAACCGGACCGTTCAGTGGGATCGGGGACACGGAAAAAACTTTTTTCCGGTCGAAATCACGCGGGTCGTCCCCCAGGATGGGAAGCACTTCAACTCCAGCCAAGAATTGTTCCAGCGGAGCAAGGGAGACGCGTTGTCGTTTCACCTTCCCTGGGGGCGCGGAGGAATTCAGGATCGCCCCATTGGCGTCAAGCAGATAGACCTCGATGCTGGGGTTAATTACCATGAGCATGTGGAAAATCTCCTTGAGCGCCTCCTCATTCACTCGTCCTGTCTGCATCAGGATCTTTTCAGCAACCATGTGCTCGGCCAAGGAGCGGTTGAGCTTCTGGTTCACTTCATGAACATACATCCGGGTGGTATACAGACTCAGCAGGATGACCAAGACGCCGATCAGACAGAACAGACCAAGGAGGACAGCGGCCAGATTCCCATACAGGGTTCTGAACATAGGGCTACCCCTCTCCCCGCTCTTCAGAAAACCTGTAACCGATCCCCCATACCGTCAACACGTACTGAGGGTGGGCGGGATCGCTTTCGATCTTAGCCCTCAACCGGTTGATGTGGGAGTTCACGGTATGTTCGTAGCCCTCGTGTGCGTACCCCCACACCAGATCCAGAAGTTGGGAACGGGTATAGACCAAGCCCGGGTGTTGAGCAAACTGAAGCAGGAGATCAAACTCTTTTGCCGTCAGATCCACTGGTTTGCCACGAAGCGTGACCTTGCGCTTTTCAACGTCAATAGCCAGATCGCTTGCCTGGATTGTTTTCCGCGTCGATGGGACCGGCTGTGCCCCAAGCGCCTCAATGCGGCGGAACAAGGCTTTAACACGGGCGAGGAGTTCCCGGACGCTGAAAGGCTTGGTCAGGTAATCGTCTGCGCCGACCTCCAAACC
>CAZVEZ010000178.1:0-5756 GCA_964626135.1 uncultured Nitrospira sp.
TCCTCTACCCGCCCCAATAGCGGGTATCATCTGAGACGAAATAGAAGTTGACCTCGCATAGCCTAGGCGCACAACCAGACCGTATGCAACCGGCAAGATTCATTGTCACAACCGATCTTCGACCTGCTGGTTGGCCGCAACACTCAGGCGGACAGACCGGCCCCTTCGACGAGTTTCCCGATCTTGAACAGGTAACTATCAGTGGATCGGGTATTCGGCCGCCAATAACCGGGAGCATCCGGACAATCCCTGCGACGGGCTAGCCTGGCAAGACCTGACCAATTGCCGGATAGGACACACGACGGAAGCGGAAGCACGAGTACCGGGTAACTTCAAAAAACGAGAACTGGGGCAGATGTCCCTGCGCAATCCCGGCAAGCCCTTAAACTCTGAAGACGTATCGCCCTTAGACGCACCGAGTTCGGATACTTCGTCGCACGACTCGACACTGTCCGAGGTCTTACCGCGCGTGCAGGGACCGACCGGATTGCACAGATTGGATGAGTAGCCAATAGACCGGAAAAAACTGCCGGTGAGAACCTGCTTCTGGCCGGACATGGTAACGGCCAGCCCCATTTCTTCGGTTACGACTCGTCCTTATGCCTGAAAAAGTATGTCTGGTAAAACACATACTCCTTGTCGGATTTCGGCCAGGGTAGGGTGGACACTGCCGCGACAAGTTCTCGCGACGGAGTTCCGTCGATACGGCTGCCCAAATCCTCGACTCCCTCGGGACGTACCACGAGCAACAACGAAATCACCTTGGTCGGCGGGTTATCACGGACAACCGAATTGAGCACGGGCACAATCCTTCCGTGCATCTCTTTGGAGCCATCAAGCCAACCTCCGGGAGGCATGCCTCGAATCGCCATTGCGCCGGGATAGACCACGATCGATGAGTCCTGGAAATCCAGGTTTTTCCCGGCTAAGGACACGATCAAGGGAACAGTGAATTCGGCCCACCAGCTTTGCACCGCATGGTGTAAGGCCGCGTCCTGAGTCTTGCCGGTGCCCACCACTCCATAAGACAACGCCGGCTGCTTTTTTCCTTCCGTCGAGACTTCGAACCGTACACCGCAGACATGCTCGGAAGCGGAGTCGTTACATTGCTCGATATAAGGAAACACCTCAAGCCGGTGGTTGGCGACGTCGATCTTGGTGCCGTTCACTGTGTAATCAATGCCACGCAACAAGCTCGTCACGCCCTCGCCTTGTGGCTCGGCAATCATAGCGGATACTTCTTTAGAAGAGGGATTCTGACAGCCGAGCAGGCTGCTGAAGCCGGCCATCAACAATGAGGCCATGAGAATACCCCGGATTCCTGCAGACGATAAAATCATCTTTCCGGCGAACTCATCCTTCCTGGCGTACGCACGAACCTCGGCATCGTAGCCACAGTAGCCTACTACCCGTCACGTGGACGGCGCAACCGGCAGACAGACGTTCACCTATTTCCATTCAGAGAAGACCGAGCACGGAAGGGTGGATGGCCGGCGAGATCAATATCATCTTAGAATGAACTACCCTCGACCTCTTGCCCTGCCCGAGGAAAGTTGCTGTCCCCTTTTCTTCTCCTCAACCTCCACTGCAAGCAAGACAACCTGCAAAAGACTTCCTCGCGCGCGTCATCGTCATAGCGCTTTTTCTCCCGTTTCGCCGGTGCGAATTCGCACTAGTTCGTTGATGCCAGCTACGAAGACTATCCCGTCACCGGCTTTGCCGGTTTGCGTGAGACGCACAATGGTGTCGATAAGGCGCTGCGCCTCGTCATCCCCGGCAATGATTCGCATGTTCACCATGGGCACAAATTCGGGCGTAAACTCGGCTCCACGATAGACTTCACGCTCCCCTTTCTTGTCTCCGAATCCGTTGACGTTCATCACCGTCAACCCCCGCACACCCATTTTTACCAATGCATCTTTAACTGCGTCCACCTTGGAAGGTTTCACGATGGCTTCAATGATCTTCATACCAATGCCCTCCCTTTCCAGAAATATCTATCAATTGTGACAGGATTGTATATTTACATTGGCTTGACCCGCTTCATCGGACGCGAGAAAAAGCCATGTCTGAGCGATGGATTCAGGCTCCCGGCCGTGGCCACCGTTTCTCTCCACTGATGATGACTCTCGTCTTCAACAGCAACTCGCCAAGCCCTTCCTCAACTTGCGCTGATACGTCCATCATGTTCTTTCGCCATATCACTTCCAGATACGAGATTGCCGGCGGATAGTGGCCCGACCGTTCTGATCGAGTTGTAGGTGCCGTGCTCGTTAAGGGCTCGATGCAGATTCAGGGGGTCTTCTTCCCATCGCTCCCCATTGACCATAAACTTATACTGATAGACGCCTGGCTCCAGCCGCACCGTAACCTTCCAGAGCCTGCCGGCATCGCGCTTCAGAGGTCGAGCCTTCGGATCCCACTTGTTAAAATCCCCAACCAGCGTCACAACGGTCGCCGACGGATCGAAGTACTCGAAGACAATCGCCTGCTTGGTCGAGGACCGCCGTGGAATTCTCAGCGATGACGCTTTCTTGCGGATCGGCTGATTCATGTGTGCATCCCCCTTTTCTGGTTCACGAATCGTCAAGGGAACAAGCAGAACATTCCAAGGTTCACCAGCAGCGCTTAACACAACGACCATCACCCCCTGAACTCACTCCCGAATGGGAGGCTCGGATGACAATCCGAACCTCCCAAGACGCCTGATGCTCTTCTGACGAGTCACGATTCTTTCTGTTCTTTCCAATGACCATCACTGAAATCCTCGATTCGACTACCCCATTTTCGTCACGATGACGATTCAGGTTGCCGCAACGCGTTCAGGCTCTTCACATGACAGTTCCAGACAGTGGACCATCATTGTTTCATCGACTGAAGCACGATTTCGACTCTCCGGTTTTGGGCTTTGCCGGCAGCGGTCTCATTGGACGCAACCGGCTGAGTGTGTCCGTACCCTTTGGTATCGATCCGTTCCGGCGCAATCCCTCCGGCGAGAAGAATGGATCGGACCGACTGGGCTCGCTGTTCCGAGAGGGTCAGATTGTACTCGCTCGGCCCATCCGAATCTGTGTGACCCTCGATGAGAAGATTTTGATCCGGCACCGCAGCCAACGCCTTCGCGATTTCCGTCAACCGCTCCTGCATCGCCGGTTTCACATCCGCTTTGTTGAAATCGAAAAAGATGTTCCCGGGCAGTGTGACAATTGTTCCACGGGCTTCCTCGCGCACCTTCGCCATACTGGACAACGTGGTGGCTAACTCCGCGCGCGCTTGTTCGTGCTCCTCGCGAAGCCGGGCGACTTCACGTTCTGCGCGCTCTGCGCGGGCCTGCTCCGCCGTGAGCGCGGCCATTTTTTCCTGCTCCTGGCGAAGCTCGGCGGCCTCACGTTCTGCGCGGGCTGCACGAGCCTGCTCTGCCGTGAGCGCGGCTATTTTCTGCTGCTCCTCGCGAAGCTCAGCGGCCTCACGCTCTGCGCGCGCAGTGCGCGATTGCTCAGCCGTAAGCGCAGCCGTTCTTTCCTGCTCTTCACGAAGCTTGGCGGCCTCAAGCGCCTCACGCTCTGCGCGCGCGGCACGCGCCTGCTCAGCCGTGAGCGCAGCGTTGGCATCAAGCAGAGCCTTCTCCTTTTCGCTGGCGACAGCCTTCAGTCGCTCAAGCTCTGCATTCCGTTCTTTTGCTTGTTGCAGGATACGCTCGGCGTCGCGTATGGCCACATCATTGCGATTCTTCCTGGCAGTTTCGAGGCGAATAGTTTCTTCCGCCATCTGAGCCTCCGCCGCATATTGCGCTTTCCTCGCCTCGGCTTCGGCCAACCGCGCCCGATGAAGAATAGCTGACGCATCGTGGTCCTTTTCCCAAGACTTGTTTGCAACATCTAAGTGCGCAACCGCTGAGTCATAGATATGCGTGGCCCGTTGGTCCGCTTTCGCTGTCTTGGCATCTTGGATGGCGAGGCGCGCATCGACAAGCTCCTTGGGCGGTGGGCCAGGAGCCGCACAGGCAACGACGGCCAAGGCGCCCATGAGAAGAACACTGGAACTCCACATTCTATTTTGCATGATCAGCATCTCCCTTTTTTGCTTTCAGTTATTCCTGTTCAACGCTTCCTGACGGGCTATGGTTTCCGCAACTCTTCCTGAAGCTGTCTGGCCTTGCCCTCAAGCTCGTCCGCTTGTTGCTGTACCGTAGCGGCATCGTTCTTTATACGTACAGTTTGAGCCCGATCTCGCGCAGCTTCTGCAAAGGTCGTCGTCTCAAGAATGTGGCGGCGTGCTGCCGCGTGGTCACCCCGGCCTGTAGCCTGCTGGGCGGCACTGAGAGCCTGCCTGGCTTTCTGCAGAAGGTCGGGCGCTTGCTCAAAAGCCCCTGCCGACTCAGCGCTACGGATCACCGCTTCGGTTTCGGCCAGCTGTGCTGGGCTTACTGGGGGGCCACTCGAAGCACAGCCCATTGCAATGCTTGATACGGCGATGACCAGGGTTGGCCAGATAACCTTCTTCATGGGAACCTCCTTTTTCTCTTGTGTAATTTCACAGAGCTCAAACCGCGCTTGCGAGTCTTCCCGCAACTTTACGCATAGGGAAAACACTATTCATGTTCTCTGAATGCACCGACCGAGCCCTGCCGCTCCATTATCATCACGTTCATCACGAGGCAGCCTGGGAACAGTCCGTCGACTGGGCAATCGTGGACGGACCTTCACATAACACCCCCTTTCGTTCTACTCCTCCGGCACTTCACGCGGCGGTCAAGCGCTCCCATCCACGACGATCCCTTGTATGTCCCCGATAGGGCCCACTCGGCGTCTCGATCCGATGCGTGAGGACCACCGAATCGATGACCTCGCCACAATTCACACAGCGCCACCCTTCGAACTTGTGATGACCCGTATCGTCTCGAAGATCCACGAAGCAATCCGGGACCATCATTCCATTACAACGTTGACATCCCATGGTTCTCCTCCTCTTTCATCTGGCTTCATTCATATGAGTCGAATGCCAAATATCTGTTGATCATATGTTCGCCAAGGCGCGGCCGCGCTCGACCACTCGTTGTGCTGCCTCCGTCGCGTCTTCAACCATCTCCCCTGCGCGCTCCTTGGCGTCATCAGCGACGCACGCCAGCTGGCGGCGGGTTCTGGCTCCTGACTGAGGCGCATACAGCAACCCCGCCACGCAACCGGCGACAAGTCCGGCAAGAAACGACAGTCCTCCGAATATCACCCCATAACGTCCATGAGTCATGATTCACCTCTCTTTCTTGTTCCACGTTCGATTGCAATCCGACTATCGATCAGCGTTGGTATGCGAGAGGCTCCTCTCGGCGTGAGGCGCTCGGCGATAGGGCGAACGGCCAAGGGAACGACCCCACGCACAGTCTCCTGTTTCAAACAGCCACGGCCGACGATTCCCTTTCGACAGGTCACTCGTTGAATGATTCCACGCAGAGCCATCATGCCGCCTCCTTCGAACCATCATGCCCGGTTGGTCCAGACGGCTGAGGCCGGCGACCTTGGATGCAGACACCGAACCCTTTCCGGCTCTTGAAGTGATCACTCGACGTGCAGTGCCAGACCACGGTTCCTTTGGCAACACCCCGGTTGACCAGGATGTCTTCTGGTGGAGTGAACCGAATGGTAACTTTCGTGTCCACCGGTATCAGACATTTCGATTCGACAAAAATGACCTCACCGGCGGCACGAGGGCTCATCCCTTCATAGCAACTGCCGTCTGGCCCCCAGCACATCACCGGA
>CAZVEZ010000179.1:0-5644 GCA_964626135.1 uncultured Nitrospira sp.
CGAACGGTCCACACGAAGTGCGGTACGTACCTCCTCGCCTCTTCACTCGCTGCGGCCTTGCTGGACGGCCATTTTGAGCATCCTGCGATTATTGTGCGATCAGCGCCATACGTATGATTCCATTTGCGCGTTAAGTATAAACCGAGTTTTCCCGCAGTCTGCTAGGGGCGGGAGGTTGCGTGTTGCTGGGACAGCGCTGCAACGCGAATCATTGCTCGACCGTCCTGGAGACCCATCAGATATCTCTCGAACACACTTCGAGGATAATCCCGATACTGGTTCGAGTGATTTCTATTGAGGAGCGCGTCCCTGAGACCCTCCTCTTCGGCGTGCCAAGCTTCAAGGTCAAGCAGCGCGCTCGACTGAGTTTTTTGGCGTTGGCACCATGCAATGCGAGATGCGATGGATTCATTTGTATGCGCCATGGCTCTCCTCCATTGCTGGATTGTGAAAGTGTGGACTATGTCGCCGGCCTACTACGCGCTTCTCTCGAACTGAACCGCAAGATGGATACCAGGGGATTAAGACTTGAACCCTCTCTGCTTATGTGCTTCCACAGAGTGTCAGCCATAGCAAATATTCCAACTAGTTGCAGTTGTGCAATGAGTCACTACGAATTCCCGGCCTGGTCCGACTAGGTAATCTTCCAGTTGGTCAGCCCTACAGTCCGGAGGTTATTACCTACATCGTATGATTGGCCCATGGAGGAAGAAACGGAAAGGAGATGGTGTCAACACCCATTCTCAGTGCGTGGTGGACCAATCCTGGCTGCAGATCCCCCGCATACATGACATCCGTGCGCAGCACATACGTCTGTCCGCTGTGCACGACTGCGAGGGCGCCCGAAAGGATCCTGAAGAAGATTCCAGACCCCTTATTCTCTCCCCCGCACGTCTTCGTATGGATCGCATCAGTAGAGCGCATTTTGACCAAAGTCACCAAACGGAAAGAAACGTTGGGGACGCTACCCTAGATGTCTCCGTCTTGCAGTCTGTAGGCGAGCGTTCATGCCGATTTCGAGTTGGGTGTTTGCCTTCCGGAACTGGCGGCGTTGGCCTCAGATACGGAGCTGGCGCGGGCGAGGACTTCGGTGGTTCGCATGAGCGGCACAGGTCCGGCCTGTCTGGTTCAAGCAAATAAACAAGACAAACCAAACAAACCAATTAGACGGAGCGTCAAGCCTTAGCGGCGGGTGGGGCGGCGGCGCCCGCGTCCACGATAGGACGGACTATGGCTGAGACCGGGGAGGTGGATGGTGACGGTCGTTCCTTCGCCGGGCGCGCTGCCGATGGCAATCGAGCCGCCATGTTCTTCGACGATCTTCTTGACGGTGGCGAGACCGAGACCGACGCCGGTCCGCTTTGTGGTGAAAAACGGCTCGAAGACTTTATCGACGATTTCCGCCGGGATAGGCGCCCCGTCGTTCTTGATGAGAATCTGATCTTCCACGCCGCGGCCTGCCCGATGTTGGGTGACTTGAATATGAAGATGCCCCCCGGGGCTCATCGCTTCACAGGCATTTCTGAAAATACTGAGAAAAACTTGCTGGAGCTTGGCCTCGTCGCCTCTGACCGGCGCGATGACGGTCGCATAGTCCTTGGTCACCTGTATCCGTGTGACTTCGAGATCGGTTGCGACGACCGTGAGCGCGCTCTCGATCACTTCCGGGATGCGGAGGAGCCGCCGGGTCAGTTTGAGTGGTTTGGCAAAGTCTAAAATTTCGTTCAGGATGGCTTCGACACGGATCAAATTGCGCATCGCGTTCTCGACGCGCGTTTGCGGGTCGAAATCGAGAATACCTTCACCCGTGACTTCTTCCAACTGGGCGCGGATCGACGCGAGCGGCTCACGCACTTCGGTGGCCAGGAACATGCTGAACTCGCCGATCGCAGCCTGCCGCTCTTGTTTTCTAATGATAGGCTCCGAGGGGCCGGGAGCTGATGCGGCTCCGGAGACGCCGGCCGGCCCAGCGACAGCGGGTTGAGTGGTTTGCGCAGGCGATTGGAGAATGTCCGCGATCTTCATAATAGTCGGCTCAAGCGTGCGGGCATCCGTCTGTTGGTAGCGTCCGGCTTCTTTTGAGGCCAAGGTAATGGTCCCGCCGACCTGTCCCCGGACGAAGAACGGCACGACGAGCGAAGCGAGAAAGCGGTCTTTGAAGAGATATTTATGGTCGAGGAATCTCCCCTGTGTGGAGGCGAGATCATGATCCACACGCGGCTTGCGATGGCGGACGGCCCATCCGGAGGCTGAGCTGTCGAGCGCGAGGCGGTGGCCCGGCTTCAGATCTTTCTTCCCATCCTTCTGTTCGCTCTTCAGGTCTCCAGCCATTCCCAGAACTTCGACATTGCCGGCGAGGGGATCGTAATGGCAGGTCCAGATACGGTCGTAGGCCACGTATTGGTTGGCATCCGTCAAGGTCGCAATAATTTTTTCCTGGAGTTCCGGTGTGAGCTGCGACATCGGAGCCGGGAACATTTCTGCGGGAGTGGACGGCGCAGGGACCGGCTCATGGACGACATAGGGCCGGCTGAGCAGGACATTCATATCGAACAGGCTTTCGCGATCCAGCGCCTTCGTGATCTCGTCGCTGGCTTGCTCAATCAAGCTCTTCTCTTTTTTTGCGAACGTGGCGTTTTCTTTTCGCCCGATGACGAGAAAACCGTATGTGCGGTTTCGATGCTGAAGGGACACTCCGAGCAATGACTTCGTGCCCGGCGTAATCAAGCGAAGTCGAATGGTGCGTCCGCTTTCCTGATCTCCCACGGGTGGTGCTGCCGAGAGGGCGGAAGCCGAAAGCGTCCGGAGAATCGCTTGAACATCCCGAGGTGTAAAACCTCGGGCGGCATGACCGACGAGGGGGCCTTGATCACGATGGAATACAGCGGCGAGGGCTGCATCGACCGGCAGCTCGTTGAGCACGGACGTCAACGTCCGTTGAAGAGATGTCTCGGGAATCGGTTTGCTCTGCGGAGCCGTAAGTGTCATTCGTGAGTCAACATAGACAGGCTGGGGCATTGTAGCAACGCAGGCCGGGCAATTCAATGAAAAGGAATAACTGACTGGTCTGTCCGGTTCGTCTGGTCTATCTAGTCTATCTGGTGCATCTGCAGTTTGTTGAAAGAAACACACAAGACAGACCGAACAGACTGAATAGACCAGACAGACCAGGTCTCGTTATTCGTCGGGGTTGATGATCTTGGGCGGCCGTTGGGGGAATGACTGACGCTCCGTCCGGCGGCGGTCAGAGGTCCATGCGTTGAGGATCATAGTGACCAGGCTGATCACCATCGAGCCGCCCACTGCCGGCCAGAACCCCGACACCGAGAATCCTGTGACCAGGTACGACGTGAGTTCCAGAAGGAGGGCATTGACCACGATGAGGAAGAGCCCCAATGAGAGGACGATCAAGGGAAGAGTCAGCACCAAGAGAAGGGGGCGAACCAAGAGGTTCAGGAATGTGAGGACCAGAACTACGGCGAATCCGGCCGGGAGTGAAGCAACCTCTAGACCGGGCACGATCATGACCGCCAGAAATACTGCGATGCCCGTGATCAGGATGCGAATGACTGCCGCTCGAAACCCGCCACCCAAAAAATGCTGCTTGAATTCTTGCGTGACGTGATGCGTCGGCATGGGTCAGCCTACTGAGCCGGGTCCGGGTGCATAGGAGGCGGCACGTCCTTGGCCGAGGAAAAATGGACCTCGGTGGCGAGCAAAGGGGGATCGTTCTTTTTTTCGCCCTTTGTCGCCATGATGATGACACGATCGCCCATCTCAGGCATGGTGGCGTCTTTTGGATTGTGCGCTTCCTTGTACTTGGTTTTTTTGTTCACGTGGACGTCCACCAATTGGCCCTTGGGCGTTTTGATTTCGAGATGATTCTCGTCGATGGCCATCACTGTGCCGAGCACATGTTGGTCGGCGCCGAGCGCGAAACCCGGCGTTGAAATGACCAGGCACGCGAGCGTCACAATCAGCGAGAACCACATAGCAGACTTCTTTTCCTCAGTCGTCGGCGTATTTGCGATGATGATGGCCGTTGCCGGTCTGCGCCGTCGCCGCATCGTGCTCAAGGTCCGGCGCGCTGACGAATCCGGCCCGTTCGCCGGCATGGATCCACTACTCACTATACAAAGTCTATTTTCTGATTGCCACCAGGTCATCCTGATGGAGAGACGGGACGGGATTGCAGAAGACGAAACATCAGCATCGCGATGACAGGAAGATGCAGCAGCAGCCCGCTCACGCCCATAAACGATTCGCCGATCCAAAATGTCACGCCGAGATTGAAGGCGAGAACGCCATAGTAAAGACCGACGCCCAGCAGGAGGCGAGACGTGACCGAGAGAGGCGGCGAGAGCGCAGGAAGCCGCCGCTCGAGTGGAAAGTAGATGGCAAGGGAGATGAACCCCACGACAACCCACCCGATATAGTTGGCGAACGGGACGCCGAAGTGAATGCCCGGATCGGGATAATAATAAATCTTCCCTAAAAACCAACGGTCGCCGCGAAGGGCCACGGGATCAATGACCATATCAATGAAGGCAAACAAGAAGGCCGTGAGCAGCAGCACAGACCAATTGGTTCGCGCTGCCAGGTCGAAACGCAGCGGCTTGAACAGCGGTTGAGCGGCAGATGAAGATTGCGCAATTGGGAGGAGGAGGCAGAGCGCGACACAGTAGGCGGCGTACAGCAGAAAGCTGAACGAGATCGAGTCCATGAACGGGACATTGGAGACGTAGAGTTCCTGGCCTACGGTCGAGCCATTGTAGTGATACCACCCGAAGGGAATGCCGTTGCGTGTGGATGAAAACTCGCAGACAAAGGCCGTGATCCAGCTGATCAGCCAGAACCGCCAGGTTCTCGGCCACCCGATGAGCTGGATGGCCGCAAATAGAAATGCGGCCAGAAAGACGAAGACGTAGGGACGGAAGAGGATGGTTTTATAAAGCAGAAGGAGTAGGTCCATCAGTTCTAAGTTCTGAGTTGGCGAGGTCTCACAAAGCGAATTTAGCGAGATCTTGAGAGTCAGAATGTTGGTTCGATTGTTACATCGCACTCAGAACGTGAATTGCATGATTTGGAGTTGCTGTTTTCCGGCAACTCAGAACTCAGAACTTTCACGATTACGCGTATCCGTGATCCCGGAACCACCTCACGGCTTTTTCGAGCGCCACTTCGGGCGGTGTTTGCGGGATACCGAGTTCCTTGATCGCTTTGCTGCAGTCGTAGTGCATCTTATACTTGGCCATCTTCACGCCTTCGAGCGGAATTCGAGGCGGCCGGCCGGTGAAGTCGGCGACCCATCGATTGACATAGGCCAGAGGGAGAATCGCGAGCCGTGGAAGCTTGATCGTGGGGGCTTTCACGCCGGTCAGGCGACTCAAGATCTCCAGCACCTCACGCAACATCAAGTTCGCAGCGCCTAAAATGTAGCGTTCGCCGATCCGGCCCTTCTCCATCGCGAGCAGATGGCCGGCGGCCACGTCATCGACGTCCACGATGTTCATCCCGGTTTCAATATAGGCGGGCATGCGGCCTTTCATGAAATCGACGATGATCTGTCCCGTCGGGGTCGGTTTTACGTCGCCGATGCCGACCGGGGCGCTCGGATTCACGATGACGACCGGCAGCCCGGCCT
>CAZVEZ010000180.1:0-5632 GCA_964626135.1 uncultured Nitrospira sp.
TGGCCTTGACGGGCAAGGTGGTAGGCGGCGGTGAGGCCGGCAGGGCCTCCGCCAACAATCACGACGGACTGAGCGGCAGTGGATGTCACGAGGATCGGGAGCGGAGCCAGACTCCGGCGGCCACAGCCAGCCGACGGCTCGTGGCGAGCCTGGCCCGCGGGCCGAATACCCGATGTTTCGGCCCTTCGATTTTTTGCAGAATACGGAAATACACCGCGCGCATGATCTCAGAGACAGTCAGCGCCCGCTGTTCCTGCGCCGAGAGGGCCTCGAACGCCGCTTGTGCCTTTGCGTAGTATTCATGGGCGCGCGCTGCTTCGAAGTGAAGCAGCGTGTGGAGCTCCGCGCTCTCCTGCCGCTGGAGGATGGCTTGATCGGTACAGCCGAATTTTTCAAGGTCTTCTTGGGGCAGATAGATGCGGCCTTGATCGGCGTCTGTTCCGATATCCCGTAGAATGTTCGTCAGTTGGAACGCCATCCCGAGATTGACGGCATAGTCTTGCGCCCTGGCCGATGTGGGTCCGAAGATGTGGAGGCAGATCAGTCCCACGACCGATGCGACACGATAGCAGTAGAGCGAGAGACGTTCAAAAGAGTCGTACCGTGAGGCAGTGAGGTCCATCTCGACCCCTTTAATCAGCTCATTGAAATAGGCTTGCGGGATAGACAGCCGCTTCACATGGTTCGCCAGACTGATCGTAACCGGGAAGGTCGGCGTGCCGCGATAGGCCGCGTCAAGTTCGGTTTGCCATCGTCGCAATTCCTCTTGGGGATTGCTTCCTGCCGGGGGTTCATCGACCGCGTTATCAACCTCCTTGCAGAAGGCATAGACGGTGTACATCGCCGCGCGCCGTTTTCTTGGGAGGAACAGAAAGGAATAGTAGAAATTGCTTCCGCTCTTTTTGGTGAGCGAGGTGCAGTAGGCTTGCGCGTGACTGACGGAAAGTGTCGTCATGGGTATTGGTGAATCGGCAGCGACCCAAGGCGGCAGGCCATGGATTCATGAATAGGGTGACGATCTGACGGATGCAGGAGCGCCGCCAAGAGTTCGATGCCGTCGATCAATCGCGGGCCTGGCCGGCTGAAATAGGAGGAGGCGTCGACCAGGAACGTGCGCGCCGCCAGGTCAGCGGATAGAGGCCATCGATCAGGTTGCTGCATCATTTGAAACAGCTCCGTCTGCGTTCGTTCAACGGAGAAACCACAGGGCATCACGATGAGCACATCCGGAGCGGCGGCCAGCACCTCGTCCCATGTCGTAACCCGCGAAGGACTACCGGGCTGCGCGAGGACATCCTGGCCGCCGGCGAGCTGGACCATCTCGGGAACCCAATGTCCTGCAACGTACAGCGGAGAAAGCCATTCGATACAGGCCACGCGAGGGCGATGCGCGATGACCTGAACGCGAGTATGCACAGCCTCGAGTCGGTCACGCAAGTGTGCGGCAAGACGATGGCTTTCCGTGAGTCGATCGGCGGCGTCGCCGATCCGAACGACATCGTCGATGACCTCCTGGACTGTATGGGGGTTCAACGTGAGGACAGTCGGTTGCCGAGGCATGGAGCACAGGGCTTCGTGCAGTTGGTCCGGCGTGACGGCACAGACATGACAGAGATCTTGGGACAGGATCAGGTCGGGTTGAGCCTGCTGCAATAGATGTACGTTCAGCCGATAGAGTCGTTGCCCCGACGCCACAAGCTGACGGACTTGTCTGTCGATGTCGGCGCTGGCCAATCCATGAGGAGGAACCACCGGTTCAACCATGATAGGCAGATTTCTGACAGAAGGAGGGTAGTCGCATTCGTGACTGATTCCGACCAGCTCATCGCTCAAGCCAAGTAAGGCGATGATTTCGGTCGCACTGGGCAACAGTGAGCAGATTCTCATACAGCGCGGGTCCTATGCGGCCGGCCACAAGCGTTCGCTGAGTTCGCTGAGGCGAACGTGTGACAGGTTCTGAGCGACCGCATGGGCTTCATGCAAATCCTGGATCGTGTGTGTGTGTGCCACAGCGAGGACTTTCATCCCGGCGGTTTTTGCGCCACGGATACCAGGAATTGAATCCTCAATCACCAGGCAGGACTCGGCAGTGATGGCCTGCGTTCGGTGTTGGCGGTTCAACGCATTGAGAGCGTGGAGGAACGGTTGTGGATCGGGCTTTCCTTTGGTGACGTCTTCTGCGCTGGTGATGTGAAGAAATTCTTTTCGAAGCCCCGCCTGTTCAAGGATCACCTCGATTTCGTGGCGAAGCGCGCCGGATGCGATGGCCAAAGGGTAGACCGAGGCGGCCTCACGCACGAACTCGCGTACCCCGGGAAAAATGACCAGATGGTCCGTCACCGATTCCAGGTAGGCATGGGCTTTTCGTTGCATGAGTTGCGCAATGACAGCTGTGTCGGTGGGACGATGGTGTGCGGTCAGTGCTGCGACAAAGCAGCCCAGATCGTCGTACCCCAAGTAGTTGGCATAGTAGTCGGATTCGGTCAGGGTGATGCCGATTTCAGCCAGCGTTTGCCGAAAACCGGCGAAATGGAGCGGTTCAGAGTCCGCAATCACGCCGTCGAAGTCAAAGATCACCGCTGTGAGTGTGGCCATGGGATCGGCTCGATACTGAGGGTGTGGTTACGGGATTGAGAACGGGTGGATTATAGCACAGGGCAATGGCCTGAATAAGCGAGAAAGTGCCTATTCAGTGCCAACTCCCGTGAGAGGCAATGAGAGAGTTAGAATTTCAAGCGGAGACGTTTCTCAGATACCCAGCCTCGTAGGCCTTCGTCGGTGCGGACCAAATACATCCAGACACCTTGCTGTAGATCGCCGTCCAAGATGGTGAGTGAGGTTCCTGGGCGAACAATCGGCCCGGGTTTACTACTCGATGAGTCTGCGAATAACGGAATATTTCCTCCGGCAGCCATCTCGTCCGCTGTGATGGTCACTTTCTGTCCTTCGCTGAACATCGGGTCGAGAGAAGGTGTGACCGGTGTCGCAGGAGCAACAGAAGCAGCGGGAGAGGGTGCTGGAGCCAACGGGGCGGAGGCCTGGTTACTCGGATTGGGCATGGCTTGCGGTGCGGGTGCCTGCGGCGCCACGGGCCGTGGAGCCGCCGGTTTCGGTGTCATGGCTACAGGTGGCGGGGTACTCTCACCCAGATAGGGGCTCAGCCATTCTTCCAGCATCTCCGGCTCCATGGTGGCGACATAGGCCAGGCCACCGACTAGAGCAAGGAGAATGATCCAGAGGGCCGGTCGTCCTCCTCCGGATTTCTTGGGGGAAGGCATCGGGTTTCGTGATTGTTTGGTGGTGATCGTTTGATCGAGTTCCTCTTCTGTAAATTCTAAATCCGGTTCAGGCTGCCGGGCGAAGTGGAGCATCAAATCTAACGGATTCAAGACCGATGACAGATTCCAAACAAGCGCAGCCATCGAGCACCTCCCTACTGAGCGAATCCAATTCACGTGTCTCGTCTGTGAAAATACCTATCACCAACTTCCTGCAGTGTCAATTTTGTCGAGGAATTTCGCGTATAAGCGGTGAGCCTTAGCATGGGCGCAAGGCGCTGCAAGAAAAGACTTGCTGGTTCCTGCTTCCTGTTCGACAGACGGTGAGACCTTTGCATCCGAGCTGGTAAGCGAGGAGGAAGGCGATTCATCAGTGGGGAGAATTGGGAAGAAAATCGAGGTGGGCGTGTTTTGAAAGTCGAAGTCGTGGGGATCGTGGCGACGCAGTCGTTTTTTTGACGGACATAGTAGTATATACCGGCAGCACATGAATGACTGATAGCGCGGGAGAGCTGATGTGGCTTGCATCTTGAGTATCCGGTTCGGCAGAATAAGCGGCCATTGAACCGACGATCATGAAATCTTATCGCGAAGAACTCTGGTTCGAGACGAAGACGCGGCGCGCCTACCTGAACATCACGCAACAAGTTGAAGCGGCAGTCGAAAAGAGCGGTGTCCGGGAAGGACTCGTGCTGGTGAATGCCATGCATATTACGGCCAGTGTATACATTAATGATGACGAACCGGGTTTGCTCAAGGACTATGACCGATTCTTAGACACGCTCGCCCCTCAGGGCGGGACCTATCAACATAACGAGACGGGAGAAGATAACGGCGATGCGCACATCAAGCGACAGCTGATGGGGCGAGAAGTTGTCGTGGCGATCACCGAAGGCCGGTTGGACTTTGGTCCTTGGGAGCAAATTTTCTACGGGGAGTTCGACGGACTGAGGCGAAAACGCGTATTGGTGAAGGTGATCGGTTCATAATCATATACTCTTCCGATCGGTGGGCCTGACCCTGCGGAGATAAACTGTTGGAGCGCTTGCTACCACAAGAAAAGTTTGGCAACATGGAGCACTGTGCTATGCGGTGCTGCAGCAGGAGCCTGTCTATATTATGTTGAGTTGGTCTCGCCCTGACCCTCTCACACGAGATCTCGTCCATTTGATCAATGCCCGGCGTCATGACCATGGCGATACGGGTGCAGCGATCGATACGCTGCAGGCGTTTCTGGAGCAAGGACGGGAGTATGATCTCTTAACGGTGCTGGCAGCGTTGGATGAAGATATGGCGGAATGGCTTTTTGATCTCCTCTCGGAGGCCTCCTGCTCCGTGCTGATCGATGGGCCGGCCGACGACAAACTGTCCTATGCCGTGATGGCGGCGCTGGAGCTTCCTCTTCAAGCCAATCTGACCCATCCACTGAAATTGAAGATCGACCCGGTTGCGACTGCGGATCTGTTGCATCGGCATCTCCGGCTCTCCGCCGGAACGGTGGTGCGCGTAGAATCGCGACTCTTGACCGATTCGACTCTGGAGCCACTCAGTCTTCAGGGGCTGAATGAGCATCTGAGCACGGTCGCAGACTCTCAGCGGGCCACGTCCATTGCCGCCCGATTGTATCCACCTGTCGAGAGCACCGCGTTTCTCTTTTTTGAATTGATCGGTGTGCCGGACTCTGGACTGCCCGATTCTCTGGAAGATCGTCATCGCCGGGCTCTCCTGGAAGGTCTCGTGGCGCAATGTCCTGAATTGGCGTTGGCTCCCGATATGATCGACGCGCCGGTCTACGCCGCGTATGCCATGTTCGATGCCCAAAATGCTGTGCGGCTCCATCGGCTGGCGGATGAGACTGCGGCAGTCTGGCGCGATCTGGACCCGCTCGTCCGTGCCCGTACGATCGTGCATCTGCACACCCAATGTGGAAATGGCGTCTACATGCCTGTCTGGACAGATCTGTTCGATCCGGAGCTTCCTGAAGATCATGGTCCTGTCTGGACCTCTCCAGATGTCTGGATTTTTACGGCGGATTTGCCCATCGAATGGCCCGGAGAGATGCTGACCAATCGGTTGCTCGCCGAGGGCTGTACCAGGTTTGAAAATCACATCGTCGAAACTCCAGACAATTAACCCTTAACTCACAACGAACTCTCCCCTGTCTCGCCTTTCTCGCGCGCTGCTGGCAGAAACCGGACAATTCATCGATTTTTTCGGCGGCCTATCCTATGCTGGGTCTGGTCAGATAGGAAGCAGTCATGGCTCAACAAGAATCTTCGGGCGGTACCATTGCAAGCGTCATCACCATTCTTGGCCTCGGGCTCGTGTGGGTGACGATTGCCACGAACTTTCCA
>CAZVEZ010000181.1:0-5617 GCA_964626135.1 uncultured Nitrospira sp.
TATTGTCACCCTCGCACTTGTTGCGAGGGTCCAGGGCGGCCGGCACAACGCAGCCAACCAAAAAAAGAACCTCACCCGGAGACGCGGGCGCAGCGAGCGTCTCGAAGGGAGAGGGGGCGCGAAAGCACGCCTACGCGAAGCTGGGTGAGGGAGAGCCTTTGGGCTAGGCTGTGCCCGACTAGACGCGACCCGACACGACCCGACCCACCCGAGGCAACCCCGCATGCTGCCGCCTTTTCTCCAGCCCGTTCTGCAATACTTCTGGCTGCCCGTCCTGCTGATGGTGCTGGGCCTCGCCGCCTTCTGGCGCGCCCGCGCATCGCCGCCGATCCCGCCTTGCGGCAGCCGCTGAACCGCCTCTACGGCGGCTTCGCCTTCTGGCTGTCGCTGCCCTGCCTGCTGGTGGGGGCGGGTATCCTCACCGGCGCGGTGCCCCACGTCCTCGCCTACCTGCGCTTCGATGCCGGGCAACCCTTCATCGTCGCCTTCTGGCTGCTCGGCCTCGCGGTCGACGCGCTCTTTATCTGGTGGGTCTTCCTGCGCGGCGGCGACGAGCGCATCGCGCTGCATGCCGAGCTGCCGCGGCACCGCCCGCAGGCCCGCCTCGCCGCGCGCGCCCTCGCCGTGGCCATGCCGCTGGCGCAGGTCGGCGGCCTCGCCTACGCCACCTTCTCCCCGCACTTCGGGCAGCTCCTCGGCGCGTAGGGAAAGACGAACAGCCCGCGCTTCCCCCGCGCTCCCCGCGTCATCCCGGACAAGCGGGCGAGAGCGAGCGCGATCCGGGATCCAGGGTGGCCGACACAACGCAGCCAGCCAAAAAAGATCCTCACCCGGAGGAGCGGGCGCAGCGAGCGTCTCGAAGGGTGAGGAAGGCCGAAGGCCTGTCCGGACCAACCTGCGCGAAGCCGAAGCGGCATCGATTGGGCGTGCGCAATAGATGCAGACACCGATCGCGAGGCGGCTTCCATTTGGCGAATATCTGATTAGTATTTGCCGTCCAAGTCACACCTCGCGACGCGGATCGGTTAGAAGGGCCCAATGTCTAGGGGTACAGATTCTTCAAAGGGGCAGGCTCGATGACGGTAGTTGTCAAACCTCCAAAGAGAAAGCGCGACTGGTCTGTCCTTGCGACGAAAATCTCCCTGACTCTCATCAGTGGCATCTCTGGGAGCGTGGTAGGCGCTGCATCTAACTTAGCCGAAGCCATTCGGCTCGCAATCGGCGAAACGGACGAGTCTCCTAGTGCGCGCGGTTGGGTATGGCTTCATGAGACCGCTTCACGTGCTCTTCTTGTAGTGCTCCGGGAGCCACGCCTCCATTCTCCACTCACGGTAGATGAATTCAAAGCTGTTCTGAAGGAACCAACCGAGTCGCTACTCAAAGAGACTTCCGAAGATCATCTTACCGCATCAACTTTCTATAATCCAAAGGAGCTTTCGTCTCTGAAGACCCTATCTGAGTTCCTGCCAGCTATTGCCAAATCAGTCTCCCCAGAACATGACATTCCGGAGGAGCAACTCAACGCACTATTTGATGCCGCGCTCCGCGAAGAGGGGGCGAGGGTTTTAATCGAGGATCCGGCATTCTATAGGCCGCTGACGGAAGCCTTCTTTGGGATAGGCGCCGGTCCAGCCAATCGCAATTTGGATTGGCTACGCCACAGCATTTGGATTCGAGGACTCTACAATCGCCAGCCGATATTCTCACCCGATACAGACGACGAGATTCCCTTGTCGCGCGTCTACCTTCGTTTGCGCTGTTCTTGGAACGATGAATTCGAGACCACAACTGAGGATGGAGAAATCACTGGCAAGCGCCGTGTAGCGTATGTGGCTGACTTGCATGAAACCGCAGAGCACTGGTTAGACGGAGACGCGAAAGCGGACCCCATCCGTGTTGTTGCGGGAGGGCCAGGTAGTGGCAAGTCGTCATTCGCCAGAGCGTTCGGTAGCGAGGTAGTGAACCGTGGTCAGCATCATGTTGCCTTTGTTCAGTTGCAGCACATGGCGCTTTCGGCGGATATTTATACGGCAATTGGTCAGTATCTCCAGCGTGAAAACAATGAGCATGATCCGAGAGGTAGCGCAGGTTTGCCAGAGAATCCGCTTCTCTGGCGCGCGACAGATTCAAAGCCACTGCTTCTAATATTCGACGGTCTCGATGAGCTAAGTCACTCCGACGACGCGTCAAGATCACTAGCTCGACAATTTATCTTCTCTATCAAGAACCTCCTGATCCAACTGAATTCGAGCGGCTCGCCAGTGCGTGCAATGATTTTAGGCCGATCGGTGGCATGCCAAGATGCTTTAAGAGAAGCAGATATTGGCGTTTCGAAGATGCTGAATGTAGCGCCGCTTACCCCTCTTGAGCGAGTTGACCTTGGATTAGGATATCACGACGAAGATTGCAGGAATGACATCTTTGATGAAGCGCATCTTTGTGAGAAAGATCAGCGTATAGTCTATTGGGGAAGTTGGCAGAAGTTAAGGGGATACAAAGATGAAGGAACACCAGCATCTATAAGTGACCCCAGCATGAAAGATTTAAACGCCGAACCCTTGCTTTTGCACTTGCTGATAGTTTCGGATTACTCGCGAGGCAAATGGAAGGAGGCCGCCGAGAATCGCAACCTCGTCTATAGAGATATCTTCAGGAAGATTTTTCAAAGGAATCGTCAAAAGGAGTTGTTTAGTGCGCGGGGATTGAGTGAGCAGGACTTCTTCTTGTTGATGGAATGCCTAGGAATAGCGGCGTGGCGTGGCAATGGCAGAACTGGGAGCGCCGACGATTTTCGGAAGCTGCGGAAATATCATGCAAATATGGAAAAGCGTTTTGGGACGCTTGAGTCGGCAGATCTGCAGAGTGTGGCGCTGCAAATCCACACACGACGAGATATTTTATCCGGCGATGGGTTTGAGTTCATCCACAAGAGCTTTGGTGAGTACCTCGCAGGTCGAGCGTTGCTTACAGCAGCAAAACGGTTTGCAAGGAATCTTATGACTCAGGATGAGTCAGAGGACATTGCTCCCAAATGGTGTGCTCTGATCGGTCCTGCTGAGATGACAAACCAAGTGCTTCGCTTCTTGAAGGACGAGGCGATGCTTGATTTGCATCCAGGGAATGCGGAAGAAGCGCTTGTGATCAAGAAGGCGTTGACAGAGTTCCTCAGTTGGACACTTAGGGAAGGAATGCCGGCGCACCGGCTTGATGGGACGCTCTCGTTTAGGACTCTCGAGCATTTTCAGAGATGCGGAGAGGTCGCGTTGATATGCGTGTTGAATGCTGTTGCATCTACATTGCCGCCTCCGGGCAGTGCGCAGATGTATGGCGAATCCTATCGAATCGATATTGAGTGGCCAGAAAGCCACAGACCAGCAGCAGAAATGCTCCATAGGATAGGTGCAACGACCGGAGGGGCAGTGTTGGGTGCGCTCGGGCGAATCTGTTTTCTGGGGCAGGATCTGGGCGCGATGGATCTCTCTGAAGCAAACCTCAAGTATGCGGACCTTAGCTGCTGCAGGTTACACAACGTGATGCTGGTCGGCGCGGACTTGACATCTGCGTTGTTTGATGAGGCGGACTTGCATGCTGCAAACTTGGTGGGAGCAATGTGCAATGACACCAGTTTCGTAAGGGCGGAACTGGCACGCGCGAACCTACGGGGGACTGTTCTTGCTGGAGCAAATCTATCAGGCGCGAATTTGGAGCAAGCAGATGTGGGTGGGTACGCGTTCACGGCGGGAGCAAGAATAAAGGAGGTGAAGAATTTGACTCAGGAGCAACTTAATCAATTGACCGGTGGCGCCAGAGTGGAATTGCCTGCTGGCCTTCGGCGGCCAAGATCGTGGCCATCAAAGAAGGCGATCGAATTCACTGAACAGAGCGGTGATCCGCTCTGGTAACAGCTGGGACAGTTCAAGTTGGTTGCTTCGTTTGTTCTGAGACGGTAGTCACCTGATAGTCAGCCAGCGCCGGGCCGCGGCCCCCTCAAGAGGCCGGCGGCGTTGGAAGAGACAGGCCATAGAGGCGCGAAAATCGGTTCACCACTTCCATGTGCCATGACGGTAACTGTTGATTACATCATCGCTTGTCGGCAAATCGATGAGTGATGCATCTATGTCTATGCCAAATGATGCTGTCGGAACCGTACCTATGTGAAGTGCTTCGTATTGCTGCCACCATTGCGTCATATCTGATGGTCGCAGGAACTTTACGGTTCCGGGCGGAACCCCGCCGATGATCTTAAGCGCCGAAACAGTATTCGATATGAGAAACGATAGTGCCTGTAGGTCATACAGAACTTTTTCCAGTGACCAAGTTACACTGACGCTGTCGAGCCGGAAGTTTACTCGATTCTCGGCCTTAGTTGCGTTTTTGAGAGGCTTCGCGATGTCAAAGAAACTCGCTTCGCGTGAGTACCCTATCAACTGCATCGCCTCGGTTGAGGCTTCAACTCCTGGAGTGTCTTCAATTCCTGCCGCAAGGGCGAAGGAGCCATGGCCCACACGGAGTCCGTGCTTGATGCTGTTATACTCCCACCTGTGCTCTTCTCGAGTGAAGCTATGAAGCATTTCGTTAAGTGAAAGAGCAAACTTCTGGATAGTGTCTTCCTTCATAGTCCAACCAGCAGAATGGTGAATGCCTTGGAGGAGATTCTCTATGCTGAAGGAGCCGCTAATGCTTCTATTCCAGATGGGAAGTCGATCTTCAAGAAGCATGCGTGCAATCTCACGGATGTCTTCCGTTCTGCACTTCAGGAAGTAGGCGTGAACAGCGCCCGGAGCCTGAAGATATGCGCCGAGCATCATTACGAGGGTTTCAACGCCATGATGCCACAAGAGTCGGCTGAGTGAAGAGATGTCCTTGCGACCTTGGTCGTTTCCATTGTGGGAAGGCAGGTCGTTGGATGTCGGTTTTGACTGTGCTTCTTCTTCTAGACTCCTGACCAGTGCATGTGCCGCTCGCTCATAGTGGGCAGCATCAAACTGCTCGAGGAACTCCTTAAGGTCGCGATTGACATCATCGCTCCAGACCACAAAAGGGCGTTCCAGAACACAGAATGGCATCGAAGTGCGCATAGCTGATCGGTGTCCCCGAGTTAGATCATTTGCTGCCTATGTCTAATACGATATTCACGTCTGTCCTTGATTTTGTACCACTGGCTTGTGGATTTGCGGGCCGTAATTGTTTTTCCCCCTTGATCCACCTCAAAGCCCCCAACCCCCTCCCGCAGCTAGGCTTTTTTTCGCCTGCCCCCGGGACTATTCTCGGGGTGGCGCCCGGGGCTGCGCGCCCTCTCTAACCCCCTGATATCCCAGCGAACGGGGGTCCGGGGGCTTGCGGCCCCCGGTCTTTGTTGAGGCGCGGAGCGCCTTGGGGGCCCGCGGCCCCCGGTTTTTGAGTGTTCGAGAGGCGGCCCGCTTCGTCCTTCGAGACGCCTTGCCCTGCAAGGCTCCTCAGGATGAGGCTCCTTTTTTGGGCACACCTCAGGATGAGGCCCCGCAAGGGGCAGGGTGCCAGGTGAAGGGGCCGCCAAGGCCCGGCATAGGGGAGGATGACCACACCATGGGGCGTTTCGACGACGTCTATAACTCGGCGATGCAGGACCCGGCGGCCT
>CAZVEZ010000182.1:0-5616 GCA_964626135.1 uncultured Nitrospira sp.
CGGTGTGGTGATCGACCGCAGAATGATCAGGACTCTTCACACGCACGAATGAGCCATCGGTTATTTCCTTTTAGGAAGGTGCGAGAAGTGAAACGTGGCGATGGCCACGACTGCCGCGACATTGAGGGACTCAACATCGCGGCTGAGGGGAATGGTAAATCGAGTGGCTGCTTGCTTGCGTAGCTGAACCGACAAACCGCGACTTTCATTGCCGACAGCAATGACAAGCTTCGGCGACACCTGATGGATCTCGCCGATCGGAACGGTCCCGATCTGCGCCGCTTCTGCTGCAAAGATCCGGCAGCCATGCCGAGTCAATCCAGATACATCTTTGGTTATAAAGATCGGCAGCGCGAGCAACGCACCGGACGTTGCACGAACCACCTTGGGTTGATAGACATCGGCTGAGTCCGGCGTAAGCCACAGGGCGCTGGCATTAAGCGCTGCTGCCGTTCGAATAATGGCCCCGACGTTGGTGGGATCTTGCAACTGCTCGCCAAAAATTCCTAAGACAGTCGGCTGTCTCAGCACCTCCCCTTCATCCCATGTCGGTTGCCGGACCACAGCAAGAATACCTTGCGGTGCGTCCAGATCAGACAATTTTGAGAACTGGAGGTCGGGACAAGAGAAATGCTGGGTCGAGGAGCCAGGCCGAACCAGCCGGTCAACCTGTCCCACTTGGGGCCGATAACCGCGAGCGGTCACGATGGTGAGAATCTGTTCGGGATACCGGGTCAGGAGATCTCGAACTGCGTGGGCGCCTTCGATTACGAAGGCGCCATTCTGTGATCGCACGCGTCTATCAAGAAGGAGCTCGCGGATATGCGCCCCTTGCGAACGCGTCAGGAAAGGAAGTGATGCAACCACGCTAGTGCAACGGTGACGAGAACTCGTTCAGCGGCGTTTCCGTCCGGATGCGGCTTCGGCAGCGCGAATCCGTTGGGCTCTCGCCTTCGCTCGTTTGAGCGCGGTCAACTTCCCTCGGGTCCGGTCCTGCTCGTGCTGAAGCTTATCAAACTGAGACTTGAGATAGAGTTTTTCCTGCTTGTGAAGCGTGGCACATTCTTCTTGGGAAAGCTGAATCCAATCTCCACAAATCCGAGCTCGTTTGATCCGCTGTTCCAACGACTCACGCAGCTGTTTTGAACGCATGCTGAGAAGCGATTTCAAGGCGTCCTTACGCCTTTGCACTTCCTCTTCTTCTGCGATAATCCCGCGAATATCTGTTCCCAGCATGATACGCCTCCTCACTGAATCGAGAATGAATAACGATCAGCATTATACCTGATTTCATCGCTCATCTTCCACTGAGGGAAATTCCGCATAAACCATTGTGTTCAAAGGCCTATCAGGTCATCGCCCGGCAGAGAGAAGTTGCGGAGAGGGGGGCAGTTTCTGTACTATGGCGCCATGGCGCTCGGACAACAGATTCAAGCGTGGCGTATCTCGCGTGGCCATTCGATTGACGACTTAGCGGCTAAATCGCATCTTTTACCTCATGTGTTAGAGAACATCGAGGCAGAAATGGTCGATCCTTCTGCCTCAATACTCGAAGCGCTCGCTGCCGCCTTGAAGATCCCTCCTGCCTGGCTCTTCAACCATCCGACCTCGTTTCGTACCTTGTTTGACGATCCAGAGGAAGAGGTAACCTCCGCCCCCGCTGGCCCCGATCCTGTCACAGAACGCATTCTCGCCGGATCACAGATGGATCGCTCGCTGTACGTCCTTCTGACCGCGATCGTGCAAAGCGGTGAACCGAAGTTGCTCCGTGCGGCAGAAGTGAATTTGCGTAGCCTTGTCAAGCAAGCCAAACAGTCAACCATCCCCTGGCAGAACAGACCTTCAGGTCACTTCGAACCACCAAGCGACTAGTTATTCGTGCGAGACTGGCGAGAAGCGCGCGAAAAGCGTGACGGATCGGAAATATCATCTTCGCGAATCGCGCCTCTCCCGCACGTCTCGCTTGCCTCGCTCACAATACTTGCAGGACGAAACACTTGAGGTAGCGTGTTTCAGGCATAGTGGCGAGAATGGGATGGTCGCCGGCCTGGCCGCGCTGTTCGATCAGACGGACCTGCCGCTTCGCATCTCGTGCGGCAAGGCGAATACCCGTCCAAAACTCCTGTTCCGTCACATGATGAGAGCAAGAGCTCGTCACGAGAAACCCCTCCGGTTTCGTGAGCCGCATGCCAAGCAGATTTACATCTTTGTAGCCGGCCAGAGCCCGCGGCACAGCCTGTTTACTGCGAGCAAACGCAGGGGGGTCGAGCAACACCAGATCGTACTGACGCCCCGCCCGTTCTAACTTTCGCATCTCCTCAAACGCCTCCGCCGATCGATAGACACAACGACCGTCCACCTTGTTAAGCACGGCATGCTTGCGCGCAAGCGCCAACGCCTCCTCGCTCACATCCAGCCCTTCGACCGACTTCGCTCCCGCAAGCGCGGCATGAATACCAAAGGCTCCGGTATGCGAAAACACCTCAAGCACCTCTGCGCCTGTCGCGAGCCGAGCCGTCGCTAATCGATTCTCCCGCTGATCGCAAAACCAGCCGGTTTTCTGCCCGCGTTCGATGTCGACGAGAAATCGGGCCGGTCCTTCCTCGATCTCGACCGTCGTCTCACCGCCCCCGCGGAGAAATCCCCTCTCCATCGGCAGTCCCTCCAGCGTGCGACTCTTGGCATCGTTACGCACATACACTCGCGTGGCTCCTGACTCCTGACACAGGAGATCGGCCAGCAGGTCTTTCCGCCGATCCATACCGGAAGACAGCGTCTGCATGACCGACACATCGTCGTAGCGATCCACGATCAAGCCCGGCAACAGATCCGCTTCTCCATAGATAGGGCGATACGCATCGGTGCCGGTGACAATCCGGTGACGCAACTTGATTGCCTGCGCAATTCGCCCCCTCCAAAACTGTTCGGTAATGGGCTCGTCGGCAAAGGTCAGAATCCGCACTCGAATCTTGGACTCAGGATTGTAGAGCCCTCTGGCATAGAATCGCCCATTCGGCGCCATCACATCGACCACATCGCCCGAAACCAACTCGCTGCTGGCTTCTTCGATATAACCGGCATAGATCCATAGATGCCCCCCTGTCTCAACCGCGCGTGTGCGCGAAAGGCGAACCCGACCTCGAGGGTTGTCATCCACACGTGCCATCGTGTACTTATCCAACGGCGCGAACCGAACGTCAAGCCCCTCCATCGCATCTGATCGCTTGACGGCTGCCCCGCGCTATGGTTTGCTGCGACTATGTGCACCATACGACATACTTTTTGTTCCATGAACCAGGACGTCCAATGATGAAACGAATACCGACCATCGGTTCCGCCGTGATCGAACGACTCCACCAATTGGGAGTCCGCCATATTTTTGGAATCCCGGGAGACTATGTCCTCAGCCTCTACCAACTGATCGAAGCCTCACAGATCCAACATATCGGGACTACACGCGAGGACTCCGCGGGGTTCGCGGCAGATGCCTATGCGCGCATCAATGGCATCGGGGCCGTCTGCGTGACCTACTGCGTCGGCGGGCTTAATTGCGTGAACGCGATCGCCTGCGCCTATGCCGAACGGTCTCCCGTGGTCCTCTTGACCGGATCGCCGGGACTCTCCGAGCGTGTTCGCACGCCCTACATGCATCACATGGTGCGGGATTTTTCGACACAACGCGAGGTCTTCGAGAAGATCACGGTGGCTGCCATCTCGCTGGATGATCCTTCGACCGCTGAGCGAGAAATGGATAGGGCGTTTGCCGCGCTTTTGCGCTATCGCCGCCCGATTTACATCGAAATCCCCCGCGATCTCGTGCATACGCCGCTGGCAAGCCCTCTACGGCCCTTGTGTCTCGACGATGAGCCAAGCAATACTGCCGCGCTGGACGAAGCGATTGCCGAAGTCCGCGCCATGTTGGCGGCCGCCAGCCGGCCTGCGATCTTAGCGGGTGCAGAAATCGGGCGGTTCGGCCTGCAAGACGATCTCACCCGTTTGGTCGAACGTCTCAACGTTCCCATCGCGTCGACCCTGCTGGGTAAATCCGTCATCCGTGAAGACCACCCCCTCTACGTCGGAGTGTACGGCGGCCTCATCGCGCGCGATGAGGTGCAACAGTTCATCAATGAATCCGACTGCCTGCTGATCCTGGGGTCGATCTTATCCGATGTCGAAGATCTCAATGCCGATTCGCCTCTGTTATCGGAAGGCCGCACGATTCATGCGACAGCGGATCGGGTCGCCATCAAACACCATCGCTACGATGCGATCCGGTTTCAAGACTTTGTCAAGGCATTGGTCACCAACCCCCTGCCTTCATTTCCTTCCCGTCCCCTGCCACCACCGCTTCCCATCGCACAAGGCATCATTGCGCCGGATGCCCCCATCACCTTGAATGGCCTCTTTCGACACCTGGACAGTCTATTGGATGCGCGAACTCTCGTGATCGCCGACGTCGGAGAATCGCTGTTCGCCGCAGCCGATCTCCATGTCCACCGGCGATTCGAGTTCCTCTCTCCAGCCTATTACACCTCAATGGGCTTTGCTGTTCCGGCAGCTGTGGGCGCCTCATTTGCCGATCCTGCACTCCGACCGATCGTGCTGGTGGGTGATGGCGCGTTTCAAATGACAGGAACGGAACTCTCGACCGCCGTGCGATATGGCCACACACCGATCGTCGTTGTCCTGAATAATCGAGGGTACTCCACTGAGCGGGAAATTCTTGAAGGCCCCTTCAACGACGTCCACGAGTGGCGCTATGAAGAAATCTGCGGCATGATCGGAGGCGGAATCGGCACGCGGATCGCAACCCAGGGAGAATTTGAGCGAGGTCTTACCGCAGCCCTGGCCGACTCCAGCCACCTGCACGTCATGAATGTCCTGCTCGATCCAGCTGATCGCTCGGCCGGCATGGTGCGACTGGCCCATCGTCTCGCCAAACGTCTCTCCACCGATCGCCCGTAATCCGCATTGTTAGAGATCTTTTACAGACATGAGCGGTCTCTCATACGTGATTCGCGACGCAGACCCTCTGCCGTGCGGTCTTTTCGACAGAGCGACGCAAAGAATCATTGAGCCCGCTTCTTTATGAACCGGAGCGCATGACTGTGGCTCCCCACCAGCGTCGCCTCGATTTTGCCGGAGCGCATGACGGCAACTGATGATGACGCAGAATGACGGAATCGGTGATGTCTCCACAATTCAGACAGCGCCATCCTGTGAAATCCAACTCACCGCTCCCATTCAGGAGATCGATAAAATGATCGCGGATCATGCATCCTTGACAACGTTGGCATCGCATACGCCATCTCCCAAGATGTTGTGCCTGTTCTTCTCCCTACACATCAGATTCTGTCCATCGAAGAATCCTGGTCGCAATCTCAAGGGCGCTTACCCTACGAGACTCTTTCCCTGATTGATCACTTTTCCAACTGAAGTTTTGACGTCGCCCAGAATGTGACTCGCTTCCTCCTGCATGTCTTTGGCTACACTGTGGAGTTGACGGCGTGTCCTGGCGCCTGACTGAGACGCCAACAACAAACCCGTTCCGATTCCAGTTACGAGACCGGCAAGAAAAGCGGTCGTGCTCATCCCCGTGCATCGTGTTCCCTCAAT
>CAZVEZ010000183.1:0-5566 GCA_964626135.1 uncultured Nitrospira sp.
TGATCACTTCTGCTGCCATTGTAGATTCGCTGCCACTTTCTTCGTCGCTCGTCGTTCGTGAAGCGTGAAGCGCGGGACGGAATGAGTGAGTCCGTGTTGACGCATGCGAGATGCGAGATACGCTTCACGAGGAACGCGTTCTCGACGATTTCGCGACGAACCGTCATGAGTAATGCGGGTTAACGGTCCGAAAAAGCGCGTGTCTACACGATTCATCGCCTTGACAGATTTTGGGGGGCAGTGGTATCGTCCCACCTTCCCTCGTAAGATTTCTCACGATGTATCCGGAAGGAAGTAGGAGGATCAGTCGATGCTGAAGCGGTATTTACTGGCTCCGGGTCCGACTCCTGTGCCACCTGACGTGTTGCTGGCTATGGCGCGGCCTATGTTCCATCATCGCGCTCCCGAGTTCGATAAAGTGTTCGCGGAGGTCCGTGATGGACTCAAGTGGCTGTTCCAAACGAAAAACAACGTGCTGATGCTGGCGGCTTCCGGAACCGGAGGCATGGAAGGTTCCGTCTCGAACTTTCTCTCTCCCGGCGATAAAGCGCTCACCATTAACGGTGGGAAGTTCGGCGAGCGATGGACCAAGCTCTGCAAGACGTTCGGCGCCGAGGTGACCGAAATCAAGGTGGAATGGGGTCGGGCTGTCGATCCCCAGGCGGTGGCCGATGCGCTGAAGAAAAATCCTGGAATCAAAGCGGTGTATGTGCAGGCAAGCGAAACGTCCACCGGTGTGGCGCATGATGTCAAGGCTCTTGCGGAGGTTGTGAAACCCTATGGCGAGACCATTCTTGTCGTGGATGCCATTACCGCTCTCGGCGTATTCGACATCAAAACCGATGAATGGGGAGTCGATGTCGTGGTGACGGGGTCGCAAAAGGCGCTGATGCTCCCACCGGGCCTTGCGTTTGTGAGCGTGAGCGATAAGGCCTGGCAATTGGCGGAGAAAGTCAAGAACACGGCATTCTACTTCAATTTCAAGAAAGAGCACGAGAACCAGCAGAAGAACCAGACGGCGTATACACCGGCCGTATCCCTCATTGTCGGATTGCAGGAAGTGCTGAAGATGATGAAGGCGGAGGGGCTTGAGGGCGTATTCGGCCGCCAAGCCATGCTGGCAAGGGCCATGCGTGAAGGGATACAGGGCGCCGGGCTGGCATTGTTTCCGAAAGAGTCGCCCAGCGACGCCCTCACGGCTATTTCAGCGCCGGAAGGCGTGGATGGACAGGCTATTTACAAGAATCTGCGTGTCCAATACGGCATTACGGCGGCCGGTGGGCAGGACCATTTGAAGGGGAAGATCTTCAGGCTCTCACACATGGGCTACATGGATCGCTTCGATATCATTATGGCGGTAGCGGCCGTCGAAATGACGCTCAAAGGGTTGGGGCATCCCGTGAAGCTTGGGAGCGGTGTTGCAAAGGCGCAAGAAATACTCATGGCGTAGGGAGCAGGCTTCGATACTCTGACGATAAGGCAAATACTAATGGGCATGAAAATTCTGATCAGCGACAGTTTGTCGAAGCAGGGCGTAGAGTTGTTGGAAAAGGCTGGATTCACGGTGATCGTGAAATCCAAGATGCCGAAAGAAGAGCTGTTCAAAGAGATCAAAGACGCCGATGGACTGATCGTACGGTCCGGCACCAAGGTCACGGAAGAACTGATCTCGGTAGCCGAACGCTTGAAAGTCGTGGGCCGGGCCGGGTCAGGTTTGGACAATGTCGATACTCCCGCGGCCACCCGTCGGGGCATCGTGGTCATGAATACGCCGGGCGGTAATACGGTCACGACTGCCGAGCATACGATGTCGATGATCTGCGCGATGAGCCGAAGGATTCCTCAAGCGACGGCATCGGTCAAGGCCGGGAAGTGGGAAAAAGATAAGTTCATGGGCGTCGAGCTCTATAATAAAGTGCTCGGCATCGTCGGGATCGGTCAGATTGGGAGTCATCTGACGAAATTGGCTCAAGGCGTCGGGATGCGGGTGATCGCCTTCGATCCTTATTTGGCGGCTGATCGGGCGGAGAAAATGGGTGTCGAGATGGTGGAGCTGGCCGAGTTATTTCGGCGAGCAGAGATCATTTCCGTGCACACGCCGTTGACGCCTGAAACGAAGGGTATGATCAATGCCCAGACGATCGCCACCATGAAGCCAAGTGTGATGATTGTGAATTGCGCGCGTGGCGGGATTATTCACGAAGGGGATCTGTTCGAAGCCTTGAAAACCAAGCGCGTGGCTGCCGCGGCGTTCGACGTGTTCGAAGAAGAACCGGTGAAGGCCGACAATCCATTGCTGACGTTGGAGAATTTCATCTGCACGCCTCATATCGGCGCCCAGACCACGGAGGCGCAGGAAAATGTCGCCGTCGGGATCGCCGAGCAGATTGTCGACTACTTCACAAAGGGGATCGCCCGGGGAGCCGTCAATATTCCGTCGGTTTCTCCTGAATTGCTTCCGAGGCTCCAGCCCTATCTCTCTCTAGCCGAACAACTCGGTAAGCTGCAAACACAGCTCTGTGAAGGCGGGATCGAATCGGTGACGGTCGAGTACAGCGGAGAAGTGGCCACCCTGTCGGTGGCATCGCTGACGATTGCGGTCTTGAAGGGATTATTGACTCCGATTATGGAAGCCCCGGTCAATTATGTGAACGCGCCGATTGTTGCCAAAGAGCGGGGTATTCAAGTCAAGGAAGTCAAGAACTCCGATGCAGGTGACTTTACCAGTTTGATCCGGGTGCGAGTGGAGGCGGGTAAGAAGGCGTATCAGGTGGCCGGCACGCTGTATCATAAGAAAGATCCTCGCGTCGTAGAGATCGATCAGTTCAATGTTGAGGTCGTACCGGAAGGGCACATGCTTCTGATCCATAACATCGATCGACCCGGGGTGATCGGGATGGTGGGGAAGGTGCTCGGAGACAACCAGATCAATATTGTCAGGATGCAATGCGCACTTGAAAAACGGGGCGGAAACGCGCTGCTCATCATTGGCTCTGACGCAGCCTTCCCGGCCCAGGTGCTTGAGACGATCAAATCCAGCAGAGACATTCTATCAGTTAAAGTCGCGGCCCTGTCCTAATCCCCGCGCGCCATCCATCAGGTCAGCCATGGTCTCCGCTCATCCGAAGTCTCGTCCTTCTTCGGGGTCGGCCGCGTCGTCCCGTGAGCGTTCGCTCGTCCCCGTGGGCATGGCGACGATTCTTCCTCATGCTGCGAGGCAGGTCCGCCGCCTCGAAGAACAGTTGCTCGCGCAAGTCAACCGCTGGGGCTACGATGAGATCATTCTTCCCACGTTCGAGTATCTCGACGTGCTGGTTCCGGGGCTTGAACCGGAACTGATCGAACACTGTTATCAATTCGTCGATCGTACGACGGGGCGGACACTGCTCCTTCGTCCGGATGCCACGGCACAGATTGCCCGAACGGTGGCAATGGGGCTGACCGGCACGACGTTGCCGTTGCGTCTTTCCTATCGAACGTCTGTTTTTCGCTATGAGCGAGAACATGCCGGACGTGGTCGAGAAATTTTCCAAGTCGGAGCGGAGCTCATCGGGCTGGATGATGTGATGAGCGACAGCGAGGTCATCGGTTTGATGATCGAGTGTCTCCATACGATCGGTCTTCAGTCCTTTACCGTATCGTTGGGACATGTGGGCTTTATTAAGGGGCTCCTGATGCGATCCGGGCTGTCGGCGCAGGGTCAGAAATTAGCCGAGCAGGCGGCGGCACGAAAAGATCTTCCTAGGCTTGAAGAGGTCCTTGCGAGCGAGCGAGTCTCAAAAACAGCGGCGCGCGCCATTCGGGAAGCGCCTGAGTTATACGGTCAAGAGGATGTTCTCGCGCGAGGACGGGTCCTCGCGGCCGGCGATCCGGCATTGGACGCTCCGCTCGAACGGCTTTCCCAGGTATATCAATTGCTCTGTGCCGCAGGACACCGGGAATCGTTGATTCTGGATCTTGGCGAGTTTCGCGGGTTTGACTATTATGATGGCGTCGTCTTCGACGTGTTTGCCGAAGGGATGGGGGCGGAGTTAGGCGGTGGCGGACGGTACGATCACTTGATTGGTCGATTTGGCAGGCCGTTGCCCTCAACCGGCTTTGGCTTGGATGTGGATCGGCTCTTCCGTACCGTTAAGTTTCCTGAAGAGGGGTCAGCTGCCGCGCGAATCGATTATTTTGTCGCTGCGCCACGCCGGGCTACCCGGTTGTTGACGGCGATCGCGGCGCAGTTGCGTCGAACTCGCTCTCGCGTGGTGCAGCAGACCATGAAGGGGAGCGACGCCGCGCTTGTGTCCGCGGCGGTGACAGCGGGGTTGGCTCAGCAGGCCGCAGCCGTGGTAGTGGTCGGCGCGCCGGGGATAGGTTCTGATGACGTGCTGGTGGTCGAACCCCTCGCGGCGCGTGCGCCCGGCCGCAGATCAGGGAATCTGAATCAGTTTTCGAAGAAGATGGCGCTTGTCGACCTGGTGGCTTCGGCCCGCAGGTCTCGGCGGAGGGGAAAGGAACAGTCATGAAACCCCTGTCATCCGCCGATCTGTCCCAGCCCAAACTGCCCCCGCAAAATCTGGAGGCTGAACAGTCCGTCCTCGGCGCCGTGCTCCTCGACAATAGCGCGATGGCCAAAGCGATGGAATTGCTGGTCGAAGAGAATTTCTACCGCACGTCGCACCGGAAGATCTATCATGCGATGCTGGAGTTATCGGAGCTCGGAGAAGTGATCGATCAGATCACGTTGACTGAACGGTTGAAGGCGCAGGGTGAGATCGAGGCCGTCGGGGGGGCCGCCTATTTGGCGGAACTCGTGCAGAGCGTGGCCAGCTCTGCCAACATTCGCTATCACTGCAAGATTGTGCGCGACAAGGCGCTCCTGCGGGAGTTGATCCATACCTCCACGGAAGTTCTCACGCGTGGGTATGAAGGCACTTCTTCAGTCGATGACCTGCTCGATTTCGCCGAGCGGTCGGTGTTCAGCATCGTCCAGGGCAAACTGGACCGGTCGTTTACTCCGCTGAATTCCATCATTAAGGAAAGTCTCGACCTCGTCGACAAGCTGTCAAAACGGAAAGAACATATCACGGGTGTTCCCACAGGCTTTTATGATCTCGACGACATCACAGCGGGGCTCCAACCTTCCGACCTCGTGGTCGTCGCGGGGCGGCCCAGCATGGGGAAAACGAGCCTGGCGTTAGGGATGGCGGTGCATGCCGCCATCCACGCCGGTACGGTGGTCGGCATCTTCAGCCTTGAAATGTCGAAACCGCAGATCGTCCTACGCATGCTGAGTTCGGAGGCGCGGGTTGATTCGCACGGGCTTCGAACCGGCAAGCTTCAAAAAGAGGATTGGTGGCGTCTAGCGGAGGCGGCAGGCCGATTAGAACAAGCACCGATCTATATTGATGATACCGGCGGGATCACCGTGCAGCAGATGCGAGGAAAGGCGCGTCGGCTAAAAGCCGAACGTGGGCTCGACCTGTTGATTGTCGACTATCTCCAGCTGATGCAGGGGCGGAGTGATTCGGAATCCCGCCAGCAGGAAATTTCCGATATTTCCCGCTCGCTGAAAGCC
>CAZVEZ010000184.1:0-5509 GCA_964626135.1 uncultured Nitrospira sp.
GCGGGATGATTGGGGGCCTGTTCGGAGAACCATAAGCCAATCTGTCGGTAGTCTGTGGCTGAGCGACCAAGGATGGCGTGTCCCAGCCGGTGAAGCGCAAGCAGGCAGCTCTCGCGAGTTTCTCCTCCGACCTCTGGAAACGGCGCCGCTTCGCCATATCCTTGTGCCCCGTTCGCCAAGGTGACACGGAGAAAGACGTTCTCCGCCGTCGTTCGTGTGCCGGTAGCCACGACAAAGGGATCAGTGATGGGCACATCCACCGGCCAGAGCTCTACTGTGCGTATGGCACCTGACATGTTGTGCATCGAAGAGAAAAGGGTCTGCGCCTTAGTAGAAGGTGTACACCAAGAAGCCATTGAATTGAATCCGCGTATAGATATCGGCGATCTGCGTATAGTCGGCCATCAATTTCAACAGCCATACTTTTGACAGGCGGTTGGTGTAGGCAGCATGGGCATCGCCTCCGAGACGAAAATCCGCCGCTTGAGTGGCTTGGTCGACGTATTGGAGCGCAGGGCCCGCTGCAAATGAGAATTCGTCTTTATTCTCGAAAGTATAAAGGGCGGCTAATCGTGGGATCTGATTCACGAACACCTGAGGGCTGAAGTATCCTCCCGGCAAGGGTTCCTGTGTACTGAGGACGAATCCGCCCTGATTTTCTCCATAGTGCGTCAGATAGAAAAGGTATTCAGCCGACAGGTCCCATTGGTTTGTTCGCCACAGTGGGAGAGAGGTCTTCAAATCCAGCCCGATCTGGCCATTAGAGCTGAGACCTTCGGATGTCACCCAGCCTGCGAAGGGTGTGGCGTCAACATGAACTGATCCCGCATCGAAAGTGACCGTACTGTAAAACAGGGTTGATCGAGCGAGGCCGATCAGCTGACCCGTGTTGCGGGATCCAGCCAGGGCGGTGAAGGAGTCGTACAGAAATTCGCGTTTCACGCCCGGACGGATCGAAAAGGACTGGCGTTCGTGTGTGTACTCAAATTTATATGCGAGCCCGTCGCCGCGTGGGGCTCCGTGGTATTCCAGAATCGCGTCGAAGCGATTCGAGGGATTGAAGCGAATCTGATTACCCAACAAGAGATAGCCGCCCGTTCGATTTTCCGATGAGTTCCAGTAATGTTCGCTGCCGATCTCGATCATCGTGGTAGTGAACGGTGTGAGATCGACCCTGCCTCGCGACCCGATTCGAACCCCGAAGAGTTCAAAGGGTTGCTTAGGCTGAGCGATCACCCCGATCACCCCTTCGACCGTCGGTTCGCGTCCTTTGAGCATGTCTTGGCGCAGGGTCGTCAAATCGCCCGGCTCCTGTCTCGCAGATTGCCGAGCCAGATTCGCGTGGTAGAGGGCCTGATCGTTGTTCCCCAGCCAGGCATAGGCTTTCGCCAGTCCCCGGTGGGCCTCGGGATTATGTGGCTGCCGGTCGAGTACCTTGTCATATTGCACGATGGCTTCCTGGCTGGTTTCCTTGTGCCGCGCCAGGTGCGTCGCATACCTGAGGCGCATGGTGGAATCGTCCTTGCGCGCCAGTCCCATACGGTAATACTTCAACATGTCTTTCTCGCGGTAGGCATAGCGCGACCACTCAAGGGCTTGCGCCTGGTCAAAGGCAATTTCAGGATCATCGTCGTATTTGGCGAGATAGCGGTCAAATGTCTCGATGGCTTTGTCCTTGAGTCCCTGCTTTTCATAGGCGAGGCCGAGACTACGCATAGCTTCACGGTGGTTCGGGTTGCGTTCCACTACCTTCTCATAGGCTTCGATAGCCGCTTTATAGTTCTCGATTTCCATGTTGGCGCGCCCGCGTGACAGGTACCAGGATTCAGTAAAGCCTTCCGCGTCCGCCCGCGAGTTGAAACCGGTCAGCATCAACACCGTCAGACTGATCATGGTAATGGACCATAATCTCATCATCATAATCAGGAGCCTTTCCCGCATGAGAGTTCCTGGCGCATCATGCCGAATGCGGACACTGTCTGCGAGGCGGATGTCGAGGGGATAGCCTGGAGACCCACACGCGGCATCACGCCCCACAGTCTGGTGCAGTAGATGGGGCGATAGGACGTGATCTGCCCCTTGATATCTTGTATCAGCCACGGTGTGGTGAACGGAATCTTTTTGGCGAAAATCAACAGACCGAGGCCGCTTGCAGACTCATCTCGCACGACCACATGGTACGGTTTCTCTCCGATCTGAACCCGGGCGATTCGGAGTTTCCCTTGCCTGGGGATCTGCCGCCGTCTGCATCGTAGCGGTGTGAAGTGTTTGAGCAAGCCGACGAGCAAGTGCCCTGCCATCAGGATGCTGCTGCGCAGGCGGTGGGTATGAGCGTCGCTCCATGTGGCGGAATCGGCATAGAGATTGAGCACCAAAACACGACGATGTTCTTCAGAGAGGTTGAGAAATGACAGTCCGCAGCGGGTGCCATGCCTTGATAGCCGGTCATGATAGACCATCCGAGCCTGACAGGTGAAGGGTACCCTGTCGAGTATCCTGATTTCTAAGGTCGCAGGAAGTGGGTTGAGTGGCGCTCCGCACCAGGAGAGGCCGGTTAAGCTCATGTCGTGTGTTGTTCCTTGGATAGACAGATTGTTGGCGCGTAGCTCGAAGGGAATTGCTTTGAGGATACGGTCCTCTGTGCGCCTTTGTGGTTTTTCCCAGGCAATCAACAGCCCGACCAACAGGGTCAGGAGATTGAAGGCCGCCCAACTGAGATTGAAGAAGTAGGCGTCCTTTTCGATGCCGAAATACCAGAACTCCCACAGGCCTTTTACAATTGCCGCGAGGGTGATGACGGTGACGATGGCCAGACTTGCGGAGGATCGCCAGTCGAATGTGTGTCGTTCCGAATGCAGGCCCTTGGGGGTGACTTTGAACCCCAAGCTTCGTGGGAGCAGCAGATCGAACATTGACCGAAACAACGGAAAACATACTGCCGCTTCATACAGGGATGACCACATGAGCCTTGGCCACCCGGGAAGCAAGGTGGCCGAGATCATCGGGAGGACGATCATGAAGGGCAGCAGATAGGCCACGAGGATGGAGACGTCGGCGAAAATTGGATGGAGGTGGAACATCAGAAAATAGAGAGGCGTGATCCAAAACACCACTCGCGCGATCGGGAAGAAAAAGTAGTAGAGCGAGGCGAAGTAACCGAGCCGGTGCCGAAGCGACAGACCTCGACACAGGAGCGGGTTGTCTTTGAAGAAAATTTGGAGGCAGCCCAGCATCCAGCGCCGCCGCTGAACGATATAGGACGCGAAGTTCTCAGCGGTGAGCCCGACCGCCAAATCCTTGTCGACGAAGGTAGATTTCCACCCCTTTGCATGGAGGTGTTGGCTGGTGTGAATGTCCTCGGTGATGCTCATCAAGTTGAATCCGTTCACCTCGGTGATCGCCGAGCGTCGAAAGACGGCTCCGCTGCCGACGAAGAACGCGCCGTGCCAGCCTTGGCGTCCGCTTTGGATGGCGTGGTTGAAGAGGTCCTGTTCATTCGGAATGCGGGGGCCGGCGCTAAGGGCCCGCTGGAAAATATCCTGGTTATAGAAGTGGTGAGGGGTTTGGACAAAGCCCATCTTGGGGTCTGCAAAAAATGGAACGGTCTCCTTCAAAAAGGTCGTCACGGGAATATGGTCGGTGTCAAACACCACGATCAGTTCGCCATTGGTCTGCGTCAAGGCGTGGTTCAGGTTGCCGGCTTTTGCATGTTGACGAGGGCCTTTGATGTAGCGGGCTCCGAACCGTTCAGCCAACCGGCAGACCTCTTCTCGATGACTGTCGTCCAACACGTACATCCGTTTGTGGCCGTACTCCATCGCGGAGGCTCCGATCAGAGTTTTCTCCAAGATGTCGCAGGACTCTGAATAGATCGGAATGAAGATGTCGATCGAGGGAGCGAAGCCGTTCGGTAGCTCAGGGGGCCGGACAGGCCGATATCTCCAACCCACTCCTACCTGGATGAACAGTAGCACGACGGTGGTGAAGGCATAGAGTTCGGCGGCCCACAAGGTCACGCTAATAAAGAGGCCGCCGGGTTCCAGGACATTCAACGTATGAAAGAGTCGCCAGTGAAGGTAGCGGAGACACAGGCTGAATCCGCAAATCAGAAAGGCGACCTTCAGAACAGGATGCCATCGGGCGACCAAGAAGAGGCCGACGGTGACGGCGAAGAGCTCCCAGGGGAAGTGCGTTGAGAACCCGGCCACATCGAACGGGCGCAAGAATCCCAAGAACTCATCGTAGTCACGGGCTTGAGAGAGGGTTACGGCCTGTCCGAACCACAGCCAATTCTGGAGGTAGTAGGGAAGTCGTTTCCCGGCGAGGGCGGCGGCTTCAAGTGGGGCGAGTTTGGTCTCGCTCAACAGGCGGGCGAGGTCGTGCTGTTCCTGGAAAGCCAGGGTATGGACGGTCGCATAAAGCGGAAGACCTTCATTCGACGACTGAGGCAAGCCTTTAAGGGAATAGCGATCGACGAACTTGCCGTGCGTCTTCCATTCATGCTGGAAGAACTCCAACATCTTGAGCCGCAAAGGCCTTTCAGATCGTCCGAACCAGGCGGCATCGAGCGCCACTCGCCAAAAGATCGGGAAGGCATCATAGCTGAACGGCGACGAGGCGCCTGTCACGGGATGCCGAACCGCGAATTTTCCGGTATGTCTATCCAGATAGATGAGTTCCGGAGGGACGGGCAGCGCTTCATCATCGTAGAGCCAGTGCAGAATGGCATAGCTGGACGTAATCGCGTGGGTCCAAGGATGGTGAGAATCGACCGAGGCGAAGATCTCGTAGGCATAGGGGGCCAGGTAGGCGACGTGGATCGTAGGATACTCCTCATCTCGCGCCCAATTGCCGGCGGTCACATAGCTGCGTGAGCCGAGGTGAACCATTTCCTGATTCCAGATCGAATTGATGATGGCCAATGATTCCTGCTCGTACGCCGGATGGTCGAATCGTCGAGCGGCCAGGATCAGGGCGAGCGCGATGTCGGTATCGGCGTCTGTCGCCGAGTTTCTATCGAGCACCGTCCCTTTCCATTTCCAGGCGAATAGCGCGTCGTCGCGGACCTGTAAATATTGCTTCGTCCAAGCCCAGACGGTGTTGAATGTGGCGCGATCGTTGGACCATACGGCGCGGAGCATGGCGTAGCCTTGCCCCTCCGACGTGGTGATCCCGTTTTCGTCCAGGCTGATCACCCGGCCATTCTGGATGTAGGTCTGCTTGTAGAAACTCCAAAGCGCGGAGAGGTCATCAACCTGCCGGATGTAGCTGTCACTTGAACGCGATGAGGGCGCGGCTGCAGCGCTGCCTACTATTCCGAGGCACCATGCCAGACAGAGTATTGCGAGTGATAAACGTTGACCGAGCGCGTGCATGAATCGTGGTGTAACGGTTTTTATCAATGGAAGGGGAGGGTGTAGGCCGACTAGACGGTGTTACCCATATCGATCATTTTCCCAGGGGAACGCGCTGTTCGAGTAACCCCGCACTTCCCAGAATCCCTTTACAT
>CAZVEZ010000185.1:0-5385 GCA_964626135.1 uncultured Nitrospira sp.
AGAGGGGGGGGGCCTCATGTCGAAACCCCCATCACGATTGCAAGGCGGAGTCCCCACCCCTGTGATCTTCGGCCACACCACCCACACCCGCGGCATAAACCACGGCCCGTCAGCACCTCGCAGATACTCTGGCTCGCCCCCATGATGCAGAACAGCAGCAGCCTTATCGTGCAGAACCCCCCGGCATCGAAGATGCGGGCGCATGGACGAGTTCCGCAATGTTGGATCGTATGCCCTTCCTCTATCTATTCCCGATTTCACGCTGAACCCTTGATTGCACGCGCACAGAGAAACGACTTGCACCGTTGATCCACTTTGTCGCACGCTACGAGCCGCATGGTTCCGGCACAGAAACTTCGAACACGGCATGGGCATGTCCACACCAACCTCCGCAAGTAAAAGAACGCTCCTGGCTGGAGCGGTCGGTAATGTGCTCGAATGGTACGACTTCGCGCTCTATGGATATTTCGCGCCTGTCTTCGCCTCCCTGTTTTTCCCATCCGATTCTCCCTCGGTGTCGTTGATTGCCGCCTTCGGCGTCTTCGCCGTCGGATTTCTCGCGCGGCCTCTCGGAGCCATGCTGTTCGGCTATTGGGGTGACACGTTGGGGCGACGCAATGCGTTGGCTTGGTCGATCCTCCTCATGGCCATCCCGACCTGCCTTGTGGGGTTTCTACCGACATACGAAACCATGGGGGCGATCGCCCCCATCGCACTGACACTCTGCCGGTTTCTCCAAGGATTGTCGGTCGGCGGAGAATTCACCGGATCCGCCACGTTTCTCGTCGAACATGCCGGCGCTTCGCAACGCGGCTATGTCGGGAGTTGGGCAGGCTTCAGCGCCCAGATCGGCGCGCTGTTAGGGTCCGGCGTAGGAGCGCTGATCGCGTCACTTCTTGCGGACGACACACTCCATCAGTGGGGCTGGCGGATTCCCTTCATGATGGGCGGCCTCATTGCCGTGGCGGGATGGTACGTGAGAACCGGAGTTCCGGAGTCGCCGGCTTTTGAAACAATCCGCCTGGCAGGAGGACTCGCTTCTTCCCCCGTCCGCGATGTGTTCACGACACAGCGACTTGCCGTGGCCAAAGTCGTCGGCCTCGTATGGCTGCACGGCGTGGCATTCTACCTGCTGTACGTCTATCTGACGACCTATCTTGTGACGGTGACGGCTGTTCCCCTCGCCACCGCGCTCGTACTCAATACGGGTAGCATGACGCTTCTAGCTCTGTTGATTCCTCTGATGGGTGCCTGGTCGGATCGGATCGGGCAAACCCCTCTTCTGATGACAGGCGCCATGGGAATCGCCCTCCTGGCGTATCCATCCTTTCTCTGGCTCACGAGCAATGATCTGCCTCGTATGATCGCGGCGCAAGTTCTGCTCACCCTGCTGGTTGCCTGCTACATGGGACCGTTCTTTGCCGCGGTTGCCGACCTCTTCCCGACTGCGCAACGCTATACCGGCATCTCGGTCGGCTACAACATCGGAGCAGCCCTGTTCGGCGGCACTGCCCCGCTGATAGCCACGCTCTTCATCGATTGGAGCGGCAATATCTTGTCGCCCGCCTTCTACTTAAGCTTCTGCGCAACTGTGTCCCTTGTCGTCACGCTCACACTACGAAACGGAGGGCCGGCACCGTCGCCTCCATAGATCTTCCCCCTCAATGCCGCGCACGGACGAGGCGTGAATCGCTGTGATGCCTTCGATGTTTGCGCTATTTCGGCCCGAGCACGTCCTTGAACATTGCAGCCAGGTCGCGAAGTGCCTGGGCGCCGTCACCGACATAGGCCGATCCATGCATCGTGGCCAAGGTCTTCGGCTGCAACTCGGCCAGCCGATGGAGCGTCGGCTCTGTAAGTGACGCGTACGGCATATAGTTGGCCAAGGGCCCCTGCTGATACTCCACAAGCACGTGCCGGCACCGGCCTAGCACATCCGCATGCGTGGCCGGCTCAACATCCCCGTTTTGATGAAAGAGGTCCGAACACAACAGCGTGCGCTGAGTCTCTTCGAACAACAACCCCGCTTCCCAACAGTGCGGCACATGCGGCGTGTGGAGAAACCGGAAGCGATACTTCCCCGTATTCAACAGCTCGCCGTCCTTCATCCCCAATGCGGGTCTGACCGCCATGCAATCGTCGATGCTCACCAGCTTGCCGACCACACTGCACACCGCCATGGACTCCGGAGCAAGGCGCTGCCATTCGGGCAAACTGCCGCATTCATCCGCTTCGAAATGGCTGAACCCGATCCACTTCACCGCCGCCGGATCAAGCAACGTCGCCACAGCGTCTCGCGTCTCAGCAAAGAGCGCGCGCGGGCCGGTATGAAACAGCAAGGGCTCGGCATCACGAACCAGAAACTGATTGAACTGCAGATTGAAATCCGGCACGAAGGTCGAAATCCTGAATACATCCGGTGCGATCTCCGACACAGTCGCCATACGAACCTCCAAGTGTGACAGAAATGTGACCGACGCTACGGCCGGCGCTCCTGTGAGTCAACGAGACAAGGGTACCAGAGATCATCCGAGGACCACCGCTTTTACCCCTGTCTCCGGCCTGGCAAGATCTCTACCTTCTGCTAAGCTTGTCTTAACGAAGACGCCGACATCCCGGTCCCAACAAGGGGTAATGCGATGTGGTTTCGACTTGGACTCTGGCCTTTCATGACGGGGATGCTCTGGGGATGCGCGATGGTGAACGGGACACCGCCACCCAGCTCTGCGCCATTATTTCAAGCCGATGCCACCGATACCGCCACCGTGCAAGCCGTCCATCGAGAGCAAGAAGCGCTGCTGAGCACCTGCGCACAACACCGGTCATGCGATCAAGTACATTTCACCCGTGCAATGGCTGCATTATTCCAGAATGGAGATACGGCAACGGCCTCCTTTCAGCAGGCGATTGCCGCCGCGCCGAACGGTCCATTCGCCGATTCAAGCGTACTCTGGATTCGATTTCTTGCCAACCGAACGAATTTCAACGCCTCTACCGACAGGCCCAACAGGGCATTGATGGAAGTTATGAAAGGCACCGTGCGCGCCTGGCTGGGACGACAGCGCATGACAATAAAGACGGCCAAAAATCTCGATCAGTCTGTCCCCACCCTTCAGCGGCAGATTCGCACTCGCGATAAGCGGATTGCAGAATTGACGGATCAACTTCATGCCTTGAAACAGATCGACATGGACTTGCATAGAACCGGCAAGTTGAAATTGCCGAGAACTCCGTCCAAATAATCACCGTGGACACACTGCCGCTTGTCACCACATCGTCAGGCCTATGCCGCCCGTATCCCCCATTCTTCTTCGCCGCCCGCAGTCCGAATTGTCCGCATCCCTGTGCGACAGCACAGGCTGTCCAGTCCCTCGCATGACAGGGTTCGTTCTCCCATGCTACAGTCTCATACGTAGACTGCATCAGGCTGTCGGATCATACTTCACACGAGCCAAGACATATACTTCACTATCATGCGTGATCCTCAATCGTTAGCCCACGTGCTACATCCGCCGAACCGCAAGGCGAACGGTCAATCCACGACGTGGAACGTGTGCCACGGAAACGGTCCCTGACGTATCCGCCATGCGTCTCTTAGTCCTTTCGCAGATTGCCGACTGGGACTTTGGCCCTCAAGTGAAAGCGGGCGGGCATGAGATTGTCGCCTGGGTCCGTCCCACGTGGGCGCGAGGAGAGAGATATAGCCAGGGCTCTGAGGCGCTTCGAACCACGTTCAGAACGATCTTTTCCGGACCGGAGCCGATCCGGACCATTCAACCAACATTCGATACCTGGACCTGGCTTGAAAAGGAAAAGATCCCGCGTATTCCCTGCCCCAACATCAATGCGCCTAAATTTATTGAATATGTGCAGGGCTTGAACATCGATCTGATCGTATCCTGCATCTTCCCTCAGATTTTGAAAGCGGCCATCCTCCGCACTCCCCGGTTAGGCGCCATCAATTGTCATCCTTCTCTCCTGCCTCGTTATGCAGGGCCACAGCCGGAATTTTGGATGCTGAAAAATGGGGAATCCGTCGCAGGGATCACCGTTCATATGATGACGGAAGGCATCGATGCAGGAGATATTGTCGCCCAACACGAACTCCTTGTCGGAGAACACGAAAATATCGGGCAATTGGTGCAGCGACAACAGCATGCGGCGGCCAGGCTACTGACAGAAACCGTCAATGCCATGGCGCAAGGGACCATCCAGCGCAAGCCGCAAGATATTGCGGAACGCAGCTACTTTGGAAAGAGAACAGCGACCGATATCATGGTCGATTGGAACGGGTCCGCAAGACAAATTCTGAACCTTTTGCGCGCGCTACAACCATATGAACCGGTTACAGCCTCCCTCAATGGGCACACGATTAAGATTTACGAGGCGAAACTCCACGAGGGAGCGGCATCAGGGGGAGTTCCAGGACAAATCATGGCGAAGCAACCGGGGAGACTTCTCGTGCAGACCGGCAAGGGGTATCTGGAGATTCAGTCCTATGAAATAGCCCCGTTTCACGGTTGGATCAATCGTCTTCTACAAAAGACCATGATGCCCTCCGTCGGCTACCGGTTCGACCGTGTTCCGGCATCAGCGGGCAAGGCCGACCCGAACCGATTTACGGCAAAATGATGGCCTGCTCTGAATGGCCGAGCCCTTTGAGGGAAACTTCCAGATGATCGACCATCGGCGGGGGGCCGCAGAGAAAGACGACCGTCTCGGAATCGGGAGAGGGAAGATGCCGGCGAAGGACGTCTTCTGTAATCCGTCCGGCGCCCTGCGACCATCCGGCAGGCGGCTGTTCGAGGACATGGTAACAGTGGAAGTTCGAGTGTTCGCGCACATTCCGATTCCACTCCTCCCGGAAAATAATATCTGCCTCGGTCTTGTTCGCGAAAACCAAGAACAACTCAGCATCCAGGCCTTGCGTGAGAATCCAACGAATGATCGAGATCATCGGGGTAATCCCGGTGCCTCCGGCCACAAACCCCACCTTCTTCGCCATGCCTTCCACCCAATGACCGCCCTGGTTCGGTCCGCTCATCAGTACGGCATCTCCGACCTTCTGCTCATGGAGATACTTCGAGATCAGGCCGGCCTCGTAGCGCTTCACAGTCAAGTCGAAATGGCCCGTGATCCCGGGTAATGACGACGGCGTGTAGGGCCGTTTCACCGCTTTCCCGTTCATGCTGGCATGGACATACAGATAATCGCCCGGCAGCATATCTAACGTCGCATGATCAGGCAGACCAAAGCGGAACGTGCTGGTGTCGCGGGTGTCGTGATGAATGGCCGTGAGCTCGTAGGGCATCGGCTCTTTGGTCTTGATACGTGTCACTGGTTCCATCGTCGCACCTCCATCATGCGATCGCAATCATACAAGCA
>CAZVEZ010000186.1:0-5351 GCA_964626135.1 uncultured Nitrospira sp.
CCCGTCGGAACAGCGTATCGGCGGTTGTCGTAGAAACCTTCGTGAATAATGCGGGTTAAGCTGCCAGGTCAAGAAGATCGCACGAGATGCGAGAGACGCCGGGTCACTCAATCGTATTGGCAACGGAGCAGAGGCTCCCTTCTCGTGGCGCCAATCAGAGGATAGGTGAACGGCCACGGCAATTGTGTCGAGGTCTATTCATAGAAAACCAGATGCACTTGCGGGGTAGTAATCATGTGTTTGTCGGTTCCCGGTAAAGTCATGGGCATTCACGCGGATGGCCTGCGAACGGCCACCGTGTCATTCGGCGGGATCACCAAGGATGTGTCCCTGGTCCTGGTGCCGGAGGCAGGCATCGGCGATTATGTCATCGTGCATGTGGGGTTTGCCATCAGCAAACTGGACGAGGAAGCGGCGCGACGCACGTTAGAATTGATGGCGCAACTCGAACGGGGAGGCAATGGGAGCGAGAGACGGGAGGCGCCGAGGCCATTATGAAATACGTCGACGAATACCGGGACCGCACCCTTGCAACGACAATCGCGGAGCGCATCACGCGCACCGTGCGCCGGCCCTGGATGATCATGGAGGTCTGCGGTGGACAGACCCATGCCATCGTACGGTTTGGCCTCGATGCCTTGTTGCCGCCGAGTCTGACCGTGGTGCATGGGCCTGGCTGCCCTGTGTGCGTCACGCCGACCGGCCTCATCGATCAAGCCCTGCATCTCGCATCGCTGCCGCGCGTCATCTTCTGCTCGTTCGGGGACATGCTGCGCGTTCCAGGGTCGCGAGGAGATCTGTTCAGTGTCAAAGCGGCAGGCGGGGATGTCCGGATCGTCTATTCGCCCCTTGATGCGGTCACGCTGGCCCGCGACAATCCGGATCGCGAGGTGGTCTGTTTTGCCGTGGGATTCGAGACAACCGCGCCGGCCTGGGCGATGGCCGTTGTTCAAGCGAAGGAATTGAAGCTCACGAATTTCAGTCTGCTGGTTGCCCATGTGCTGGTGCCGCCGGCGATGGAGGCGATCCTGTCGTCCCCTCAGAATCGGGTCCAGGGTTTTCTTGCCGCAGGCCATGTCTGTACGGTGGTCGGCTATGAAGACTACGAAGTGCTTGCGGCACGGTATCGAGTTCCGATCGTCGTGACAGGATTCGAGCCGCTCGACATCCTGGAAGGCATTGCGCTTCTCGTAACCCAATTGGAAGAAGGACGAATCGAGGTCGAGAACCAGTATGTGCGATCCGTCCGCCGGGAAGGGAATCAGCAGGCAAAAGCCGTCGTCGACGAAGTCTTCGAGCCGGCTCCGCGCGTATGGCGGGGTATCGGGGAGATTGCGCGCAGCGGGCTCCGGCTCCGGCCGGCCTATGGAGCCTGGGATGCCACGGTGCGATTCCAGCACGATCTCGCGCAGGTCGATCACAGGGACGCAGAAGATTCGGAATGCCAAAGCGGGCTGGTGCTCCAGGGTTTGATGAAACCGACGGATTGCCCGGCATTCGCCACGCGCTGCACAACGGAAAATCCGCTGGGAGCGCCGATGGTGTCGAGTGAAGGAGCCTGTGCCGCGTACTATCGCTATCGACGGGAAGTCGGCTAAGGAGAGGGATACTGCCATGGCAGACGAAGCTGAGTTGAGACTGCAATGTCCTCTGCCAGTGAAAAATGCGACCGTGCAATTGGCTCATGGCGGGGGCGGGAGGCTGATGCAGGACCTCATTCGAGACATCTTTGTCCGGTCCTTCAGCAACCCCCTCTTAGCCCCGATGCACGATGGAGCGACCTGGCCTGCGCCCGCAGGGACGTTGGCGTTCACTACGGACTCATATGTTGTGAAGCCCTTGTTTTTCCCTGGTGGAGATATCGGCAGTCTCGCGGTTCATGGAACGGTCAACGATTTGGCCATGTGCGGGGCGACACCCTTGTGGCTCAGCGCCGGGTTTATCTTGGAAGAAGGACTCGCGATGGAGACGTTGCAACGGATTGTGGATTCAATGGCCCAGGCGGCACGAGACTCCGGCGTCTCCATTGTGACCGGAGACACGAAGGTTGTCGACAAGGGGAAAGGCGACGGTCTGTTCATCAATACGGCCGGAATCGGTGTCGTGCCTTCAGGGGTGGTCGTCGCCCCCCAACAGATCCTGCCCGGCGATGCCATTCTTGTGAGCGGCGATGTGGGGTCGCATGGGGTGGCGGTCCTCAGCGTGCGTGAGAACCTGTCGTTCTCCGCAGACATTGTGAGCGATTCGGCGCCGTTGCATCGAGTGGTAGCGGATTTGATCGCCGACGGCATCGAGATTCACTGTCTCAGGGATTTGACCAGAGGAGGGCTTGCCAGCGCTCTCAACGAAATCGCATCGACTGCCGGAGTGAAGCTGTCGATCGACGAGCGGGCGATTCCGATCCGTGGCGCCGTGCAGGGAGCCTGCGAACTGCTGGGGTTAGATCCGTTGTATGTCGCGAACGAAGGGCGCTTCGTGGCGTTCGTACCGGAGGCCCAGGCGGATCGTGCCGTAGCGGTCATGCGAGCCCATGTTGTGGCGGCGGAGGCAATCCGGATCGGCAAAGTGGGCGGGCGCGAGTCTCCTCTCGTTGTTCTGAAGACGGTGCTGGGGACACACCGAATACTCGATCTGTTATCCGGCGAGCAACTTCCGAGGATCTGTTGAGACGATCCTATTAGCCCGCATTATTCATGAGCGCTTCTGCTGCAATCGCGAATTCGAAAATCAGAACTCATTGCGGTATTCTTTCTTCGCGCCAGGATCATCCAAAGGGCGCTCGACCTCGCAAGCGCGGTGGCGACCGATGTACCTGACGGCCAGCGGGCTCGCCCCCTTGACCCTCCACGTACTGTTGGGGGCAGGAGCCCTTCTTTTTAGCGCCTGTCCCCGTCTGAGCGCGACTCCTCGATTTCGCGACGAATCGTCGTGAATAATGTGGGCTAGTGTTTCTCGCTCGGTCATCGAACAACGAGCACAGAACAGTTTGCGTGCTGGACCACCCTCGTCGACACGCTGCCGAGGAGAAAACGGGAGACGGCGTCCAACCCCTTGGCCCCCATCACGATCAGCTCGGCATGGCGTTTGGCAGCCACCTCTATGATCTCTTTCCCGGGCTTCCCAAGCTGACACACAGGCTCAGCCGTAAATCCCGCCTTGACCAGCTTCCGTACGCTCTGATCGACCAGCTTGCGTCCTGCCTCCTTGACCTCCGGGTACCGCATGAACGGCATCACATGAATGACGCTCACGTGAATCGGCGCCTGTTCTTCCTTGCCGCTCGAACGAGCCGGCTCAAACACGGTCCGCACAAACTCCAGCGCCTTGGCCGATGCGGACGACCCGTCGATCGCCAAGGCGATCCGCTTCAACGGAACCGCCTCACCCTTGACCACCAGCACCGGACAGGTCGCATGTTGGATGAGCTTCGTCGACACGCTGCCAAGCGTGAACCGGTCGAGGGCGCCGAGGCCTTGACTGCCCACCACCAGGAGCCCATTTCGTTTCGGCGCGCGTTTCAAGATCACGGGGGCGACGGCTCCCTGCTCTCTGCTGACGCGGCCTTTGAGCTTCAGCAAGGCCAATTGCTTCTTGGTGTAGGCGATGGCTCTGGCCGAGCGCGCTTCGATACGCCGCATCTCCAACTTTGTCCGAAACGGTAAACGATACAAGGCCTGATCGAGCACGTGCAGCGCCAGAACGTTTGGCGGCTCGACTAGCGGCAGCTTGGCCACCCAGTTCAGCGCCCATTGCCCATGCTTCGATCCATCCATCGCTACGACCACATTCATAGTGCCCATCCTTTCATTGAATCTCCCTCTGGTTGTGAAGTGAATTACGCTGACGATTCTGCCTGTTCCGAATCTCACAAATTGAATTCACAAGTCCATAGTGTACACCGCTCGGATAACCGCCTCAAGCGATGGAATCGGAACCGGATCATGAGAAATTTTTCAGCATCCTCCGGGAAGGGGGACGGCAGGCCAGCGATCAGGCGGAATCCGCATTTGTCTCACTCGGCGCAACGAGAACGATCCGGTCCGATTTAGCCCTTCTTCACGAGGTGTTGCCGCTCGGGGAACATCAAGGCAAGTCCCACGCTGAGCAATGGCAGGTACGCGGGCACAGTTCCGTTGCCGATCTCTGCGCCCCGGTTTGGATCAAGAAAAAATTATGTGAGGCATTATTCCACAAGGGTGCTCTATCGATTTGTTGCACAAAGGGTCAGATGGATCTTCGGAGAGGGTGCATCGGAAGGTTTTAAGCGGTCCACGTCTTGCACAATCGAGGTGTGACGTATCTGAGCTTATGGTGCTTACGATCTCGCGTTGCACATACCTGGACAATAGCAAGGAGGTTTGTATGAGCATGAGATGGCTAGTAGGAATAACGGCCCTGGCGATCAGCGCCGTGCTGGCGTTGAACGGTTCCGCGTGGAGCGATGACAAAGGCAAGAGGAAGAAAGATGCATCGAAAGAGACGGTGGAAATGGCCGCCAAGGCCAAGGTCACGATCGACCAGGCGATCAACACGGCGTCGGAGAAAGTGCCGGGCAAGGTCGTCGAGGCTGAACTGGAAAAGAAACACAACACACTCGTGTGGGAAGTCGAAGTTGTCACGGAGGAGAACAAGGTGATGGAGGTGCACATCGATGCGGAGTCGGGAACCGTGATTGACGTTGAAGAGAAGAAAGACATGAAGCGTGGATCCCGCAGTTCGCCAAAGAGTATCAAAGAGCGGTAATACGGTCGAACAGAGGAACCGAGTGGTGAGCTATCACACCGCAGGAACAGAAAGGAGGAGATACAGGTGAAGCCGTTGCCGCAAGAGTCAGCGCAACGCTCGAACAAGTGGGACATTGAATGATCGGCATGTGCCAGACATTAACCACTCACAATCATCAAAGGAGAGAATCATGTCATTCACTACACAAGAGGCCATTGATAAAAAGGAGGAGCGCGTGATGCACACAGGGAAACCATACGGAAAGGCACTACTGGCGGGATTCGTCATTGCAGGAGCATTGGTGTTGGCGCTGCCACTGCCGAGCCAGGCGCAAGTTGAGCAGTCTTTTGCCGGTAAGACGAGAGCCCCCCTTGATCCCCATTTCGCAGAGAACCTGAGCGACTTGCAGCTGAAAATGGATGTCAAGTGGCACCTGGCCTTGAGTCCCTGGGTTGACGCCGATTTTTTGCACATTTACGTCAGGGATGGGGTGGTAAGCCTTCGAGGGTCGGTAGAGAATGAAAGTGCCCGTGCGGCTGCGATTCGCCTCGCGAAGAAAGCCGGTGCGAAGGAAGTCATCGACAATCTGAATGTTGAAGACAAAGGGAAGTAGTGAAGACGTGAGA
>CAZVEZ010000187.1:0-5331 GCA_964626135.1 uncultured Nitrospira sp.
GCCATTTTGAGCATCCTGCGATTATTTTGCGATCAGCGCCATACGTATGATTCCATTTGCGCGTTCTGTATAAACCGAGGTTTTCCGCAGCCTGCTAAAAGATTGCCCTGCCAGTTCCCGCAATGAACCCCAGATCATGAGCAATTTCAATGTGAGTCTCAAACTCTGCGCAGGAGCCAAGAGCGATATACAGAAACTGGCGATACTCTGCGTTATGCTTTCGATAGAATCCTTCCGCAATATTCGCCGCGATTGATACAGCTGCACGGCGCATTTGCGAAACTAATCCGTAGAGTTCTTCTTGAGGAAATCCCTTGGTTAATTGATATACGTCGAGCACTATTCCCTTCCCTAGTTTCCACACCTCGAGATCGCGAAAGTTTCGTATCTTGTCCATTTCACTTCGTCGATCCTTCTTCGAACGAGATACGCTTCACGAACGACGCTTCACTAAAGGTTCAGCACAGGAAACTTCGGCAACGAGGTCTCACTGATGCCCGATAACTTTGCAACCACTTCGTAAAGCTGCTGTACCCGCTCGGCTTTGACCGGCTCGAACCCGTGTCCGAGGACAGCGTTGTTGGCGGCATCGAGCAACGGTTTCATTGTCGGCCACTCGCGCAAAAAATCTTGACCCATCTGGTCACCCAGCCCGGCCAATGCCCGAAACTGTGCCTGCGGGGGCAGCTTGTATTTGCCGTCGAGATCTTCCAGCCAACAGGATCGGCACGTTTCGCGCAGCGCTTGCGGCAATTGCTCCGGCTGGACGTCCCAGGTCTTGATCCTGTGCTGCTTAAACAATTGTCGTTGGGCACAGGCTTCAAGCGCACGAACGAGCGAGACCATTGCGGTTTCCGGATCTTGCGTGCCATGCAGTCGCCGGCCGGCATGGGCCAGCAGGTCGAGCGCCTGCATCTCTTTCACGGGAGCGGGATCGAGGACAAGCTTTTCCAAGAATCCCGCATTCGCTTTGATGGCTGGAAGCAGCGATGTGAGCCCTGGTGGTCCGCCCCACAGAGACGCCATCTCGAAGGCCTTCACGGCGGCCTTCAATTTCTCCCAGGCCTGACGATACTGAAATCGCTCCCACAGATCGTACCCATCGGCCAGATCTGCAAAGGCACGGTAGAGAGGTTTCTGCCCGCCGCTCACCCGCGCCTCGACCTCGCGGAACAGTTTTGCCGCTGCGGCAAATAGTCTCCGGTTAAACAGCTGACAGCCCTCGCGACGAGAAACCGATGCCGCTTCATCCCATGGATTCCCCTGCGTCCATACGAACGGCCGTCCGCCGAGATCAATCCTGTCCCCCTCCTGTTCCGATCGTGCCGGCACGAGCGACACGATCCGCGAACTGAGAGACCGTGTGGCCAGCGTCAGCGCGCCAGCCATGGCAGGGGTGGCCCCGGTTACATCGACAACAAGCTCGCCCGGCTGCACCTCCCACGTCTGCAACATGTTCGGGAGTGTCCGGGCAAGCATCTGATAACAGCCGACAAATTCGGAGGTCTCTGCCATGACCACCCAATCCCACCGTCTTGGCATGTGCTCGACCTTCGGCTGAATTTCTGTTTCTACAAGCGATTTCGCCCATTCCGGAAGCACGAAGCAGAGGGAATCCGGTTGCAGACGATTAATCGAATACACCGCCGCCGCTGTGTGCTCGGTGAGCGCAAGCACTAGGGCTTTGACTGGTTGGTCGTGCGCCATGGCGCCAGAACTATAGCATAGGATGGGGCAAAAGCCTTCCTGCGCTGGTCACGCCTCGCTCTGAATCTCTGCACACCGACGCATGGGTCTTGCCTCTTCCATCGCCGCACCCTTGCCGGGAAACTACAATGTTACCTGTATGAGTGACCTCCCGAGTGATCGATTCTTGACTGAACAACGTGTGTTCTGCTTGACGGTCTCAGTAAAGACGCTTAGACTTTTGCTACGATGCTCAAGTCCTTACGATTCATTCGAATGCTGAATGAGGCCCCCCGATGATTTGGTGGTATTGGATGCTGCTCGGCATCGTGCTGCTCGGCATCGAAATGGTAACACCAGGGGGCTTCTATATTCTCTTCTTCGGACTGGCCGCTCTGCTCATCGGGAGTCTGACGGGCCTAGGGTTCGCTCAAGCGGAATGGCTCCAGTGGCTTTTGTTTTCAGGGCTCTCGATCCTCTCGCTCCTGATCTTTCGCGGGCCGTTGTTGGCCTGGATTAAAGCCAAGGATAGGGACTTGCCGACTGTGGACTCAATGGTGGGCGAAAGCGCGATCCTGCTTGAAGACCTGGCGCCAGGCGGCACCGGCAAGGCGGAGCTGCATGGCACCACCTGGACCGTTCATAATGCCGGGCAGGCCCCCGTGAAAAAGAACCAGCGGTGTAAAGTCGAACGGGTCGAGGGGCTCGCCTTGTGGATTGCAGCCGAGTGAATGAGGAACGCCTGAAAGGCGAACGATGATGGAGGAGGTCACGATGAGCGGCGGACTGTTTGTGGTGTTGTTACTGGCGGTGCTGGTGCTGGTTGTGATCGCCAAGACCGCCGTGGTCGTGCCTCAGCAAAGCGCCTATGTGGTCGAGCGGCTCGGCAAATATGCCTCGACGCTGGATGCGGGGTTCCATATTCTTGTCCCCTTCATCGACCGCATCCGCTACAAACATTCGCTCAAAGAAACGGCCATCGACATTCCAGAACAGGTCTGTATTACGCGCGATAACGTGCAGGTGTCGGTGGACGGCATCTTATACCTCAAAGTCTTGAACCCTCAGCGCGCATCCTACGGTATCAGCGACTATAATTTCGCTCTGATCCAACTCGGACAGACGACGCTACGGAGCGAAATCGGCAAGATCGAACTCGATCGAACGTTCGAAGAGCGGACCAACATCAATATCCAGGTGGTGAACGAACTTGACAAGGCGTCAGATCCTTGGGGTGTCAAGGTCTTGCGCTATGAGATTAAGAACATCACTCCGCCGAAGGGCGTGCTGGATGCGATGGAAAAACAGATGCGCGCGGAGCGGGAGAAGCGCGCGGTGATTCTCACATCCGAGGGCGAACGAGACGCGGCGATCAACCAGGCCGAAGGTGAGAAGCAACAAGTCATCAAAGCGTCCGAGGCAAAGAAGCAGCAGCAAATCAATGAGGCGGATGGAGCCGCCGCAGCCATCCTCGCTATCGCCCAGGCCACCGCACAGGGGCTTCGTAAGGTTGCGGAGACTATCCAAATGCCGGGAGGCCAGGAGGCCGTGCAGCTGCGGGTGGCCGAACAATACATCACGAAGTTCGGCGAGTTGGCCAAAACGAATAACACGCTCATCCTGCCGGCCACGGTCTCCGATGTCGGCTCTATGATTGCCCTGGCGATGAGCGCCATCCGGCAGACTTCGATTGCTCCTCCTCAAAAGACCTAACCGATCTGCGAATCACGTTTGACAGGTGACGGCGGGTTGCCTAGAATCGCGTGCATGAAAGAACAGGTGCTCAGCGCGTTTGCCGAAAGCGCGACCGTCAAGCAACAGTTCGCGCGCGAGCACGCCGATCGTATCGTGCAGGTCGCGAAGCTGATCGCCGGGGCCTTTCGCGATGGACGCAAAGTGCTGCTGTTCGGCAATGGAGGCAGCGCCACGGATGCAGCCCACATTGCCGCCGAATTCGTCGGGCGGTATAAACGCGAGCGCGCTCCGCTTCCGGCCATCGCCCTGGCCACCGATATCGCCGCGATCACCTGTATTGCGAACGACTATGGTTTCGACGAACTCTTTGCCCGCCAGGTTCGCGCCCACGGAGAGAAAGGCGACGTTGCCATTGCCATCAGCACGAGCGGAAATTCACTCAACGTATTGAAAGGTGCGGACGCCGCACGGACTTGTGGGCTGACGACCATCGGCTGGACCGGGGGGACCGGCGGGAAACTGGCCGGCATGGTGGAATACCCGTTTGTCGTGCCCTCAACGGTCACGGCCCGCATTCAAGAAAGCCATATCACCCTCGGCCACGTCCTGTGTGAACTTATCGAGGAACACCTCCTTGCCAAAGCCTCCTGACCGGATGCGGCCTCCCGTCACAACCCCGGGCCTGGTCCCACCGATCAGCGTGACGGATCTCATAACCTATCCACTCAAGAGACGATACGGCAAAGTTCGTGTCTCCGACTTTGCGAAACCCTGGAGCCGCGGCGGCAGCTTCAACCAATTCTGTCGCTCGCTGCCGGATTTCCTCGGCGTCAAAACATTGCGCGCAGCCGCGAAAGCCCATCGGGTAGGCCGACCGATCATCGTGGGACTCGGCGCGCACGTCATCACAAAAGTCGGATTCATCCCGATTCTTGTCGACCTCATGCGGCAAGGGATCGTTCGGCCCTAACCACGAACGGATGGAGCCAACATTGGCGCGATATTGCTGCTGGATTTTCGACGGCTTCGGCCGTCGCGTCAGGAATGGGGGGGGATGTGTATCTCAACCTCGACCATGACCTGACCAATACACGACTGTGAACATGGACTTCTTGTCTCACGACCGCCCGCTCACCAATGTCGTGCGCCGGCCGACGCAGAAAAGCGGGAACGGCTACTCCCTGATCGGCCATCACGACATTATGGTGCCGTTGCTGGCGGCAGCGGTCTACGAAGCATTGGGGTGATCCTCTTCTCATGCCGCTACGATACACTCCTCCAGTACCCTCTCATCATCTGACCCAAATGTGGAGCGGACTCAATGACCGATACTTCGCAGGCCTGTTGCCCTCCATCGATCTCCTCTGGAGCCGCCGGCTGACCTCTTCAGTCGGCATGTTCGTCAGCCATCGAGGACCGCGACCCCGGCTGGATCGGGATGGCCTTCGCCCGCAGACCAGGCGAGAGATTCGCCTCTCCCTTCCCCTGCTTCAGCAAGCCGTGCAGCGAAGCGAGTACGGCGAGCAGGAGATCCTAAGCACGCTGGCGCACGAGATGATTCATCAATGGCAATACGACATCCTCAAGCGGCGACCGAATCATGGCACTGATTTTCTGCGCAAGATGACCGAGATGAATCGAGACGGCGCCCTCGCAATCACCATTTACCATTCGTTACAACAGGAAGTCCTTGCCCTGACACGATTCGCCTGGCGTTGCCGACAGTGCGGCCGGGTGTACCGACGCCAGCGACGAACGATTCAGCCCCGGCGGCATCATTGCGGCATCTGTCGTGGATCGTTAGAAGAGTTGGGATCGGTGCGTCGCATCCCCCACGAGCCTCCCCCTATCGCTCCCGATTCCCTCTTGCCGAGAGCCCAATTGTCCTTTACCTTCTAGCAGGCTGTTGACAAAGTCCGCCAGCGGCGTTCTCGCCGCGCTCAGAGGCTC
>CAZVEZ010000188.1:0-5329 GCA_964626135.1 uncultured Nitrospira sp.
TCTACAAGGAACAACGGTTGCGCCATGAGTTGCTGGACCATGCGCGGTCGGCACTGTTCTTTTCTTGTGCGATCCCCTATATGATCGGCGTGTTGGTCATGGTAGCGCTGTGGGCGCTCTAAGAAGATCGTTGTTTGGTTTGTCTTGTCTGTCTGGTTTTTTTGGTTGGACGAAACTAACCAGATACACAAAACAAACCAGATGAACCGGGCCGGCAACCTGTTTCGGAGTGAGGGCGGTCGATGGCAGAGATTATCCGCAGCGGGGCCTTTCTCCAACAATGCTGGTCGGTGCATCCGCTCTGCCTGACGGTCAAACGCGTCGAGCCGGATCGCATTGTGGTGCTGACGTGTAGTTCCTGCCGTATGGTGCATCGGGTGACCGCCTGCGCGATTGCCAGGAAGGCATCAGCTATGGAGCCTTCCACATCTGAATCAGACTTTGCGCAGCCGGATGGGCTTGGGGCGCTGAAGACGTGCCTGGGCGCCCATGCTTCTGCCCTGTCGGTTCGGGAGATGGATGTGTTCCAGGATGCGGTGTGGGTCCGCTGTGCGGAATGCCGGGCGCAGTTCGACCTGACCGTCTCCCAGTTTGAGACGCATCAGAAATAGCCGCCGCCATCCGAGCGGCTCGCTCTAGCAGGCCGCGAGAACGTCCAGTTTGCGCTCAAAAGTCTCACCGGGATGGTATGAGTGGGGCTGGCGCAAGAACGTCTCGCAGGATGCTCAAAAAGGCTGCCCAGCAAGGCCGCAGCGAGTGAAGGGCCGAGGCGTACCCTCTGGGGTACGTTGAGGGTCTGAACGATGCGAGAACGCTGCTGGCGGACTTTTTCAGCATCCTGCCAGCCGATTGATGACCATGACAGCACAGTTTACTCACGAAGAAGCGGCCCTGATGGCCGATCAGCAGTTCTTTCGCGCCAAGGCGAAGATCATGGTCAAGGTGCGTGACCTGCTCTCGGCCACGCATGCGGCGTTGAAAGAAGAGGCAGGCTTGGCCTCGCTCGTGACCCCGCCGGATTTTGACCCCTCCAGCTGCCAATTTGTAAAGGGAGAGCATCTCGAGTTATTTCCCTACCAATATCTGGACTTTCCGAAACACTTTCGCGACTCGAACGTCTTGACGTTCCGCACCCTATTCTGGTGGGGCCACCATGTGGCCTGCGCGCTTGTGCTCGAAGGCGCTGGGATCAAACAATACAAAAAGCACATCGTGGATCGATTTCATCAGTTGGCAGGAAAGGGCCTGGAATTGTCGCTGGCCCCCACGCTCTGGGAGTGGAAGTGGGGCGAAGGCTATACGCTGCCGATCACCCATGATCGCAAGGCACAGATTGCCGCTGTGCTGGCCGAACGGTCCTTTGTGAAAATCGTCCGTTTCCTGCCGTTCACCGATCCAAGGATGCAGTCCGGTCAAATGCCGGAATTCAGCCGCGAGACCTTTCGAGCCATCCTGCCGATCGTCACCCCCTAGTCGGCTGAGGACCAACTACGTTACGTCTGAAATTCATAGACTGCATGGCTCAAACGACAGCTGAGTTCCCACACAGGCTGTTCAAAAAGCCGACCAGCAAGGCCGCAGCCTAAGAAAGCACCGGAGGCGTAGCCTCCGGGCTACGTTGAGGATGCTTTCGAGGTGAGAACGCTGCTGGCGGACTTTTTCAGCATCCTGCCATCCTTGGTATTTGTCTCTGATCGTGAACTTGGGTACACTGGATTCGCTTCGACGGTGGAGCAAGCCACTCGCAAGGAGGATGATCACGTGAAACACATGATGCAACGATTGGGCGTCGGTATCGCGTTTACGGCAAGTGTGCTGATGGGGGCGGGCTGCGGGGGGACCGGGAAAACTTTCTTTCTGGATCTTCAGCAGAAACACACGGAGGCGCAGTACCAGGAACCGGAACCGGTGAGAATCGTTATCGAACCCTTCGAGGATCGGCGGCTGGAAAAGAATCGGCTCGGTCTTCGGACCCATTTGTGGGGCGGGGTGACCTACTTCAACGTGATGGGGGAACGGCCAGGAGATGTGGTGGCGCAGGCCCTCACCGATCGGCTGAAAACACGCGGATGGAAGGATCGGGCCTGGACGGTGCGAATGGCTTCGGGCGGGGCCGTGACGAATCCGAACGATGCCGACATTGTCATCAGCGGGCAGCTCCTCGATTTTTCAGCCAACGCAAAGAGCCGACTCTTCTCGACAGTGGTCAATACGAGCAGCAAAATTGTGATTACCGCAAAAAACCTGGGCGATCAGAGCTCGACGACCAGAAGCATTGAGGGGGCGCAGCGCGATACCGTCGTCTGGTTTAGCGAAGACGATGTGCAACAATTACTGGCGGCGACTCTGAAGGACGGTATCGACCGGTACTTCGAGGATACGACGATCGAGCAAAAGGCTCTGCGGCTTGTACGCTGATAGGCCAGGAGAAAGAGACGACCCATCGTGCGTGAACGTCGTTGGGAAACGACCACTCCGCTGACCTTCGGTCAGGTGCTCGTCGTGGGTGAACGTCTGGCTGCGTTGGGATTGAAGCCGGCGGTGCCTGCGAGGGATGTGATTTGTTACATCGAAGAGTGGACAGTCCAGTCTCCTGAGGATTTCGACCGGCTGGATGCGTGGTCCACGGAAGATGTGACTCTGATCCATGTTCGGGAGAGGTGGCGCGGCGATTTTTTTCTCCTGGCCGGGGCCTATCATACGGTGTACCAGCGCTATCAGGATGTGGGCACCTATTGCTCGATCAGCCATCCCTGGCGCGTCCGCGATCCGCTGCGATTGCACGATCCCCGCAGCATGCTCTGGCTGGGATTTCGACATGCCCATTCGTTCATCCGTGTGCGGCTCCACACGAACGAGGTCATTACCCCCGGTGAGACCCGCGGCGATGTCGAGCGGGTACAGTGGTTGGAGGAACGGCGCACGGCGTTTCTCGACGCGATCGGACTCTTGGAGATTCCCGTCGAGACATTGGTCGAAAAGCAGCAACTGGTATTGCGTCCGGCCGATCCCTCCGTGCCCTTCTTCTGCTCCTGGCCCGACGCCTTTGGGCCATGTCAGTTTGAATACAACACGGCGGACGCCTACGAGTTTCTGGTGCCGGCCAGTAAGTTGGCCGCGACTGCCGCATCGGAACCAGCAGCCGGCGTGCGGGCGTATCTGACAGGCTTCGCGGAGGATGCGCTCATCGACTTTCACGCGATTGATCCTCCTGTCCGCTCTGTCTATCGCTGCTCGGTACATTGCCCGCTCGATGACTTGCCGGAGATCCGGTCCGTTATCGAACCGGACGGGCGCCTCTATACCACACTGTGTGAATTCCAAACTCAGGAATTGCTTCCGAATGGAGGGGAGGCTTCGGCCATCATCGGTGTCGTGGGCTCTCCTGCGGGCTTTGCCATCGAGGCTCGTCTTAATAAAGCGCCGCTGGACGAGGAAAGGATGGCCGGGTGGCTGGAGCGGCTCATCGGTCATCCGCTGGTGTATGCGCCGCTGCCCCCCTTTATATAACAATAGGCGACGAGTATCGCGCCACGAATGACCGGTTGCGTCGGTACGATTCGCCATTTTCGTTGATCAATCCCTGCTCATTGCGCAGAGTGGAGGCATGAGCCCGCTGGCCAGAGTGCAATCGTTTCTCGCCAAGCCTTTCATGCCCGCCGTGTTCTTTTCTTCCGGCATTGCCTATGACTCGCTGACGCTCACCCGCATCGATCGGCTTCAAGACAACCTCTTGTTGCTGATCTATCTGCTGCTCTTGGGCGTGCTGATTGTGTTGACCGGGCGCTTGGGGATCGAGCCTGCGCCGGATCGCGAGCAACTGGCGACTTGTTCCCCCTCCATCCGCTGGGTCCTCAGAAGCAGACCCTATTATCCGATGGCCAGCCAGTTTCTGTTGGGTGGGCTCTTCAGTGCCTACGCGATTTTCTACTCCCGCAGTGCGACCCTCACCGGTACGGGGATATTCTTTGCCCTGCTCATCCTCTTGCTCATCGCGAACGAATTCCTGCGCGATCGTCTTTCAAGCTTGCGCTTGCTCGTCAGCTTGTATGCCCTTGTCTGTTTTGCGTTTTTCACATTTTTTCTGCCGGTCATGACCGGGTACATGAATGCCGCGATCTTTCTAGCTGGAGCCGGCCTGAGCCTCGCCGTGACGTTCCGAGTGGTCCAGTTGATCTATCGCAAGAATCCGGATCGCTCGAAACGCGAAGCGGTGTTGGTCACGGCCCCTGCCTTCGCGCTGATCGGTCTGCTGGTCGGGTTTTATTTCCTCAATTGGATTCCTCCCGTGCCCCTCTCGATGAAGTTCGGCGGGATCTATCATGAGGTGAAGAAAACCGGCGATCGGTTCGAACTGACGTTTGAGAAAGAGTGGTATCAAGTCTGGAAACGATCGGACGACACCTTCCCCGCCGACGAACCGATCTATTGCTTCACGGCGGTCTTTGCCCCGGTCGATTTGAATACGACCATCTACCATCATTGGTACTTCCGCCGGAACAGCGACAAACCCTTCACGCACGCCGACAGGATTGCCATCAAGATTTCCGGCGGCCGCGAAGGCGGCTACCGCACCTATACGTTCAAGCAACGACTCGATCCCGGCGACTGGCGAGTGGATGTCGAAACCGAAGACGGACGCATCGTTGGGCGGGTTTCGGTCCAGGTAGAAGCGAAAGGCAACGTTCAGCCATCGTTCAGAACCATGTCGTACTGATGAAACGGATGAGCGGGCTCATAGTACTCGATGAGCGAGAAGGGGAAGAATCGCCGGCCAAGAAAGGCGATCGTGTCGTCTACAACACGAGAATATTCCTGATTGATTTTCCCGAATTCATTCTCTCAAAGGCCGTATTGATCGCCGACATCTGGTTGCGAGCAATTGCTCAAGAGCGTAAAGTCCCTGCGTCATGAGTATACGGACTCTCGCCCCATGCCCCTCCAGCCCCAACTGTGTGTCAACACAGGCCCAGGACGAGGGCCATGCCATCGCGCCCATTCGGTATCGCAAGTCACGAGCTGAGGCAAAGGAGGCCTTAAAAGAGATGGTGCGCTCGTTGCCTCGCGCGAAGCTCGTCGAGGAAGACGAGTCCTATCTGCACTATGAGTTCACCAGCCTCGTATTTCGGTTTGTGGATGACGTCGAATTTCTCTTCGACGACGAGTCCAAGATCATCCACTTCCGTTCCGCCTCCCGCACCGGCTACGGTGATTTGGGCGTCAATCGTGCCCGCATGGAGCAGGTGCGCGCCATTGTCGCTAAGAAGCTGTAATTGTTTCAGCAATTTTCTTTGGAGTGATTCGGGCTATTGGTATGATCTCCCGTATG
>CAZVEZ010000189.1:0-475 GCA_964626135.1 uncultured Nitrospira sp.
CGCCCGAACGTTAAGGTGAGCGGCGCCGGGCACGAACCGAAACGCGAAGCGCCTCAATGTCCCACGGCGTCCGTTCGACCGCAATGTTAGGCAAATGCGCCTCGATGCTTTGCCTCCGCCTTTAGTTGAGAGATGAGATCTTCTGGTAATGCGAAACGAATGGTCGATCCCAGTGGTACCACAGCGCCGACGGCGCTCGGGAGGTCGATCGAGGGTCCTTTCGGATGCGGTGCAACACGTTCCCTCCAGTCGGCCACCTCTGGATCGACATCGGCTAGCAAGATCGACCAGTCCCGTACGCAGGTCTCAAAGAGGTTGTGACTCGAGAATGGACCTTCGGTTGCGTCGACGACGGTCATGCCGACCACATGGACTCTTTCTTCGCCCACCTCGTTTCGATAGCCGTCGCCGCGTCGAACAAGGATGAAACCATCGACAATGGTTGCGTTTTTTGCCTGTCCACCCAGACCGTGTT
>CAZVEZ010000189.1:485-5300 GCA_964626135.1 uncultured Nitrospira sp.
TGGCCAGCCGGCTGTTGACACGAATCGCTTGCGATGCACCGAAGACGTCAATCGGTTCGATAGCCAGCCGCTTAACGAGACGCTGAACTGAGCCTTCAATGCGTTGAAGGGCCAACGACGCCATTTGGACACGATTTACTGCTCGGTCGCGATAATCTGATGACGATACGAGGCTGAGGAGTTGGACACCGAGATGACGCGCATGGTCGAGGATCGCGATCTCGGACGATCGCAACGCCTCTAGCGTCGTCGAGCGTGCAGCGGTGATCTTCTCTCCGGATGCCTTAGCCATGAGCCATGTATCCGACTAACGTACCGCTTCAAGCCGCGGCGGCATCAGATGCTTGCACGCGCCGCCGACAGCTGCAAGCGGATGTTAGACCGCCTATTTCGCGAACTGGCCGAAGAAAGACTCGTCGAGTTCGTAGGTCTGCCGTGGTCTGAGGCCCAACTGAAGGTCTTCAAGCATCCCGGCCAATTTTTCGCCGTCCACGAGTTCAATGGGTGGCGCACCATCTCGAATTGCTTCCTTCCGCGCCTCGGCCGTGAATAAGCCGGTCGTAATGATGATGCCCTTATCGGCCCGGCCAGTCATTGCACCGCGGAAGTCTCGCACTTGACTCGGCGAAACAGAGCCAGCGTACTTCTTGCACTGGAACAGAACCTTGAAGCTGACCAACGGGTTGACCTGCAGTATCCCGATTCCGTCAATGCCCCCGTCGCCAGAGCGACCCGTCACTGTTACTTCCTGAAATCCGGATTCGCGCAACAACCGCTGACAGAATCGTTCGAACCCAGCCGCGGGAAGAGCCTGGAGTGTTCGAGCTAGTTCTTCACGATAGTTCCCGGCAGCCGGGACTGCGCCTGATGGGCTCGGCGCAGCGTCAACCTCCTCGTCCGCAGCGCCTCTTGTCTGCGTGTTGACATCCTTGACGATCATCCGGACGTCATCGTCACTGACTGCGCCGAGCTGGCGACCCTTTTCTGTCAGAGTCCAGACACCGCGTTGTGACGAATCAATGTAGCCGGCTTTGGCAAGATAGAAGCGCGCCCAGTGAACCTGATTCTAGAAGCGCGTCTGTACGCCAGATGGAAGGGGCTCTGATTGTTCAGCTTCCGACATTTTCAGTTGGCGCGCGATCACCGCCCGAACCTCATCCGGTCGACCCGACCCACCCAGTTCTCGAATCGCGGCCATGACAGGACCTAGATATCGCGCGAACTGGGACGTCACCTTCTTTGTCTTCTTCGGAGTCATATTCGTTTTCTGTCGGTCTAACGGCCCCGCGGCTCACCGGCAGGCGCGGAGCAACCGGAGGTTGTGCAGCGGCTGTCCGGTGCAGCCGCTGGTTCGGGACGCGCGTCGCGTCTAGAACCACGCGCGCCAGACGCGGGCACATTTTCTGCCGATTCGAAAACCCCGTCAAGCGCACCTATGCAACCTTCTCAGCAAATGGTTCCATTCAAGCAAGAGCAATCGCTCAACATCATGAAGATGCCGCGACTATCTCGGCTTCAGCGGTCTGCGATGCGGATGGAAGGAGGAAATGGGATGAGGCTACTCGCCGCTCCCCGCCATGTCGTCAATAAGCGGCCGATTGATGTCGGAGCATCCGAAGCAGATGGTATCGAAGAGGGTATCGGCGTCCGCGACAAAGTTCTTTTCGTCGGTGAGTTTATCGGCAATGACCTGGGCATAGCAGATATCGCACAGCATCATCAGCCCACGCGATACACCGACAGTCCTTCTTCCTGTGCTCCCAGCCATAACTCCCTACACCGAACCTTTCTGCCGCGCCAGCCAAAAGTCTTCAGCTTCGAGGTCAATCCCACATACAGCGCATTCGTAAACCTTCTCGTCAGCCGGGAGTTGGATCTCCGTCCGATCGATGCGCCCGCGGCAGACATGATAGAACCGCCCGCGCGCGTCCTCGTTATCTAACGGATCGCTTTCATAGATCAGCACCATCGGGCGACTCTCCCAAAAAGTGAGCTTAGTATACTGGCGAGCAAGATCGAACCGCAACGGCTACCCTCTCGCCCGTGGTGCGTGAAGCGCGAGACGAGCGGGAAAAGCGCGACTGGTAGGGTGGGCGCGAGCATCGAGTCAGACAAGAGTCAGCATGTCGCATGGAGGAACGACAGTGCAAACACCTCGGACTTCCGACCTTGAACCCTCCTCCGTCTCGCCTTTCCCGCCAGTCTCGCCTGTCTCGCGTGGGTGTCCCGCTACACTTGAAATTGAGCATCATATAATCTGGCATACACCCCTTCATGGTCGATCAATGTCTCATGTGTCCCATCCTCGACGACACGGCCGTGATCTACGACAATGATTCGATCGACGCCATGAATAGTGGAGAGACGATGGGCAATAATGATCGTCGTTCGCCCTTTCGTCAGATCATCCAGCGCTTCGCGAATCTTCACCTCAGTTTCTGTATCGATATTGGAGGTCGCCTCATCGAACATGACAATCGGAGGGTCTTTCAGAATCACGCGGGCGATCGAGACACGCTGCCGCTGCCCGACGGAAAGCTTGACCCCGCGTTCTCCGATCCAGGTATCGTACCCTTCCGGAAGGGCCATGATGAAGTCATGCGCGCGAGCCACCTTGGCCGCCGCCTCGACCTCGTCTTGCTCAGCCTTCAGGTCGCCATAGAGAATGTTCTCTCTCACTGTGCCGTTGAACAAGAAGGGCTCTTGCTGGACCAGCCCGATTTGGCTTCGAAGAAAGGCCAAAGGCAGATCGCGGATATCGTACCCATCGATGGTAATGGCTCCCTGCTTCACATCGTAAAATCGCATCAATAATTTGAGCGTCGTGCTCTTGCCCGCTCCGCTCGGACCGACCAGCGCGATGCGCTCTCCCGCCTGAACGGATATCGTGACGTCGGTCAAGATCGGCGCATCGGCGCGATAATGAAACCCGACGCGATGGAACGCAACCTCTCCCCGTAGCCGAGCGACCGGTATACGAGCATCCGGCTGGTCTCTGACCTCCGGAACGAGATCCAGCACCTCAAAAACCCGCTCACTTGCGGCCAGGGCATGCTGCAGCATGTGATTGACGGAATGAATCTGATTGATCGGCACGTAGAACAACGCAAGATACGAGATGAACATCACCAGCTCGCCTACCGAAAGACGGTGCTGCAACACTTCGGCGGTGCCGAACCAGAGCACGAGGGCCCCGCCAAGACTCCCGATCAACATCATGCCCGGAGAGTAGTAGGACCAGAGATACATGGCTTTCAACGTATCCTGCCGGCAACGATCGCTCTTCCGGTCGAAGCGTTCCTGCTCATAGAGCTGACGATTGAATCCCATTGTCTCCCGGATGCCTGCCAGCATATCCTGCAAGAGCGCGTTCAATTCGGCTGATCCTTTCCGAATCGCGCGATAATGCCCATGGACCCGTTTGGTGAACAACGCCGCCCCGATAACCAGGAGAGGAACCGGCACGAGCGCCAAAAAAGCCAGCTTCCAACTGAGCATAAACATCATGATCATGATCCCGATCAACGTCAGCCCGGCTGTAATGATTTCTTCGAGTCCGTCGACAAAGATGCGCTGCATGTGCTCGGTGTCGTTCAGTACCCGCGACATGATCTCGCCTGTCGGGCGATTCTCGTAGAAACTGATCGAGAGTCGTTGAAGGGCGGAGAACACCTGGACGTGCAGATCGTGAACGACTTGCTGCTCCAGCCCGTTATTCAGACGAATCCGCATCGATCCGCAGAGATTCCGGAGCACATAGGCTGCGCAGAGCCCGAGAAAGACCCACACCAGGAGTTGAATCTGACCGGCTTGAATCACGTCATCGATGATCACTTTGATCAGCCACGGGGGGATCAATTCGAACGCGGTCGCCAACCCGGCAAACAGGAAGGTACCCACCACCATTGAGCGGTGCGGCCTGAGGTACTGAAGCACTCGAAGCAGCGTTTTCACAAGCGCAGGATTTTCACGGAGAGTTAGCGGGTTGCGGAAAAATTCTTCGGGTCCATCTTGTCGAGCAGAAAACCGGATAAACCAGACAAACCGAGCGGACCAAACGAACAGGACAGTTTGGCAGACGTGTGCAGCATCCTGCTAGATGACCGGACTGGCATCTTGTTGCCAGTACTTAGAAAACTCAGGAAGTTGTGTGAGAGTCGACATATCAGTCATCCGATCCAAAAACACTTTGCCGATGAGATGATCCATCTCATGTTGGATACAGACACCATAGAGACCGGTTGCTTCAAAATCTATCGATTTACCCTGACGATCCAACGCCTGAACCCGCACAACCGACGGCCTCGTCACTTTTCCCCGCAACCCGTCCACACTGAGGCAGCCTTCCCAATTTTCGACTTGCTGCGGACCGTAGAAGACAATCTTGGGATTGATGAGCACGGTTTGAGGAAATCCCTCCTCCCCTTCACAAGCCATCACGACCAGCTGAATCGAGCGCGATACCTGTGGAGCTGCCAGGCCAATCCCCGGTTCAGCCAGCATCGTCTCGAGCAGATTGTCGATGAGTTGCTGTATGTCATACGTGCGAATCTCGCGGGAGTCGATCGGAGCCGCAATCTTCCGCAAGACGGGATTACCGAGCTTTGCAATCTGGAGTCTGGGCATAGAGCGTACCTGTTGTCCTTCTCATATATACCGCCAAAACGTGAGATGGATTTGCGAATCCTGAAAATATAACACAGGGTTTTTTGCGCTCGCAAGCCACGATCACGCGGGACAGGTTGATCTGGTTTGTCTGGTTCATCTGGTTTGTTCTGTTGCTTGACCCAGAGAAACCAAACAAACTAAATAAAC
>CAZVEZ010000190.1:0-5238 GCA_964626135.1 uncultured Nitrospira sp.
GAGCCTCTGAGCGATGCGAGAACGCCGCTGGCGGACTTTTTCAGCATCCTGCTAGACCTCGGAACACTTTCTAGCATCGCGCCCCATATGAAACAGAGTCAAGCGGACGGGAATCGACTCTGAGAAACGAGGGCGGATCGATAGTCAGACACAAGAAGGGGCAGGGGAAACCGCCGAACGGAGACGTATAGAATACATGCGCGCGGTCTGACCGTCAGGAAAGAAACGATTGATCTGGACTCTGAACATTCCGGTAGGCCGAGGATTTACGGTCCAATTTGAGACGACGTCCGCTTGGAGGTACCCTGCAAATCCACCTCGAGCAGGACCACACTGCCTGGTTCTTTGGGATTGAGTCGAGTCGGCATTCGATCAGCCATGAATGCAGCCATTGGCACCGCCACGATGTGCGAAGCTTTCTCCGTCGGATTGGAATAGAGCCCGAACCGCACGTTCTGCGGCCTCTGATTTGATATCAACCGGGGCTTAAGGTGCGCTTCCACGAATCCCACCAACATCCCACTGCCGTCGGCAAGCTTATGGATCTCGAACGCGTTGGAAGTAGGCTGCATCATCTCCATCGGGAGATCCGGGCTTCGCGTGATTAGAGCCATTCCCAGGAGCTTCGGAGGAATAAACCCAAAGCTTCCCGCTCGCGCGACCGAGAAGCGGGTCACCGAGCTGGAGAAACCAAGTTCAGACACTCCGTTTTTCGCCCGCAATTGACGCCGTAGCTCCGCTTCGCTTCCTGATTTCTCGATGAAGATCACCGCTGACGCGGCTTTTGGCGCGGGGGATACGTCGGTCTTACCTCCTTGTGCCCAATTGGGCAAGGCCGGGACGAGATTCATGATGGTCATGACTAGCAGGAGACCCATGAAGAAGGAACGAACAGTTCTGATTCGAGTTAATCGTTCAACGATGTCACCCATGGGTGCGAATCCTCCTGATACAGCGATACAGGACGGGTCCCTCAGACAACGGATACCACCACTCTTTATCAAGCTTGCCCTATGCGTTGCAATCCAAGACCCGCAAAGTGTACAGCGCGAAGGATGATCCGGAATAGACAGAATGCCGCGCAGCGTTCACGGGGAGAAGGAGTTTATCCGAGGTCATCGCTCGTTCCTGAATTGCGGCTGGATGTTATGGCAAGAGGTGATGGCGACGTTTTCCGGTCATTCCGGTAAAGGAGTTGTGCGAAGAAACTTCCGCATCTCCCAGAACGACGGGTGAGGCTTGTTCAATTCAGGATGCTCCAAGTCGATTTGAACGTGATAAGGAGGGGCTTCACCAATTCCGATTTGAGTCACCTGATACCAGCAATCGTATTTTTGCCCCCAGCGGTCCAGGTATCGCAGCCGGATATAGCCATGCTGAATCACGGTTGAGCGGATTGGCGCTTCAGGGCCTAACACGATGGGGGCCACGTGCTTCTGATTCCGTGAACCTCGAGGATAGACTTTCTTGACGGCGAAATTCCCTTCCCACCCACCCATGTGCAATAGACAATCGTAGGCCACCCCCCCACCCACGTTCTGAAACTCCGGGTAGATGGTGAGGACGTTCCCTGAACTCATCGCCGACATGTTGGTCACACGAAGGTCAGGTTGAGTCGCGCGGAACTTTTCTCTGGTTCGAGTCACGAATATGTACAGATAGAACAAAGCGATAGCCACGACAATGAGAAGAGAGAGCAAGCCCAATAGCAATAACCAGTCCATGCCGACCGGGTATATACCAGATCACGGGCTGAAGCGGAAATGGCAGGAGGCTACATGTCGGTGCAGCGCATGTCATCCGGGCGAAACGGAAGGTGATAAAAATTCAAGCAGTGGAAGCTGCTGAGTGGCAAGACACGACATGTCTCAACATCATAGAGCTGACCTACCCCCTATAACCAAGCCGGATCGAGAGTTATGATTTTAACCGGTGAAAGGAGGGAGCATGGCACGCAAACAGTATACGGTGGAAGAGATCATCGGGCAGTTACGGACCATTGAGATCGAGGTGGGCAAGGGGCTTGGGGTGGTCGAGGCTGTCCTTCCCACCCTTCGGAGGCCGCGCGTTGCGCGAGCAAAGAAGATTATCAGGCTCCATCCCCCCCTCTGTTCCGGGAGCACGGGACCAACGCGGAACCGGGGAATAAGGCTGGTATCAGGCAACTCCGTCGTTAGCCGGAGGTTGGAATAATATTGATCGTATAGCGGGTGTGTTTGCGTTCGCCGGTTCTTCGGAACACGCCTAGCGCTACAAGATCCTGCAAATCCCTGGTGGCGGTGGCTCGGGAGGTCTTCGTGATCGCCAGATAATTTTCCGCACTGAGCCCGCCCTTGAACCCTTCCAGCCCTTCCCGAAACATGCGCGCGAGCACCTTGTCTTGTCGCACGTTGAGCTTGCCACGCAGGCGGTCATAGAGTTTGGTTTTCTCGATGAGGAAATCGATGAATCGTTGCGTGTAGCGCTGCGCCTCCAACACCGTCTGCGAAAAATAGACCAGCCAGTCGGTGATCTCCAGATTCTTGTTGTTGTCTTCAAGGGCCTTGTAGTACGCCTTGCGTTGCTTGCAGATCGTGTGCGAGAGCGCAATCAGTGTCGGCTGGCCCAGGCATTGGGACAGGGCCTTTTCCGACAACGCCCGTGCAATCCGGCCATTGCCGTCTTCGAACGGATGGATGGAGACGAAGTAGAGATGGGCGATCCCTGCGCGCGTCAGCCCCGGCAGTGCCTGTCGTCCGTCCGGTGCGGTACTGTTGAACCATATAATGAACCGGCCCATCTCCTGCCGCATGGCCTTCGATGGCGGCGGCTCGAAATGCACCTTCGATTTCCCGATCGGACCTGAGACAACCTGCATCGGCTCTGCGCCTGTCCGGTAGGCGCCGATGCGCTTCAGATCCGTTCGGCCACGCGCAAGCATCTCGTGCCAGCCGAACAATTCATTCTGCGACAATGGCTGATCGTATTTGCGATAGAGACCGGTCATCATCGCCGCGATGCCTTGCTCGGCAGGAGGAACCTTCCGGTTGTCCATCGCCAGTCCGAAGTTTCTGCGAATAGAAGACTGCACGGAATCCCGATTGAGAATCTCCCCCTCGATCTCCGACGTGGTGACAGCTTCATTGCTGATGAGCTCGATCGTCAGTCCGGTCTTTTCTTCCTCCGCTAGATACTTGGCGGCGCCAAGAAGCATCCCTGCCTTGTGCAGTAACTGGGATTCGTACTCGGCCAGGTCCTCCCTCTCGTAGGTAAAACGAGGCCACTCCTCTTGTTGCCAGTTCCATATCATGAGCGATAGCGCCATTTCCTATAACTCATAATAACCCATATTCATGAGTTATAAAAGACTTTCCTATCGCTCAGGATCGCCCCGTTCATGCCCATCACAGAAGTCCATCAAATCATCAGTCCAATCTGCTCATTGCCCCTACCTGGATGGCGCCCCTATTGGTCCCACTGCAGCCATTGAGTGAGGCTGGGTTTCCCCCCTTAAACCTCTAAACCTCTCTTTAGGGGAGTGGCCGAGGTTGGCCTTTACTGCGCACAATTTTCTCACCCGCCCAACCCCGAGCGCGCCGAGACGCGCTCTTGTCCCAGGCGAAGGACTTCTGTTTCGTTCGCTGCGCCATTACTTCTTCTCGCTATGGAAGTCTGCCGGACTGTCCTTCACTGCGCGCATCGAACGAGCACAGTTTCACCGTGCGCGTTCTGCGAGCAAGAAGGATGGCCCGGCAGACCCCTAATCCCACCACTCGGAGGCCGCGCGTTGGCGAGCACGGAAGATCATCAGGCTCCATCCCTTCCTCGTGCGCAGTCTGCGCCCCACCGCTGAGACGGATCATCGTGATGCGATTCATGCGGTTGACGGTGTGAGCGTAGCGCACGTACTATCGCCGCGATGACTGGATCGAAGAGTCAGCAGTACTCGATCATGGCCGGGCTTATCTTAGGAGCGGCCGCCGGGATCGGAGCCAAGGCCTGGACCAGCGATTCAGACAGCGCCAGGCAACTGGTCGACTTCTTCTCGACCTACATCGCCCACCCCATAGGACAAATATTTCTCCGGCTCTTGTTCTTCGTCGTGGTGCCTCTGGTCTTCGCATCGTTAGCCGCAGGGATCGCGCGACTGGGGGACCTGCGCCGGTTGGGCAGGATCGGCGGACGCACGCTGGCTTACTTCGCTCTCACCTCGATTAGTGCCGCCTGCATCGGGCTCGCGGGCATGAATCTGGTCGAACCAGGCGTGGGCTTCGACGCCCACACGCGCGACCGGCTCATGGCCGACTTCGCTACGGATGCGGCCGGTATGAAGGAAACATCTGATGCGCAGCGATTATCCACGCCGATTGCGCGCGTGAACCAGATCCTGGACATGTTCGTTCCGCGCAACATCTTGAGATCGATCGTCAAGATGGACATGCTCCCGCTGATCGTCTTCTCGCTGCTGTTCGGCGCAGCACTGACCCTCCTGCCGAGCGGTCGGCGCGATGCGATGACATTGTGGCTCGACACCGTCGCCGATGTCATGGTCATCATCGTCGGCTTCGCCATGAAGCTCGCTCCTTACGCGGTATTCTGTCTGGTATTCGTCGTGGCCTCGCGCTTTGGCTGGGAGCTGCTCGCCAAGCTGGCGGCGTACGTCTGCGTCGTCATGGCCGGCTATCTGATCCAGGTCGGTGGTGTGTATCCGATTCTCCTCCGCTGGCTGGCAGACCGCCGTCCGGCGGAGTTCTTTCGCAAAGCCATGCCTATTATGGTGACGGCGTTTTCCACCTCGTCGAGCAGCGCCACGCTGCCGACATCGATGCGCCTCGCGCGTTCGGAACTGGGAGTGAGGGAATCCGTGTGCGGTTTCGTGTTGCCGCTGGGCGCGACGCTGAACATGAACGGCACGGCATTGTTCGAGGGAGCGGTGGTACTGTTCATCGCGCAGATTTTTGGCGTGGACTTGAGCATAGGCGATCAGGTCATGGTTGTCGCTCTGTGCGTGCTGACGTCGATCGGAGCGGCGGGCGTACCCGGTGGGTCACTTCCCCTCTTGATGATCGTAATGGCGCAAGTCGGTGTGCCTGCCGATGGTCTTGCGCTGATCCTGGGAGTCGATCGCCTGCTCGACATGGGCCGCACCGTGGTCAACGTCATGGGAGACGTTGTGTGCGCTGCCTTCATCGAGAATTCCGAACGAAAGATCGAGGCGCGCGCGACGTGACACGGCCCTGCGCAAGGGAAAGACGTACG
>CAZVEZ010000191.1:0-5228 GCA_964626135.1 uncultured Nitrospira sp.
CCGGGCTGGCTGTTGTACGACTCGAAAGACCTGGTCACCCATGCGGTCTGCGTCGGAATGACCGGAAGCGGGAAGACCGGACTGTGCATCGGTCTCCTAGAAGAAGCGGCGATCGACGGCGTCCCTGCGCTGATTATCGACCCCAAGGGGGATCTTGCCAATCTGATGCTGAACTTTCCGCAATTACGGGGAGAAGATTTCGCGCCCTGGATCAATGAGGACGATGCCCGCAAGAAAGGTCTCTCGCCGGCTGACTATGCAACCCAGCAAGCCGAGATGTGGAAGAAGGGCTTGGGGGATTGGGGCCAGAGCGGCGAGAGGATTCAGAAGCTCCGCGATGCGGCGGATGTCGTCGTCTATACACCGGGCAGCAACGCGGGCATTCCCGTCTCCATCCTCAAGTCCTTTGCAGCACCGTCGCAGGAGATTCTGGACGATACCGAGATGCTGCGCGAGCGGATCAGTACAACGTCGACGAGTCTGTTGGGGCTCATCGGCATTGAGGCCGATCCCATCAAGAGTCGAGAGCACATTCTACTCTCGACGATTCTCGATCGCACATGGAAAGCTGGACGAGATCTGGATTTGGCTGCATTGATCCAGCAGATCCAGACACCGCCGGTTGCCAAGATCGGCGTGCTGGATCTGGACTCATTCTACCCCTCGAAGGAACGCTTTGGCCTCGCCATGCAGTTCAATAACCTATTAGCTGCGCCGGGATTTTCTGCTTGGTTGGAAGGCGATGCGCTCGATGTCGGCCAAATGCTTTATTCACCGGAAGGCAAGCCACGGCTCGCCATTTTCTCGATCGCGCATCTCAACGACGCGGAGCGGATGTTCTTTGTCACGTTGCTGCTGAGCCAGACCCTCGGCTGGGTGCGGGCTCAGTCCGGTACGACCAGCCTCCGCGCTATCCTCTACATGGACGAAATCTTCGGCTACTTCCCGCCGGTCGCCAACCCTCCGTCAAAGCAGCCGTTGCTGACATTGTTGAAGCAGGCTCGCGCGTTCGGTCTGGGCGTGGTGTTGGCAACACAAAATCCTGTCGATCTGGATTACAAAGGTTTGGCGAATACCGGAACCTGGTTCATTGGACGGTTGCAAACCGAACGAGACAAGGCGCGTGTCTTGGAAGGATTGGAGGGTGCCGCCGCGAGCAGCGGAAATAAGTTCGATAAACAGGGGATGGAACAGCTTCTCGCCGGCCTGGGCAACCGCGTCTTTCTCATGAACAATGTCCACGAAGATGCGCCGGAGGTCTTTCAAACAAGATGGACGCTGTCCTATCTTCGAGGGCCGTTGACGAGGACACAGATTAAGACGCTCATGGATCCTTTCAAGGCCAGTAAGGGGTTAGAAGTAAAGGGTAAGGGGACGGAAGCCTTAGAACCATCGCCTCACCCCTCACCCCTTACCCCTCACGCCTCACGCCCTATGCTTCCGCCCGATGTGCCGCAGCATTTTATCCCGATCCGAGGAAGCCAACCAAGCGGCAGCGCGTTGATCTACCAGCCGATGTTGCTCGGTGCGTCACAGGTGCGGGTATCAGACGGCAAGGCCGGTGTCGATGTCACTCAGGATGCGACCGTGCTCGCGCCGATCTCGGACGGTGCCGTGGCCGTAGAGTGGGATCATGCCTGGGCGGCAAGCCTGGCTCTGGCCGATCTAGAGGCTGGGCCCATGGACGGTGCGCAGTTCGGCTCAGTGCCCAATGCGGCGTGCAAAGCCAAGAATTATGAAGCGTGGAGCAAGGACTTTGCCGGGTGGCTATTCCGCACCCAGAAAGTCGATCTCTTCAAAAGCCCCAGCGCAAAAGAAGTCTCCGTGCCAGGCGAATCCGAGCGGGACTTCCGTGTGCGATTGCAACAATCCGGCCGTGAAGCGCGGGACAAACAATCAGAAAGCCTGCGCCAAAAATACGCACCGAAAATTTCCGCGCTGCAAGATCGGATCAGGCGTGCGGGACAAATGCTCGAGCGGCAGCAGGCAGAGGCTCGATCAAGCCAACTGCAGGCAGCCATTTCGGTCGGTGCCTCAATCCTTGGAGCGTTCCTTGGGCGAAAAACGGTCAGCGCGACGAACATCGGCCGGGCGACCACGGCGATTCGCGGAGCAGGGCGCGCCATCAAGGAATCGAAAGACGTGGGGCAAGCCGAAGAAAACGTCTCGGCGCTGCAGCAACAATTGGCCGATCTCGAGGCGCAGTTCAAGACGGAAACCGATGCGCTTGCGGCCGCGACCGATCCCCTCAGCGAGAAACTCGAACTCGTTTCTCTCAAGCCCACCAAAACCAACATCGCCGTGAAACTCGTCGCCCTCGCCTGGACGCCGCACTGGCAGGATGGGAATGGAACCTTGACCCCAGCATGGCAGTGAGCCTGTCTGCCAGCGCAAGGTCCGACCGGAGTGGCTTCATAAATCGTTACTGATTGTCGACAATTTTGCCTTGCGATTCGCAAGGGGCCTTCTCAAAGCCGGTGCAAACCCCGACCCATTCCTGTCATGCCCTGCAATGACAGGAATGCCCTCAACCGCCTGGTCATAGTAGAATCCTTTGTGCTCGACGAGCTTCTTCGCGATCACCCCTGCGGCTGTTTCAATCGTGGCGGCAATCGTCTCAGTCTGGGCGCGAAAACACTTCCGCCGCGAACCGCTTTCCCCACGAGCGATGTGATGGTGGCTTCAGCACGCAAGGCGTCACGAGTCACTCAGCCTACGGCTTCCAGGGAGATTCTGGCGCAACCCTCCGCGATGGAGTCCAGTTGCGGGACAGCAGAACTGCAGCCTGCTTGCAAGAATAGAAGGATTAACAAGGCGACGAGAGAACGTGGAATCGCTTCATTGCTCCCTCATGTCAGGTAGATAGGCTGAAGGAAGAGGTTGTTTTTTACGCCCAACAGCCTTCAGTCTGAACCCCTGGGTTTAATGCTTGCGTTCTTTCTGCATAATCTTGTCGGTCCAAGCCAATAGGATGGCCGATCCGATGAAGGTCACGTGGATAAAGATCTTCCATTTGACGTGCTCGAGATCTTCGTTCGCGATGTTCACGAACGATTTCAGGAGATGAATGCTGGAGATGCCGATCAGTGAGGCTGCGAGTTTAATTTTGATGGTGCCAGGGTCGATATGGGTCAGCCAGTCCGGTCGATCGGGATGACCATCTAAGTCCAGTTTGCTCACAAATGTCGCGTAGCCGCCGATGATCACCATTGTAAGTAAGTTTGCCACCATCGTGACATCGATCAGCCCCAGAACGCCCAGCATGAAGATGGTTTCCTGCTGCTGATTGATATGCCAGATCATCTCCCACAGTTCGACGAGAAATTTGTATGCGTACAGCAATTCGGCCACGATGAGGCCGCCGTAGAGTGGGGCTTGAATCCACCGGCTGGCGAACACAATGGTTTCAAACACGTGCTCAATGCGATTGATGGGAGCGTGGGATTGTTTCACCGCGGCAAGTTCTGAAGAATCGGAGTGACTCACGGGGCGCTATCCTAGTCGGCGAAGGCGCGACCTGTCAATTCGAATAACAACACGGATGCATGAGGAATGTGACGTCGATCTCAAAGAAACATCGGTCACTCACCAAGTGTGGCGATGGGGAGGCCCCCCGCTTCGATGTGGGTGTGAGGCGCACAAAGCAGGCGAATGGTATGGATCATCTTGAGATCCTCTGTCCTCTTGTCAAAAAGAAAATCGGCGCCGGCGAGCGAGCAGTCGGTCTTATTATCGCACGAGTTGTCGTCCGTGACGACGATAATGGTCGGTGGGACCATCAATCGCTTGATGTGTCGGAGAACCTCGGTACCGCGGCCGTCTCGAAGCGAGGAATTCAGGATTGCGATATCCGGTTTTCGATTCAGAATCATCGCGGTAGTTTCTTCCGAGTCCGACGATTCTCCCACGACATTCACGCCGGTAATTTTCTCAAGACGTTTCTTGAGTCTTTGACGAAAGTGCGCATCGGCATCGGCAAGGACGATGGTCATGTCATGTGTTCATCAAGGTTGACGGTCTGTCGCGTCATGCATAATCCGTAGCGTTGAGAATAAAACAGCATCACCTGGACGCATAGGCCCTGCAGACTGTGTATGCGAGGATCGCTCATCATTGCGCCTATTCAAGCAGATGATGATCGAGGGCGTAGTGAATCAGCTCGGCCGTGGTCGAGAGCTGCAATTTGTCCAAGAGACGGGCACGGTACGTACTGACTGTCTTAATGCTGAGTGTGAGGGATTGTGCGATTTGTTTGATGGACTGACCTCGGGCTAATAAGACAAGAACTTCGAACTCTCGCTCAGACAATGTGTGATGTTCTGGGCCTGTGATATTCCTGCTCAAACTGCCGGCCATCTGTTCTGCCAGGGACGTGGTGACATACATTCGGCCGGTCAGAACTTGCTTGACTGCCTTGGCCAACTCTTCTGGCGCAGTGTGTTTAGTGAGATAGGCCATTGCGCCGGCACGGAAGGCGCGAACGGCATATTGCTCTTCGGGATGCAGGCTCAAGACGATCAAAGGAAGTTGGGGTGCTGTGCGATGTAACTCGCACAGGAGTTTCAATCCGCTCCGATCGGGAAGACTGATGTCCACGATAGCCAGATCCCAATGTTCCCGGCACACCGCGGCAATCCCCTTTTGGCCGGTATCGGCTTCCCCGAACTCCGCATACAGGAGGTTCTCCTCAAGAATCTGTTTCACGCCCCGTCGTACGACCTCGTGATCGTCGATGACGAGGATTTTCACCGATTGTGTTCCAATCATGGGACAACGCACTCCTCAACCGGCACGGATATAGAGGCCGTAGTTCCGATCCCGGATGTTCCAACGATATGGAGGTGACCACCCAAAAGGGACGCTCGTTCCTCCATACCTCGAAGCCCAAAGGAATCTGTGGTGGCAACCCTCTCTCGGGTGATACCCTTCCCGTTGTCACTCACTTCCAATATCACCCTGCCATCGCCCTGATACAGCCGTATACGCACCTGCGAGGCGGCCGCATGACGCATGACGTTTGTCAGCAATTCCTGCGCGATTCGAAACAACGCAGTAGACGTTTCAGATGACAGCTCGATGGATGACAATGCCGGAGCCACTTCTAGCGTGCAACGCGTAGCCGTGCGAAGCTGGAACGTCGAGGCGAGACATTCCAACGCCGGGATGAGCCCAAGATCATCCAACATCGCAGGGCGGAGGGCCGCCGCTGTCGCACGAATCGACTCCAG
>CAZVEZ010000192.1:0-5170 GCA_964626135.1 uncultured Nitrospira sp.
GTTCTGGGCGCTGACTGGCGGGGAAGTATGTCCACCGCTTCTGTTCGTCTTCATCAAAGCTGCCGAGAAACGTCACGAAGCGATCGAGAGTGCGAAACTCGGCAAGTGTAACGGTACAGCTCGGCACATCAATGACGCGGGCATCGTACTGGCCCACCACATACAACACACCTACTCCCGCTTGGTAGAGGTTCCGTCGGCTGGCATACCCCGTATTGGGGAACAGCTCGGCTTCCACCACACAGCCCGCAGGCCCTTCGACTCGGAGCTGAAGATTGTGCCGAGAGAGGAATGGGTCCGTCGCGACTCTGGTGATGGTCAGGCGCACATGATCGGTCGAGAATTCGACTGACGCCGGTACCGGCTCACCACTGTTGCAGGCCGCCAGAAACAGGAACAAGCCGGTCAGATACCTTACCGGATACGAGCCAATCACTTGGTTGCTGGAACTTTCGACACTGCACCCATCGCATCCAGCCCTGCTTGAGCGCAGGCATCATCCAGGTGTGCGCTAGGCGCCCCGCCGACGCCGATTCCTCCGACAAATTCACCGCCGATCTCAATCGGGAGGCCCCCGCCAAGCATGAGTATCTGATCGTTCATCTCGCGAAGGGGCTGTAAGGTCGGCATCTTGTTGATCAACTCAGCCAGCTCAGTCGTTGGGCGACGAAGACTCGCCGCCGTATAGGCCTTCTTTCTGCTGCTATCGACCGTATGCGGCCCGGCCCCATCGGCTCGGGCCATGGCACGAAGCACACCGGCTCGATCCACAATCGACACACTCACCCGGTAACCAGCTTTGTGACAGGCATCCAACGCTGCCTGAATCGCCTTGCCGGCCAGCTCCATCGGCAAAACAGCCTCTTTGGGCAATTCATCAGCAGCCAGCGCTGCATAAGGCATCAGCATCACACAGGCTGTTGCGATGATGAGCCGGTACGCCATAGTCGCGGAACGCTTACGATGCAAATGAGCGCAAACCATTGGTGTATCTCCTGGTTATACAGAACGATGTACGGTACGGAGCGTACGAAGGCGCGAGAGGACTGTCAAGAGGGCGATATCGGGGAATTCAGGAAGGGGTGAACGCGACCCTCAACTCCAGACAACGCGTTCTTGATTCAGGAGGTAATCGATGACTTCGATACTATTGCGCATCTGGATCTGCGCTTTTTCTGACATGGGAAGAACCGCACCGACCAGCTTGCCTGACTCGACATCATCGAGCGATGGGATTCCGTCAGCACCGCGCTTTTCCAATTCCTGTCGGTAACTTGCCACACTCGCCTCCTGTTTCTCTGGACATTTGAGACCGCAATTCCTACGCCAGAGATTCACCGCCATCTGATAGCGACGTACAGGTAGCATAGCACACGGAAATCCATGCTCTAGTGAAAGCTTGATATCTTATTGATTCAATGATTGTTTTCTATCGATCGCGGTGTGGAACTTGAGAGAGGTTCGAGGGCTCCGAGATATGGGAAATAGCCGATCTTGAGAAGTGGCGTATCGAGGCGCAGGCGAAAATCGTCATGCCCTGGGTCAACAAAGTGCGGGTCACCGGTAATATCTGACTGGGCCTTGAGTTCCGGTGCCGGTTGGTTCGGATTGCCCACTCGAAGGTAATCACCATCCGTGTTGTAGAAGGCATTGAACGCCGTGCTGGTCTGACTGGATGGGGCAATCAGAAAACCCACTCGATTGAGCCCGACGATATTACCGGTGACCTCACTCTGGGATTGCCCGAGGAACGCCGCACCCCCGCCATTCTTGACTAATGTATTGCTCACCAACACGGCTCTGGCACGGTCGCTGACCACGACAGCTTCAAAAAGGCTTCGCGTAATCACGTTTCGTTCCAACCGCACCGTCGACTTACCGGCAATCGAGACCCCATGATCGTTATCGTGAATGAAATTCCCAATGAGAGCAGCTTCTGAATCGGCAAACTGCGCGCCGGTCGTCTCGCTGCCCCCGATGACACTATCTTCAATCCGCACATCGTGGACTTGCTGGCTGAATAACATGCCAGTGATCTTGACCCGTCGGAGAAGAATCCCCTGCCCATTGAACAGGCCGACAGCATGACCGCCACGATCATTGATGGTCATATCGCTGATCTCAATGTCCGTTGCTCCATAGGGCCACTTACCCACATGGAGCGCGCCCACCACGACATCACGCCCCAGAATCGTCACCTGATCCATTCCGGCGCCGACGAACTTGATCTTCTCTTTGCTGTGAATTGTCACGTCTTGAGGATAGTGGCCTGCCTTAACGAAGACCGTGTCGCCTTTTTGGGCGGCATCCACCGCTTCCTGAAGAGAGAGATAGTCCCCGGTTCCATCCAGCGCAACCACAAGGGTTCGAGGACCGAGCAGCGGCCCCTCATCAGCCTCCGCTAGGCCGAAGCCCAAGAACCCGACCGCCGTGATGAGACCGAGCAAAACGAACTGTTTCATGCAGGATCTCATACAGACCTCTCCCGCCGGAAGTCAATCGGGGTTGTTGATTGTGAGGCAAGAACTCGCATGCTATGCTCCGCACCCATGATTGTGGTCGGCCTCACAGGCGGCATCGCCACCGGAAAAACTACCGTCGCCAAAATATTCAAACAATGCGGCGCAACGGTCATCGATGCCGACGAACTGGCGTGGGACGTTGTCAAACCAGGCAAACCGGCATGGCGCCAGATTGTAAAAGCTTTCGGCAAGACCATCCTCAATCCTGACCGCACTCTCAATCGCCGTGAGCTGGGAGCCCTTGTGTTCGGAAACAGGGCCAAACTGCGCCAGCTTGAACGAATCATCCACCCCCGTGTCGCGCGCGAGCAGGCCCGTTTGACCAAAGAGATCGCTCGTAAACATCTTAAGGCCGTCGTGATCTACGATGTGCCCTTGCTCTTCGAAGCTGGCATCGACAAGCGAGTCGTTCAAACCATCGTCGTCATTACCGACCGCGAAACACAAATCGCCCGCCTTAAGAAACGTAACGGTCTTTCCCGCGCCGAAGCGATTAGACGCATCAACAGCCAAATGCCATTGGCAAAGAAACGACGTCGCGCAGACTACGTGCTGGATGGAACCGCACCTCGAAAGACACTCATTAAGCAGGCCTCCCACCTTTTCAAGAAGTTACAAACGCTTTCCTAACTAACAGGGTGTTGACACACTACTTTCGCACTGCGGAAACGTGGGTACTCGAATAGTCATAGACACTTGTAGCATTAGCCATAGGCTGCGCAGAAAGGCCTTCCAGCAAGCCGGCAGTAAGCAAATAGGCTCAACATGTTCTCTGCTGTACATTGAGCCTCTGAGGGCCTCGAGCATACCATTCAGGGACTTTGTCAACAGCCTGCTAACAATCACACCCGTTACCCTTGGATAGGCTTTTTCCTTTTTCTGCGCTATTATGTCCGCATGCCTATCGACCCCGACGATCCACCGATCTGGTTGCGCAAGCTCCATGTAACAGCTGCGCAGATTCGTCCAAGTGGTTACCCTGCAACGCCGGAAGAAGGCATCATGCAAGTCTGCCGGCTTTCTGACTCACAACTTGTCATAACCAAAGCCTTCAAGGAATCACTCAAATCTGAATCTGATATGTCGAGTCGATAGAACACGCCTTCCGGTCTTAGAGAGCCTCCAGCTATGCCTCCATCGGATCCTCCTTATTTTGGTTACCATGAGGTGTTGATCACGGCCGTCGACGCCTTATCCTCTCCTCCGCTTCCCTATTGTCTCATCGGAGCATTAGCGCTTGGCGCCTATGCTCGCCCTAGAGCCACGCATGACGTTGACCTGCTGATCTTGACGGACAGGACAGCATCACAGACATATATCGAACCCCTGAACGCAAAAGGCTTCGTCATGGCATCTGACTGGCAGGACGAGAATCCGATGGCTCAAGACGTTGTCACAAGGCTGCGCCACCCTTCGGCTCCGGACTTCCCTCTCGATTTGATCTTTGCACTGTCAGAACTACACAAGAGCGTATTGGGCAGACGACGATCGCTTTCACTTCAAGATGTTCGAGTTGCGGTGAGTTCTCCGGAGGATCTCCTTCTGCTCAAACTGTCGGCAGGACGCCCGCGCGACTTCGACGATGTGATGGGTATCCTCGGAAATACCAATCTCCAACTCGACCTCGACTATCTCTGGTCTTGGGCCGAACGCCTTGGTCTTCAAAGCGAGCTCCATTACGTATTGATTTCTGCAAACCGAGGGTAGCCTCCTACCGCCTCCTTCCCTCTCTGTGTTAAAGTCCCCCCATGCGCAATGTCATCATCATCGGCTCGGGACCCGCTGGACTCACCGCCGCGGTCTATGCCGCGCGAGCAAATCTCTCGCCTCTGTTGATTGAAGGCTGGCAATCGGGCGGTCAACTGACTACAACCACGGAAGTCGAGAACTATCCCGGTTTTGCCAAGGGCATCATGGGCCCGGAGTTGATGAAAGAAATGCGGGCCCAAGCAGAACGATTCGGCACGGAGTTCTTAACCGGCGATGTCAGCGCGGTGGATATCAAGACACGCCCGTTCACAATCACGATCGACGGCGAACACACCGTGCAAAGCACGACGCTCATCATTGCCACCGGCGCATCGGCCATTCAGATCGGGTTGAAGAACGAGGCGCGTCTCACGGGACACGGCGTCTCTACCTGTGCGACCTGCGATGGATTTTTTTTCAAGGGCAAGGAACTGATTGTCGTCGGCGGCGGCGACAGCGCGATGGAGGAAGCAACCTTCCTCACCAAGTTCGCGACCAAAGTCTCGATCATCCATCGGCGCGACAAGCTGCGGGCCTCTAAAATCATGCAAGACCGCGCGGTCAAGAACGAAAAGGTTACATTCGTGTGGAACTCCGTGGTCGAAGACATTCTCGGCACTGATGTCGTCACGGGCGTCCGCCTCAAGAATCTCGTCACAGGAAAAACGACAGAACTCTCTTGCGCCGGCGTGTTTGTCGCCATCGGCCATCGGCCCAACACCGCGCTCTTTGCCGGTCAAATCACCACGGACGAGAAAGGCTACATCCGAACGGAGAAGGGAACTGCCACCAGTGTCCCCGGTGTGTTCGCCGCAGGCGATGTGCAGGACTCGATCTATCGTCAGGCGGTCACTGCCGCCGGCTCCGGCTGTATGGCCGCCATCGACGCCGAACGCTTC
>CAZVEZ010000193.1:0-5142 GCA_964626135.1 uncultured Nitrospira sp.
ATTTAAAAGGAGGCGCATGCGCTCCACCGGTATTTCCTACAGGCACCCAGACTCGAGAAAAACTCAACGCTCCAAAAATCCTGATGATCTGCCCCGTGATCTCCGTGATGTCCCCGCGTTTCCAGCCGACCTTCAGCATCCACCAGTGTGCTCTTGCATGAGGGAGAGTGAACGATTGGCCGAGGATATGCGCGCGCTCGAGGTGGGTGAACGCCTGTTCGAGGTTGTCATCATCGTAGTACCCGGTCGCCGCATGCATCTCTCTGTCGTAGGCTTGTCGTAGTTCCGTATGCATGCTCTTACTCCCGGCATCATCACCCGGTCTATTATCGGTCCTCAGGAGAGCGTTCGTACACCCCGGCAGAACCGGTTCCTGAAGCGTCTTGTTTGTCCTCGGCGAGTTGTCTGACTGCAAGATGCAAGACCAAGCGACGACTTCGCTGCGTCACAGAGCCGAGACTGCCGCAGCCGAGGCTCTTCATGTCCGTTCTTGCAAGAAGTCTACGATTCGATTCTCGGCCCAGTAGGGGTCTTCTCCGTTGCGTGCCCGGTGAAAGAACCCGCAGTGTCCACCATGGCGAGGCGCGATCATCCGGATCTTCGGATGGCGCTGAATCAGCGGTTTCGTAAACATGGAATAGGGAATGAAGGGATCGTCTTGTGCCGTGATGATAAGTGTGGGAACAGTGATGGACGCGAGCACATGGTGTGCCCCCGTACGATTATAGTAGTCGGTTCCGCTGGCGTATCCTCCGTCAGGGGCGGTATAGCGGTCGTCAAAGTCGCTCATCCTGTCGATGCCATCGAGTTCCTTGATGTCCCACTTGCCCGGGAAGAGCGCAGCTTTACGCCGTAGCCGCGCTTTCAATTTTACGAGAAAACGCCGGTGATACATCCAGTTGCGCGGCTGCTCCAAGGCCTCGATGCACTGCGGGGGGTCGATAGTCGGGCAGACCGCGATCGCGCCGGCCAACACGGCGTCCGATGAGCCTGCTTCTCCGGCCGCTTTCAGGACGAGATTGCCTCCCATCGAATAGCCGGCCAGCCAGATGCGATCGAGCCCGTCCACGTGCGCCAATTCATGCATGACAGCTCGATAGTCCTGGCTCAAGCCGCTGTTGTAAAGCGTCGGTGTCAGATGTTCGGTCCCGCCGCAAGTCCGTTGGTTCAAGCGGACGACATTGAATCCCGCGCGATAGGCTTTTGCGGCGATGCCGCGCATATAGTGCGACTCGCTGCAGCCTTCAAGGCCGTGCACGAGTACCAGAGTCTGGCATGCGGTGCGATGCGGTTGCCAGTGGCAGTACCCGCGTAATTGTGTGTGAGGTTCTGTGGTGAAGAGTCTCGAAACGGTCGGGATGCCGGCCAGCAGTGCCCGGCGAGGCCAACAGAGCGGGAACACCGTCATGACATGCGGATTGCGGAGCGGGGCGGTCGGTGTAAAATCACGCCGGTCCGGTAATCGTGAGGTGATCATACGGAAATGTTCCATGACTCTGCAGTATACATCGCGGGGATGTAGCGCCTTGGGTTGGAAGGCGCCTTGTGGAGCGCGGCCACAGCGGATGTGTCTCAAGTGTTATTGTTTGAGCACACACTTCTCGTAGAGATGTTTGAGTTTGCCCTTGGGATCGTATCTGGCCTTCAGCCGATGGTATTCGCTTGCGCTGTACAATCGTCCAAATTCCTCTTTTGAATAATAGGAGTTGGAATAGAGCGATTTATGGCCGCCGAACTCACTCACCTTGGCCTCTATCATCTTATTGAAATGGCCGTCGTCGTGGGTGGTCTTCACCGAGTCCCAGAATCCAAAGTTGACGTAGAGCTTTTGCGGCTTCATCGGATACAACGCATAGGACGTTGAGGGGTCGAATGGGGCCACCGGGCATATCCAGACCGGCTTGATTCCGATCTGCTCGTTGAAGAACTGCGCAAATCGGGGGGCATGTTCGATCGGCACCTCGACATCCTGAATGACGGACTCTTGCCGCCCTTCGATCGCCCTGGACATGAGATTGGTGATGGGGGAGGCATGAAACCGCTTCCAGAGTTTCCAGTACACGGCCGAACGCAGCCGTTCTTTCCCCCAGAGACGCCGCATCAACGGATAGTGCAGCATAAAATGCTTGGAGCACCAGAACCAATCGGTATCCCAACGCCAAATGTAGTCGTGAATCGTCAGATAGTCCGTGGTTCTGGTTGGGATCGATTGGTAATAGATATGCAGATAGGTATAGTCGCTGAGCCATTCCGCGTGGTCGACGAATTGGCCGGTCGTGACATAGAGTTCTTGGCCGTGAAACATCGTCCCGTCCACAAAATCCACGGTCCCCTCTCTGCACAGGCGCGCCATCGCCTGAAAGCAGGATTCCAGATCCGTATACTTGTGATGCGTCAGCTTGACGAACGGCTTGACAGGGATGAGCGCGATCTTGACCCGCAGCGCATAGCCGAGTGTGCCGTAGGAGTTGGGAAAGCCGAAAAATAAGTCCCGGTGTTCATTCTCACGGGTGGCCACCACGACCTCTCCGTCCGGAAACAGCACCTCGAGTTCCTGCATCGTTTCATGCACAAAGCCATATTTGAAGGACGACGACTCGATGCCGATGCCGGCGATGGCCCCGCCGATGGTAATGGTCTTGAGCTGGGGCACGACGGCCGGCATCAGGTTGAAGGCGAGCGTTTCCCGAACCAGTTCCTCATAGGTCGTCAGACCTTCGACTTCCGCATACCGTTCCTGTTCATTGATGCGAAGCACATGATTGAAATCGCGCAGATCGAGTTGGTGCGCGCGCTTTTGCGCGCGGTGCCGAAACAGGTTGGACGACGATTTTGCAAGGGCCAGGGACTCGGTCGCGCCGGTCTCAGGCAGGGACCGGAGCACATGCGCGCGTTTACCGGCGTACTCTTCAACAGAAATCATATTGTCTATCGAACCGGCTCATAGCCGCCCAGGATACCATCTTTGGACATGACCACCTGCCACAGATGGATTTTCCTGGCGCGAAATGCCCCGGCGAGAGACTGTAGATAGTAGTGCCAGGCCCGATGGAAGCGCTCGTCGAACTTCGCCTTGAACTCATTCCAGTGCTGATTCACGTTGTCGTGCCAGGCCATGAGTGTCCGGTCATAATCGGGACCGAAGTTGTGCCAGTCTTCCAACACGAACAGTCCGTCCTGCGCCGCGCTGAGTTGCGCGACAGAGGGAAGCATACCGCCCGGGAAAATATATTTGTCGAACCACGGATCGGACGTCAACACCGATTTATTGTTGCCGATCGTATGGAGTAAGAACAGGCCACGGCGTTTCAACGTGCGGTGAACGGTTTCCATGAGCGTCCTGTAATTCTTATAGCCCACGTGCTCGCAGAGGCCGATCGCCGCCACCTTGTCGAATTCGCCTGTGGCGGTCCGGTAGTCGTCCTGAATGATTTCGACGGGAAGGCCGGCGCACCAGCGCCGCGCGTAGGCGACCTGCTGCGAAGAAATGTTGTAGGCCACGACCGAACAACCGTACTTGGTGGCTGCATGGCGGGCAAAGCCTCCCCACCCGCATCCGAGCTCGAGGACACGGTCGCCTTTGCGGAGTTGCAGCTTCCGGCAAACCAGATCGAGCTTGTGCTCCTGCGCTTCGGTCAGCGTCTGCGCCCGTTTCCAATAGGCGCAGGTGTATTGCATGCTCGGGCCCAGCATTTTCTCGTAGAATTCCGTGTCCAAATCGTAGTGTTCATGCGCCACTCTCTTGGAGAGCCGCTTGTTCTGCATGTTGAAGATGCGCGCTTTGGCCGCATTGAAAATCAGGTGTTTGTCGACGACCGTCTCGTCGAGATTGACGCTGTGAATTTTTGAGAAGAACTCATCGAGCTGTACTGAATCCCACCAGCCGTCCATGTAGGACTCGCCCAGTCCCAGCGAGCCCTCGCTCAGGACGCGACTGTAGAGTCCGTCGTTGTGCACCAGGATATCTCCAGGCTGGCTGCCGTCGATTTGGACCATAGCTTTATCGAGCAGTTGCTGAATGACCTGTTTCTGTTTCATGGGATCGCCCGTCCTTGTTGACTGGAGTTGGATCTGCGTTGTGGAATTGTGCCCTGAACCTGGGCCGGAGCAGGAACTACGGTCCTATTGTGTTCGCGCTCTCGGCGGCGATGGTGTCGGCTTTGATGTGTGCAGGAGGTTTTCTCAAATCCCATACAATCCCAAACCATGACAGGACGACTAAGATATAATACGAGAAATCTACTTCCCACCAGTACCAGCCCTGGTTGGCCGTCGACTGATAATGATGGTGGTTGTTGTGCCACCCTTCTCCGCAGCAGAGGATCGCGAGAATGAAACTGTTTCGACTGCCGTCGCCGGATCGGTATCGAACCCGGCCGACCATGTGCGTCAGGGAATTGATGAAGAACGTGCAATGATACAGCGCGGTCGTTGAAATAAAAAAGCCCCAGATCAAGCCCGGGAACCCCCAGAGCGCATAGATCAGCAGGCCGTAGAGTGCCGGCGGGATGAAGTAAAACCGGTTGAGAAAGCAGATTTCAGGATAGTGGGAGAAGTCCTTTATGAGACTCAAATCCGCCCGCATATGCTTTTCAGACAGGGTCCAGCCGACATGAGAGAACCAGAATCCACGCTGCAGGGGAGAATGGAAGTCCTCTTCACGGTCTGAATACTTGTGATGGTGCCGGTGGTGGGCGGCCCACCAGAGTACGCCTTTCTGCGCGGAGGTCATGGCGAGAAAGGCCAACAGAAATTGAAATACCCGGCTGGTCTTGAACGAGCGGTGCGAGAAATAACGGTGATAGCCCGCCGTGACACCGACCATCCTCAGATAATAGCTGCCGATGGCGAGCAGAAGGTATTCTGGTTGAACTCCAGTCTGAAACGCCCACAGGCACATGGCATGGACGCTTAGAAAGGGAATGATGTCCCACTGCCGGAACATGTCTTTCCAGGCGTTATCGTGGGCAGGCCCAGCGGGGCGATAGGCAATAGGGTTCATGCAGAAACCTTCGTTCGTTCCGGATGCGCGCTACAGACTGTCGGCACGTTATTCACGATGAGGGCCCACGCGATCATCTCCCTGTTCGAATAGGATTGCGATTCGTGTTGAGCCTGCTCGCCGGATGGCATCGTGGGTCG
>CAZVEZ010000194.1:0-5103 GCA_964626135.1 uncultured Nitrospira sp.
AGATACACCGCATATCCTATATAAAGGAGCGCACTCCCGCCCAGCAACCAGGGCCGCCAGAGACCGCCCCACGCAGCCTGCGCCAATAAGAAAGTGGACGCCGCCACAGCGAGCACCATGGTGATCACTGCCGTAGGAGCCAATACCCAATCCGTGCCCAGGAGCCCGATCGAGACCGGGACCGTGCCCTGAAAGACCATCGCGCCAGTCACATTCCCCACCGCCAAGCGATCTTTCTTTCTGTAGAGCCAGAGAAAACTGTTCGACATCTCGGGCAACTCGGTCGCCAAGGGCGCGACGAGGAGGGCCAGAATCAAGGGAGAAATCGACAAGGCTCCCGCAATCGTTTCTGCGGCGAGCACGAACAGATGCGCGCCGAACGCGAGCCCGGCCAAGCCAAGAACAGCTTGCAGACCGATGAGTCCAAATGACGGAACGGCAGCTTTTCTGGCAAAGATCAGCGGGGCAAGCCCGCTCTCGCCCCCCTCCTCATCCGTCTCGCTGAACTTCAACTTGACGTAATAGAAATAGAGACCGATCAACCCAACGGCAGCGACGGCGTGTATCAATCGGGATGGGACGAAGACACAGGCCAGCGCGACGGAGTACGCGACCACGAAAAAAATGAGATCGCCCTTCACATCGCGGTAATTCAATCGAAAGACAGCGGTCCGCTTCCCAAGTCCTGCATAGGCCACCAACAAGACGGCCAAAATGGGAATCACCAGGGTGCTCAGCATGAAGGGAGCGCCGAGGATCGCGCCCAGCCCCACCTCCATTTCAGCACGGCTGGCCCCGAAGAAAATCGCAATGATCGGGATCGACGTTTCGGGGAGTGTGGTGCCGATGGCCGCCAACACACCGCCGACTGCGCCTTCGGACAGATTGAACCGCTTGCCCACCCACTCGATGGCATTCGTGAAGAGCGCGCAGGCGCCCAACGTCACTGCGACGGAGACGAGAAACAGGAGACTGTAGAGGAGAACCGTCATCGCCGGCCCGTCGGGCGAGCCTCCCGCTGTGCGGCATAGGCAAGGGCCGCGTCTTCGAGCACCCTCTTCACAGGACGGCCAGTGCGCTCGGCAATCCGTTTGCAATCGAGATATTCCGGAGCCGCGTTGGCTGTCGTCTCGTTCACAGCGGCAATCTTCATCCGAACCACTCCACCACGCACCTTGACCGAGACAAGCCGCCGGGGGAGAACCTGTCGCATCACTTCACGAATCCGAACTCCCAATGTGGTCGTTTCCTCAAGCAAGACGTCCAGAATCTGATCCAGCTGCGCCGGCGCCGTAAGACAGGTCAGGACGATGCCGGGGCGCCCGCGTTTCATGATGACCGGCGCGAGCGTCACGTCGAGCGCCCCGCGCGAGAATAACCGTTCCATCACATACTCGTATATTTGCGGATTCATGTCGTCGAGATTCGTTTCAATCTGCAGCACGGTATCCTGTTCTCGCGCTCCTCGGACTGACGATCGTGCGAGAAATACTCGCAAGGCATTCGGCCAGCCGTCAGGATCGGCATCGCCCGCCCCATAGCCGACGGCAGTCGGCGTCACGACCGGCATGGAGCCGAACTCCGATGTCAGTGTGCGCAATAACGCCATGCCCGTCGGCGTCGTGAGTTCACGAGGAGGGCCGGCGCTATAGACCGGAATCCCTTTGGCCAGCATGGCGACGGCCGGACCGGGCACCGGAAGAATCCCGTGAGCCGACTGCAGCATCCCTGCTCCAACATTGACGGGGGAGGACGTCACACGCGTCACGCCCAACAGATCACAACCGATCAACCCGCCGACGATATCGACAAAGGAATCCAGGACTCCCACTTCATGGAAAGAAACGTGGCTCTTGGCCGTACGATGGGCATGCCCTTCCGCTTCAGCCAATCGATCGAACACCGATCGACTTTGCTGCTTCATCTTCTCAGAAATCCGACTCGCGGAAAGGATGGCATGGATCCGATGAAGCGAGAGGGGCTTGCGCAATCCTGCCGTGATCACCACGTCCACTTTCGTGGCATAGATCGCCCCTCGGCGCACCCGGCGCTTTCGCAGTGTGAATCCTGAAAGTCTGAGGCGTTTCAGCCCGTTCACCAGATCGCGGAACGGAACTCCCACATCCACAAGCGCGCCGAGGATCATGTCGCCGCTGATGCCGGAGTAACAATCGAAATGGAGATGCGCGCCCATGTGCGTCCTTTCCCTAAACCGCGCCCATCTTACCCAAGGCACAGGCGAACGGCAATCCGGATGACGCGAGACGAGTGAAGCAGGCCGAAGGGGTACAGGCTGAAGCGTTCGAAGCTCTGAACCCCGACCTTCGGACTTCAGCCTTCACCCTTCATGTCACGCCTGTCGCGCGTTTCCCGCAATCCAGCCCGTCGCGCCAGTTCAAAACGTTGACAGCCTCCCAGCGCTGTGTTATCCCCACGTGTGCGCTGCCGATCGATCGGACACTTCGTAACAATAAGCCGGTACCACGCATAGCCATATGATCATCTGCAGGTCGTTACATTCGCCTGGCCCGGACACGTTCGGATTGTGGAGTAGTCAGGCCGCCTGGATACTGCTGCTCTGCACCGCGATATTGTTCTGGACTCCGCTCTCCGCCTTAGCAAAATCGAAATCTCAGCGGACTCCGCGGTCCGAACCGGAGCTGAAGATTGTCGAACTCAAAGTATTCCCCAATCCCTATACGGTCTTGGCCGGCTCGTTGCAGTTCTCTGCCCTCGTCAAGCTGCCCAAAGAACTGAACGGGGCAACCCTGCTGGAAGTCTCCTCATTTATCTCATCGCCGTCGAAAAATTCGCTCCGTTTTCTGACCACGCGCACCGCGCTGGAACCTCACGCCGCGTCGACCGACGGCGCCGCCCCTCCACACATCTCTGTCTTGCTGACTTGGGACGGATTGGACCAGACAAAAAGCCCGTCGGGCCCTGGACTGTATCAGTATGAAGTGCGGGCCAAGTTGCTGGCGAACGGTGAGAAGGGTCCCAGGACGCAGATGGTTGCCTGGCCAAAACGGGGCACGGTAGAAGTGAAATAAGATTCGGCGGGACGCGCAAGACAGGCGCGACTGGCAAGAGAAGCAAGATCTGTCACTCGTTCAGCATGTCACATTTCACGCGTGCCGCGCATGTCCCGCTCGTCGCGCCCTTCCCCTAACATGTTGATCCGGTGGGCCAGGCAGCCGGCTCCAAACCCGTTGTCGATGTTCATCACACCGACACCGGCCGCGCAGGAGTTCAGCATCGTCAGCAACGCCGCCAGCCCGCCGAAACTCGCGCCGTAACCCCGGCTCGTCGGCACGGCCACGACCGGACAAGGAACCAACCCGCCGACCACGCTTGGCAACACTCCATCCATCCCTGCCACCACCACGACCACTCGGGCTTGCATCAGTCGGCTCTGACCCTCCAGCAACCGATGAAGGCCGGCCACACCTACGTCATAGAGCGTTTCAACCCGACTCCCCATCACCTCCGCCGTCACTTTGGCTTCTTCCGCGACAGGAATATCCGACGTGCCGGCCGTAATCACCAACACGTGCCCCCGGACCTGCCGCTTGGGATCACGGATCGACACAATGCGCGCCTCGTCATGATAGACCGCTCGACGATCGAGCCGTTTGATCAGCATGGCCACTTGGCGGGTCGCGCGCGTCGCCAACAAGGGTCGATGATGCTTCAATAACACCTTCACGATGGCGCGGAGCTGAGCGAGCGTTTTCCCTTCGCAAAAAATGACCTCGGGAAACCCTTGGCGTAACGACCGGTGATGATCGATGGAGGCAAATCCAAGATTTTCATAGGGCAAGGTGCGGAGCTGTTCGATCGCCATGCGCACAGACAACGTGCCCGTTTGCACCTTGGTCAGCAATCGTTCAAGTGTCTCAGGATTCATGCCCGCCTTTTTCCGGCTTGGCATCGCGCTCCATCAGATCGGTCACCGCCTTGCGGCAGGACTTGCCTTCGAACAACACCGCATTGATCTCCTGCACGATCGGCATCTCGACACGATGACGCCGCGCGAGCCCTAATGCCGCCTTTGCCGTTCGCACGCCTTCGGCCACGGCCTGCATACTGCCGAGAATCGTCTCCAGCCGCTCGCCCTTCCCCAGTCGAACGCCGACCGTGTGATTTCGGCTCAGCGCGCCCGTACAGGTCAACACTAAGTCGCCGACGCCGGACAGCCCGTACATCGTTCGTGGATCCGCTCCCATTGCGACGCCCAACCGCACCATCTCTGTCAATCCCCTCGTCATCAACGCGGCCCGTCCATTGTGACCAAGGTCCAAACCATCCACCACGCCGGCCGCAAGCGCCATCACGTTTTTGAGCGCGCCGCCGAGCTGGACGCCCAAGACATCGCTGTCGGCGTACACACGAAAAGCCGGCGTCATCAACGCAGCTTGAAAGGTCTTGACCAGTCCCTCATTGCTTCCGGCTAAACAGAGCACCGTCGGTTTCCCTGCGCTGACTTCTGTCGCAAAGCTCGGACCGGACAACACCATGAGGTCTCGATGCAGCGCAGGGGGAAGGACGTCGCTCATGACTTGAGTCATCAAATTCAACGTATCTTCTTCAACCCCCTTCGTCGCGCTGATGATGGGGATGGGAGTAGAAAGGGACCGGGCCAATTCGCACAGCACGAGCCGCGCGGCGTGAGACGGCACCACGAAGAGCAGTCCTTCACTCCGCTCGGTAAGATTGACCAGCGATCCGGTTGCGGCCAGTGAAGGCGGGAGCGCAACACCGGGCAGAAAAACCGGATTCTCGTGTGTACTGTTTATCGCATCCACAACCTCGCGCTCGTAGGCCCAGAGCCGCGTTTCAAGCCCCTTCTCCGCCAGATGTTTCGCCAGGGCCGTGCCCCAGGCGCCGGCCCCGATCACTCCTATGCGATGGATGGATGACATGATTGAACGTGTATATGACGGAAGGATAGATATCAACAGGATTTGCGAACTCGCGGATTATAGGAACGGGTCCCCGGCCTGTCAATCAATGAGAGGCGAGTTTTGAAATTTGTCAAGTCGAGCGGACTCACAATCTTCGGAAGTAAGGGTCGGAAGAACAGAGTGGCACATGCCTTGCTCA
>CAZVEZ010000195.1:0-3583 GCA_964626135.1 uncultured Nitrospira sp.
CCTTCTGCTACCACTTTGCTACCACGTGCTACCGCCCGCTCTGATTGAGACGGGATTGCGTCGAGGTGATCCAATGCACCGGGGGACTTTCTTCTTCAGCCATCTCCCATAGGTGCTCACCGTTAATTCAATCGTCGCATGTCCCAATTGCTCTTGAACGTAAGGGGCTGGGACACCCTCGGAAAGGAGGATCGAGGCGTAGGTGTGCCTGAGACAATGGGGGGTGAAGTGGAGAGGAAGCTTGGCTTGGTTCAGTACGCTGGTCATCGCGCGACGCACATTAACAGGATCTAATGGAGTTCCGTTTTTCGTCACAAACAGCCAGGGCGTCTGATCTGTCCAGCCGTGTTTGAGCCGATCTTGCTTCAGGGTCGTGAGATGGCGAGCGAGGACTGCCGTGAGGGTCTGTGAGAGATCCACGCTTCGACCATGGCCGCTCTTCGGAGTGTCGAGGGTTCCGTCTTTTGAGAAGGCACGGGCAATGCGGATCGTTTGGGCGTTCGGGTCGAGATCACCATCTTGAAGCGCCAAGGCTTCCCCCAATCGCTCTCCGGTTCTGGCCAACACGAAGAAGAGCGGATAGTAGCGAGGAGCGTGCTGCAAGTCCGTCGCCAGAAAGTGTTGCCGCTGGACCTTCGTCATCGCCTTGATTTCTTCTTGGCGCGTCGCCTTGGAGATCGTGAGCTTCAGCGCCCGTCCCAGGTTCGCAGCAGGATTGGCAGCGATCAGTCCATCTTCAATCGCCGCGTTGAGCATCACACGGATCACAGCCTGAATGTTGCGAATGGTCCGTTTCTGAAGGCCCAAGGACGACTTTTCCGTCAAGAAAAGCTTGAGTTGCCCGCGGTTCAGGTCCCGAACCCGCAGTTTCCCGAATTGTGGAAGCACGTGCAGCGTCAGTATCGCGCTATAACGGGCCAACGTGCGCGCTTTCACCGTCTGGCCGATCAACCGCTTCCAGTGCTCCGCGTCCTCTGTCATGGTACTGGAGACCGGAATCGTCGGCGTGACTCGTTGACGGGCTTCTTGGCCGACATGATCGCGGAAGGCGTCGGTGTCTTCGCAGCAGAGAGATCCACCGATCATCAAGATGTCGCGAAACCCTGGTCCGACGACGCACTTGAGGTTGAACCTGTTGTGGTCGCAGGGACTCGGATCGAAGCGACCATCCCCACATCCGCAGCCAACGTAACCATCCTTTCACGTGACGATCTCGCCCGCACCGGTCACACGTAACGAGTGAGCGCTGTCCATCTAACCAAACAGCATCGCTACGAAATGGTCCCAGTAGACGAACCACTTAGCCGCTCGTTGTGCTGCCTGCTGCAACCGCGCCTCACGGAAAAAGTTTCGGACTCAATCAGGCACAAATTTGCATAAAGCGAATGGCGACAGCCACCGTAAGAAGGAATCCCGTACAGGTATGAACTCCGGTCATCTCAAAAGCGGGCTTGGAGTGTTGCGATGAAATTCCTCCCGGGCGCACTGATGCCTGAACCATGCTCACGATAGGGTTGGTTGAAAAGATTCTCGCACGCCGCCCTGATGTGAAAGGTCTTATTGATCTGCCACCCAGCACGGACATTGGCTGTGATCCAACCTGGTGTGCCCTCGGGGTTGATACGTGGATCGGAGCTATCTCGCTCGCTGAGACGGTCCTGCCGCATCGTGGCGCGCAGGAACGACTCCACCCAGAGATCCGGCGACAATCGGTACAAGCTTCCAACCAAACCATTCACAGGCGGGATCAGGCTCGCCGGTGCTGTCTGGCCATCGGCAAATTCTTCTTCGCCCTTGGTCAGCGTCACGCTGGCGAGGATGTCCCACTGGTCCGTGAGACGGTAGCGCCCACCGGCCTCAAACCCAAAGATCGTGACTCGGTTGGCATTCACGTTCTGAACGAGCTGTCGACCACTCGCCGTTGTGCCGCCGGTGGGCTGTGTTTCAATTTTGTCAGGAATGAAGGAATAGAACAGAAAGGCTTCACCGGTGAGGCGGGATGAGGCCACCTTCACCCCGACATCTGCACTGTAGATTTGCTCGGGTCCCAGACTGGGGTTGGGGAGGTTAAAACGATTGCCTGGCCGGTCTCCAAGAGTTGACAGGTCGAAGACGTTGGGCACACGAAATCCACGCCCAATATTTGAGACCAGATTCAGTGTGTCGTTCAGATGGAAGATCAGCCCGAGATTCCCCGTTGGTGTCACCAGGCGGAGATCCGATCCGACTGGCCGGTCTGCTTGCGGTATGTCGACCTCGAAGTAGCTGACCCGACCACCAGCGATGGCGGTGAGCCGTGGGTGGAGATGCCACTCCCCCTGGGCATAGGCAGCCCATGTGTTGACGGAGGAACCAGCGGCGAACCGGCTTTGGAGCCTACGGGTTGTCCCGGTCACGCTATCAGTTCCAAGCCGGTTGCTCTGGATGGTGTCGAGGTACATCTCGGTTCCATAGGTCAGGGTCACAAATCGTGGCCATTCCGTTGTCCCTTGGGTGGTGAACCCAATCAGATCGCTGCGGTTCCGTTCGCGTTGCTCAATGGTGGCTCCAAAGTCTTGCGTCCGCCGATCGTCGTTAATCTGTTGGTAGGAGGCATGGATCTCCACGCGATCAACGAACGGAAGCGGACGGTAGAGCCGATACCGACCATGGACAAACAGCCGATCGTTGGGTTCGAACAAGAAGAGTGACGAACTCGGTCGAAGTTGGCCGAATCCCGTGGTGACCTCGTCGTATCGTGGTGTCTTCGGTTGACGCAGGTACTGGACGTTCAGAAAAAAGTCTTGTCGGTCGCGCTCAATGAACATCGTGCCATCGGCCGCATAGGAGCTGTAGTCGCTCGGATCTTGTGAGCCGATAGCTCCGCCGCCGCGAAGATCACCGATATTTCGATACGTCATGCCAGCGCTGAACCCGATGCCCCGCTTGCCTCCCTCCACCGCCATGCGCCCACCGCCCGACAGGTCGGCACTCCCGAACTGAGCCAAGACCTTCCCGTTGGTGCTCCATCTATCCGATTCGAACCGAGGCACGTGCGTCATGAGATTGAGGACCCCGCCCAATGCATCACTCCCATAGAGTGTCGAACCAGGACCGCGCACGATTTCGAGGCGGTCGATGATGTTGGGATCAACTAGAGCGAGGTATTGTGTCGGCGAGGGACGAAAGAAGGCGTTGTTCAGCCGCATGCCATCCACAAGTGTTAAGACCGAGCTTCCGATGAGGCCACGGATGATAGGGGTTGCTTGTCCGGGAGTGGTTTGTTGCACATAGACGCCTTCGCGTCCTCGCAGGAGATCCGACAGGACACTTGAGGAGTATCGTGCGATCTCGCTCTGATCCATCACCGTCACATCCTGTGAGACGTTAAAGACCCGCCGTGGCTCTCGCATGGCGGTCACCGTCACTTCTGAGATGGTGAGGAAGTCTTCTTCGTCAGGAGCCTGTACCGGCTGGGTTATGCCAGGACCTTGGAGCTTTGACGGGAGAAGTCCCTCTGCTCCGGACGAGGCTGCATGAACAGTTACCGACTGGATCAGGCATAGTACGAGTATCCGCATCGGTGTCGCACACCAATTCATAA
>CAZVEZ010000195.1:3593-5103 GCA_964626135.1 uncultured Nitrospira sp.
CTGGCGGAAGGTCTGGACGGACGTGCACAGGTGCGGGCCGCGCTGTATAAGGGAGCGATTGTCGCCACACGATTCATCCCATCATTCGCGCCTTCTATCTCCTCTTGTGTGGGGCGAGCAAGGCTAAGAACGTGGCGCTGCTGGCTGCATACGGAAATTGTTGACGATCGTCAACGGAATACTGAAACATCGGGTGCCCTGGCGTCAGACAGAAGAGCGCTGGTGGATGCTCGGTCAATCGGGGTGAGAACCAAGGTACGATCGAAAGCCAATAATCTTGTCGGCAATATCTTCCGACAGGTTGTTGTAGACATAAGACCGTTGGGAAAAGCCCCTGGCGACGACCGTCACTATTTCGATAACAAAATCAAGCGTAGAAAGCGCATACAGTTCAGCGGCGGGATGCTCGTAATATGGCGGATCGGCGAGCGAGCTTGCCATTTATGGTACCTCCTGAAATATTGAGTGAGTAAGGAAGTTTGGATTTTTCAGTTTGTACTGAAAACGTGTAGAGCTTCTTAGTCTTCGCACATTCGAGTGGGTTATCCTGTGTTCCGTCCTATGTAAACACCTTGTCCGTGACACCGTTCCGTGCATTCTCCACTCCACAGATGCCCCCACCTGTACTGGCGGGGGAATCTCAGAATTCAAGTCGCGCTTGTCCCGCATGCTCCTTTTCTTGTCGGGCTACATACGGATAAACGTCCCGCATCAGGCCCGACGCTCAGGCCAGAAATGCCGCAGCGCTGAAGCACTTCCTCGCAGCTACTCGGTCTCGGTGGCGACGATCGACACCGTGCGCGGATTGTTGTCCAGCCGCTGCCAGCCCGGGCAACTCTCCCCCGAACACGCCGTGCCGGTGGCACGCCAGATCGCGCCATTCTCGTGTCGCTGGTAGAGTTGGCCTCCGGCCGCAGTAATCTCGCGCGTGCGCGGATTGTTATCGAGCATCCGCCACCCTGGGCAGCTGTTGCCGGTGCAGGCCACACCGGTGGACTCCCACACCCTGCCGTTGTTGTGCAGCTGGTACAACTCGCGGCCTCCAGCGACGATGTCGGTAGTCCTTGGGTTGTTGTCCATCATCCGCCAACCGGGGCAACTGTTGCCGGTGCAGGTCACACCGGTATGCGTCCATATGCGTCCGTTGTCGTGCAACTGGTGCAACAGTCCATCAGCAGCCGCGATCTTCCGCGTGCGCGGGTTGTTATCCAGCATCGTCCAGCCTGGGCAACTGTCGCCCGAGCAGTTGCGTCCAGTCCAGCGCCAGATACGGCCGCCCTCATGCATCTGGTAGAGCTGGCCAGCTCCGGCCACGATGTCGCGCGTGGCCGGGTTGTTGTCCAGCCGCACCCACCCAGGGCAGCTTTGTCCACTGCACTGCTGGCCGGTGAACCGCCAAATGTGACCGTTGTTGTGCAGCTGGAACAGCTGACCGCCGGTAGCGACGATCTTGCGGGTGCGCGGGTTGTTGTCCAGTAATTCCCAGCCCGGGCAGCTCTCGTCGGCACAG
>CAZVEZ010000196.1:0-5076 GCA_964626135.1 uncultured Nitrospira sp.
GAGGAGGGAGTGGCCAGGTGCCCTTCTTGCTCGCGGAACGCGCACGGTGAAACTGTGCTCGTTTGACGCGCGCAGTCAAGGGCAGCCTTGGCCACTCCTCTACAAAGGGATGTAGGGAATAGGAAGGCCCTCGCAAGGGTTCATGGCACGTCTCGGCGTGACAGTGGGTGGGCGGGTGAGAAAGTCGCGCGCAGTAGGAGATCAATCAGTCCTCATCCCCGGTGAGTGGCGAGTGAGCGAGTTTGGAGGGAAGGAGGCGTCCGCTGGCCGGTCATGTTTGCTGACCATGAATAGGTCTTGCCACGAGAAAGCATTCGATGGCCAAGCGGATCAGAAGTCCGCGTCCAGCACGATGCGGTAACGGGCCTTGCCTGATTCAAGTCGGGCGAAGGCCTCGTTGATTCGGCTCATCGGAAAGTGCTCGGTCTGAGGCACGATATTGTGCCGTGCAGCAAAGTCGAGCATCGTCTCGATCGCGACCGGCGAGCCGGTCGGCGAACCCGAGACGTGACGCTGCTGGAAGATGAGCGAGAACGCCGAGACCGGGATCGGTTCCAGTACGGCGCCGACGACATGCAGCCGCCCGTTCGGCGCGAGCGTGCCGATCATCGTGTCCCAATCGAGCGTTGCATTGACGGTACTGATCAGGAGATCGAAGCTGCCACCAAGGTTTCTGATTGCCGCCGAGTCCGTGCTCGAGACGACGTGATTCGCTCCGAAACCCTTCGCCTCATCGAACTTGCTCTCGCTCGACGTGAAGGCTGTCACGTCGCAGCCGTACGCAGCGGCGAACTTCACGGCCATGTGCCCCAGACCGCCGATGCCGATGATCCCGACTCGGTCGGTCGGCTTGGCGAACATGGCCAGCGGCGAGAAGACGGTAATGCCCCCGCACAGTAGCGGCCCGGCTTCGGTGAAGTTCAGCTGTTCCGGCAGCGGGATGGCCCAAGCCCAATGCGAGCGGATGTGGGTCGCAAACCCGCCGCGATGACCGATGATCGTCGGTTGCACGCGCGGGCACAGATGATGGCTTCCGGACATGCACTGGCGGCAATGCATGCAGCTCCCAGAGTTCCAGCCGACGCCGACGCGCTGTCCAATCGTGAGTCCCTTGACGTTCGGACCGACGTCTGCGATCCGACCGATGACTTCGTGGCCCAGAATCGCTGGGTACTGCGAAATGCCCCACTCATTGTTCAAGACGGAGAGATCGGAGTGACATAAGCCGCAATGTTCGACAGCGATGTGAACGTTCTCAGCTTCGAGCGGTCCGAGATCGATAGGTTGGAGCGCCATTCTCTGTTTCGCGGCCGTTGCTGTCCATGCGTTGGTAGACATCGCATCTCCTCTCCTGAATCGTGGGTCGGATTGGCGGAAGTAGTCGCCGGCCGTTTTTGCTTCAATGCGCCGGCCGGCTCGTTACGGGTACGGGTTGACGTGGACAAGGGTACTCCTTTCTGCGTCGGAGGTGAAGGAGACTCCTGATCGACTGGTCTGATTGTCTCGGGAGGCTGTTGTGAAGAGTGCCATCGCAATGCACAATCTGTCCGTCGCGTGTCTGTGCGAGATGTAGAGGGAAAACGTGGTCGAAGCTCTTTCATCAGAAGTAGATTTTTTTGCCGGAATCATACCACTCACACTGTCACGGTGAGTACGACAATGCTGTCGGGCGCGCTGACGACTGCCTTTCGAGCGCTGAGTGTTCAGCGACCAGGTCAGCTTACCGGGTTGACACTCGCGCTCACAGGTCGTAGCCTTTCTTGAAAGTCCCACTACAACCGACTGAAGAGGTGTATGTCCCTATTTGCCGTCTCCATGTCTGAGTGCGTGAGCGCGTCGGATTTCACCGGCGTACGGAGGGCAATTGCGAGTGTCCTGCTTACGGGACTCTTGACGGTCCTGCATGCGATTCCCGCTGTGGCGAGCAATGAATTTTCGCCATCGTCGGTCGAGAAGGGCGCGCTCTTGGTGGCCAGCCCATCGCTGAAAGATCCGAATTTCCGCCACGCCGTCGTGCTTATCATGGAGCATGGGCATAGGGGAACCCTCGGACTTGTGCTGAATCGCTCCACCAAAATTCTTCTGTCCGAGGCATTGCCTGATTTCCCCGTGCTCAAGGGGACCAGCTACCGGGTGTTTGCCGGTGGGCCGGTAGAACCAGGTCGTCTTCTCCTGCTGTTCCGGCTGAAGGAGCCTCCGGCAGGCTCACGATTGATCTTTGACGGGGTCTATGTGGGGGATACACCGAAGATCTTGGAAGGCATCGTGACGCAGGCCAAACCGGCCGATAGTTTCCGGGCCTTTGCCGGATCTGCCCTGTGGGCTCCGGGGCAGCTGAAATATGAAATGCTCCAGGGGGCATGGGCGGTCTTGCCGCCGGATTCGACCGGCATCTTCGACCATAACCCGGCCACATTCTGGCAGGACTGCATCAGCCGGCTTGCGACACCCCGCGTCATCTCCTACTAGTCGGCTGTCCATAATGCCGCTCATTTCACCCGCCAAACCCCGGCGTGCCGAGACGCGCCCTTTCCCATGCTTCGTTCTCAGCTCGCAACGATCCTCAACGTACCGCAAGGGTACGCCTCGGGTCTTCACTCGCTGCGGCCTTGCTGGACAGGTATTCTGAACAGCCTGCAACTGAACTGAAGAGAAACAAGCGAGATCTAAAAGCAATTATCCCGAAGACGCTTCGGTACGCGTGCGGTGCCAAGGCTGACGCTGCGTGGTGTCGGCAGTCGTATCAATCGGCGTCGTTCCATTTCTCGCAGGGGCTCAGGTGTTCGGAGAGCGTATCCCGCCAAATGAGGCACAGTTTCGTCTCGTGCGGATTGCCGAAAATATCGGAGTACGACACGACTCCAAGCGCCACGATGAACCAGTCTTTGCGCTCCAAATGAATACCCTGCTCATCGGTCAGGGGTGTCATTAAGGAAAGGGGCTGGCTCACAACAGATCCCGGTTCGATGATTCCGACGTGTTTAGCATCAGTCGTCAGTGTCGGAGGCATCTCCCAGTCAGGGAGCGTGTTAGAGGTCCATACGGTCATCACCAGACGTATGTTCGTTTTCAGGGCCGGAGAGCGCCCGGTATTGTGAAGGAGAATGGTCGCTCTGGGGACATTATGCTGGATGAGGGGACCGACAATCGTCGCGTCCTGAACCTTCACCCATGCGCGCTCGGTCGTTTGATGCGCGCGCTTTAGCAGGAGCGATTGAATCGCGAACGCGACTACGAGCGCCAAGATGGAACATGCGGCACATGCGCTCACAACATAGACAGGGCGTGTGTACCATCTCTTCCGGCTTGGATGAGCGGTGTCGGCTTGATGCGTGTTACCCATGTGTTCCTCAGTCTACGGATGAGGGCATGGTTGGTGGAGCGAATCGTAAGACCGTCATGCGATGCGGCAGTGTTGAGTGGCCATGGCCGCGTCTCCAGCGGTGTCGGCCGGAGTATGCCATGCTCAAACTGAAAAGTTGAGTAGGGGAGACACGCCCATTTTTCTCGACAGGCTGAGGCATCGGCCTGGTAGGATGCCTCGGCCATGAACGACCGGCCTACTGTCTCCACCCCGCGCCGAGCCGCGGTCCTGTTCATTCTCATCACCGTCATGCTCGACATGCTGTCTTTCGGCATCATCATTCCTGTGCTGCCGAAACTCGTCGAGGAATTTTTCTCCGGCGATACGGCTCATGCGGCCATGATCTACGGACTGATGGGGACGGCCTGGGCGGTCATGCAGTTTTTTTGCTCGCCGATTCAGGGAGCCCTGTCCGACCGGTTCGGACGGCGACCGATCGTGCTGCTGTCCAACCTGGGATTGGGACTCGACTATATCGTCATGGCGCTGGCGCCGACCGTCGCCTGGCTGTTCCTGGGGCGCGCCATCTCCGGCCTCGCCTCATCCAGCTTCAGCACCGCCGGCGCGTACATTGCCGACGTGACGCCTGCGGAACACCGGGCGGCGGCGTTCGGCAAGATCGGCATGGCGTTCGGCATCGGCTTCATACTCGGTCCTGCCCTGGGCGGCTGGCTCGGCGAGATCGATCCGCGGCTCCCGTTTTGGGGCGCAGCGGCGCTCAGCCTGATGAACGCCTGCTATGGGTTCTTCGTGTTGCCAGAATCCCTGGCGCGCGACAAGCGGATGGCCTTCTCGTGGAAGCGGGCGAATCCGGTCGGCTCGCTGGTGCTCTTGCGCTCGCACCATGAACTCTTCGGGCTCGCGGCCGTCGCCTTCTTCGGCTATCTGGCCCATACGGTGTTGCCGAACGTGTCGGTGCTGTATATGGGCTACCGGTACGGATGGGGGACCGCCACAGTCGGTTTGACGCTCGCCGGCGTCGGCGTGGCCGTGATGATCGTCCAGGGGGGGCTGGTCCGTCCGATCACGGCCCGATTAGGCTTGCGCCCGACATTGCTGGTCGGGTTGCTCTGTGGAACGATCGGGTTTTCGGTCTACGGCCTGGCGCCTGAGGGATGGATCTTTTGTCTGGGCATTCCCGTCATGGCCTTTTGGGGCCTCGCGGGTCCTGCAGCGCAGGCACTGATGAGTCGCCGTGTGAGCAGTTCCGAGCAGGGCCAACTCCAGGGAGCCATTGCAAGCATCAACGGCCTCACCGGCTTGATCGGGCCGGCGCTCTTCACTCAAAGCTTTGCGCATTCCATCGGACCGAACGCTGTGTGGGATTTGCCCGGCGCACCGTTCTTGCTAGCCTCGCTCATGCTGCTCAGCGCCGCAGCCATCGCCTGGCGGGCAACGCATCCAGGACGATCGGCTATCCAGAATCTTGAATCAGTTGGCACAAGCGGGAGGGATGGAGCCTGATAATCTTCTTTGCTCGCGCAACGCGCACGGGCTCGTCTGTCTGGTTGGCCTGTCTTTCTGGTCTGTCTGGTTCTCCTGAATGAATTTCCAGTCCGATCAACCAAACAAACAAGATAGACCAGCATTCATTGGACGCGCGCCAGTAAAAGATCAATCAGCTCCCATCCCTGAATGGATAACGAGCGAGCTTGGAAGTGGAAGGGGGTGGTCTGGTCTATCCCTCGTGCTCGCTGCCCGCGCACAGAAGA
>CAZVEZ010000197.1:0-5048 GCA_964626135.1 uncultured Nitrospira sp.
CGACGAGCGAGCGAGGCCCGCCGGCCCTGTGGAGCGAATCAGTCGATCGCTCGAACGATCAGGCCGGCCTCGGGATGATCGCCTGCGAAATCACGCAGCAGATGGAAGTACTGGGCGATCCAAGGACCAAGTAGATCGTCCTGCAACAGGAAGGACACGTGGCTGAACGTGAAGAGTGACACGATGATCCCGGCGGCATTCCCCGAGACCGTGGCGTCAAAGAAATTGTCCGCATGAATGAGGTGATACCTGACATGACTCGGTGCGAGATAACACCCACCGTTGCTCAAGTCATAGAAGTGCCAATACCCGCCGGTGTAGGTGGGACACAGCTTGGCGAACTGCGCGTAGAGACAATTCTCCACCATGAGCATGTGCTTGCCAAAGTGGCGCGGCAGAAACTCGAGCCGGTCCTCTTCCGGCACCACGGTCGCTACGATCGCTGGTTGTTCGCTGTTGAATGGTTTCATGTCATTCCCTCCGAATTGTCCCAGGCGGAATTGCCTGGGTGGAGGGTCTCCAGCACACCGCACGCGCAGGAGTCAGGGCCGTGTGACACACGCTTGCGAGCACGAGGTGAAGCCGCGCGCGGAGGCCTTGACGTCGAGACCGGTGTGATAGCCTCACGACACACAGGCACGCACGCCCCCTCCCCTCCTATCTGTCAGCGGTCTTTCTTTCCCACTGATGGGAGTGACGAGACCGGATTGAGTAGGCGTCTTCGCACGGTCCATCCGCACGGCGCGGATGGACGGTGCCAATCGAATACGGGTGCGGCGCGGCGCGTGCGCGGTGCCGTCCATCGGTCTGTGTGATTGCGGTCATGTGCAGGGCGTGAGTCCCGCCGCCTGGCGGGATGAGCGGAAGCGAACCCGGAGCCGCGCGGTCGCCGCAGGCGAGACGCCAATCCGATCTGAGTGGTACCAACGTGAGGGGACCGCGCCGCGCACGATCACGACGATCATGGACCAATGATGAAAAAACTGCGGCAGAAGAGTTCCTCGACGTTGATGCCGTGCGGCTTGGTGTTGGGCATGAACGACCACCAAGAATCATGTTGGGTGTTGATTGTCCTCACACGCACCCACCGTCAGCTATCGGCCAGGAGCGGAAGTTCGGTGCGGAGATCGCACCGCCATAAAGCGGTCTTCAGCCATGTCGTCGTAACGTTTGAGGTAAGCGGCGGCCTTTAGGCCGTCCACTCAGAGACCATCTTGCACCGAGGGCTTGCTCTTGGCGGGGGTGAAGAAGCCGAGTATTGTGGTGCATAGCCTCTGTCACTCGACCCCGACGTTTGCGCTGCTCAATGACGCGAATCCGACGCGAGTGCAGAAGATGATGCGGCACCACCACCATGCGACGACGGAGATTTATGTGGAGGAAGTGCAGCGGCTGCTCGAGGGGGCGAAGGAGGCGGTGACGCAGATCTAGGTGAGCACCACAATGAGGTCATTTAGCAATCGGGGACGCAAAAGTCGTTTGTTTGGAGTATGGCTTCAGAGGCGACGCTGGGGTGGAACGCTGGCTCCTCCCGTTCTCTCCCTCAACGCGCAACATCGTTTCAGTCGCGAACTTGGGTGAATCAAATAGGATCCAGGCTGTATCTGTTTAGATTCAGAACCACTCTGAACACTTGCCCCACTTGCATTTGCTTCCGCCAGAATCAATCTGACCTAGGCTACCGATATTTCAGAATTTTTGGCAAGGACTCGAACGTCTGCCTACTTGCGGCGTGGCGGGAACGAGAAGATGAGGGGCACCACACCCGTAGTCGATAAGGTAGTGCCTGACAAGGTTCGTGCAACGAAGGGGTTTCATCTGATAAAAAATTTGGGTATTTCGACGTGGTCATACATTGACGTAACAAATTATGAAGCGAATCGCGATTGCGGACACCATTCGGCAAATAAACATTTAGCATTGGCTGTGTCAGAAGCGTATTCTCAACCCAGGTTGGCAATCGGACTGGAAAGGGCGATCTATGCACAACGATTTCAAGCTTCATCCGGAAGTATTCTTCCCTATTAAATGGTGGCTGCGCTGCACTGTTAAAATCCTTATTGTGACCGACTCTTCTGGCTCTGGCGGCTATGGAACATCCGCCGGATTTCACTTAGGCCATATCCTTACGATATTAGGGGACGACCCATGGTCACATGTGATATTCGAAGTGACGAAGGCGCATCGGAGCACGGAGGCCACTGCCGATATCCAGAACTTCCGCTTCAACACTCATGATCTCTCGGTCTACTCGCAGATTTGGCTGTTTGGGATTGAACGCACGGCTGATCCGCTGTCGCAAGAAGAATTGAAAGTGCTCTCCGAGTTCATGGACGGGGGCGGCGGAGTGTTCGCTACAGGGGACCACGAGAACCTTGGCCAAGCGATGTGCGCCGAAGTGCCGCGAGTGCGCTCGATGCGCCGCTGGTATCATCCGAATCCAGGTCCTGCCGGCGAGCCGGTCGCGCCGGACCAGACTGGCGGCATGCGTCTTGACACAGTGATGGATACCGATCCTGGAACGCCAGGACTACAGGGCAACCAGTCTGACAAGGTACCGCAGCCGATTCGCCCACGGTATTACACACGGACAACCGGCACCGGAATTATCCATCGTGTGACGACGTATCCGCACCCGGTGTTGTGCGGGCCCGACGGCGTGATTACCTACCTGCCCGACCACATGCACGAGGGGTTGTGCGAAGTACCGGCGAACTTGACGAATACCTTCACCTTCGACGGTTACACTACGAGAGAATATCCAGCACCGGGTGGCGTTCAGTCGGCCCCGGAGGTGATCGCATGGGCGACGACGCGCAACACGACCAATGCTGAGTTTGGAGTGCTGGCCGCCTACGATGGACATGGGGCTGGCGTGGGCCGGGTGGTTGTGGACGCAACCTGGCACCACTGGTTTAACATCAACCTGACCGGATTCCTCGCCGCCACTAATCCTGCCAATCCGGGGTACGATCCGTCGGTAGTGCCGCGATGGGAGGCAATCAAGGCGTACTTTCGTAACGTCGGTGTGTGGTTGGCGCGCCCGTCTTTGCAAAATTGCCTGCGTAATGGGGGCTGGCTGACTATCACAAAATACTACGACATCCAGATCACGCTGCGTGATTTGAAGCTCGTTCGCGATCCACTCACTTATTATTGGCAGCTTGGCGTATTCGCCAAAGACGCCCTCGGACGGCTAACCTCACAATGCCAGTCGACGCGGTGGGTGATCGACATCCTTCACTGGGTCGATATCCGGCTCGATCCGTGGCCACCGCCGTTCAAGCGCCCTCCGTTGCCGGATCCGCCGCCATGGCTCAATATCGACGATCTGGAGACGATTGCGCTGGGAGGCGCCATCCACGCTGTTGCGGAGGCATTCGGCGGAGAGAAGAATCCTCAAAAGTTCCTGAATAGTGGCGGGGACGAGAAAGTGGACGAAGTCGCAAGGCGAGGAGCAGCGACAGCCGTGGCCGCAATGGCAGGCCACTTCGCCGACGCTGCCAAGCAGGCGCAACGTATAGCAGATCTTGCAAAAAAGGCGGGCAAATAGATCGGGCGGCTGGGGCGAAGTAAGAGCTCGAAGAATTCCCCATTTTCCGCTGGGCGCTTGTCCGGACGCTTACGCGTGGCGGCGGGGAAGGGTGACCGGAGGGCCACCCACAGCCCCGGGGTCTGCCCCACCAGTGACTGGTTCAAGAAAAGAGACGGACTGCCCGGTCCACGAGTGACAGCCATCTGTCGACTCTTTTACCGGCTGCGGAAGCGTCCGCGGTTGGACGGTGCGGGCTTAGCGGAAGACGCCAATGCGCCGGCGAAATCGGAGAAGACGGCGCGGAAGGCTTCGCGTGCCTCGATGGTGGTTTGAGGGAACGTGACGCCGAGGATGGTCATGTTCAGCGTCAAGAAATTATTCCAGTAGGGGATGACGACACGGGATCCAGCTGTGGCGTTGACGGCGGGAGCGAGCCAGCAGACGAGCGGGCACAGCAGGAAAATGGCGAAGGCGATGTAGCCGCTAGTACTGCTGCGGCATCTGTTCGCCACCCAGCCGCAGCTGCTCTCGCCGGTATTGCAGGTGATCCACCGCGCCCTCTCGACCTTCGTGATCCACCAAGCCGGCTTGACCTATGCCCAGGCCCAAACCGGCGCAGTCACCCTCATCCAGCGGTTTGGCTCCGCCGCCAATCTCAATATTCATCTCCATTGCCTCATGCTTGATGGCGTCTATCATCTCACGGACGGGGTTCCCGTCTTTCAGGCCACACCGGCCCCCCCACTGACCAGTTTCAGGTGTTACTCACACGGATCATCACGCGGCGACTGAAGACGTTAACCCGTCACAGGGCGCTTATGGAGGAGAACACCGAGATCCCATACCTGACCAATCCCGAGGCCGATCCCGCCGTGGCCCCGTTGCAGGCCGCCGCCTGCACCTACCGCATAGCGCTGGGCCCCCGGAGGGGACAAAAAGTGCTGACATGGAAAGATCCGTCGTTGCGTCTGGCCAGTCACGAATCACCAGAGCCAAAGGGGTGTGTCAGTGCGCAAGGGTTCATGAATTTTTTGACAGCCCACCAATGAGGATGATCGTCTGTTGTCGTCAGATTGGAGTCCAATTGTGCCGAGATGAAGGCTTCAGCCCATTGTTGAATTTCCTCAGAGGTCATATTCGTGACGCCTAACAATGTTTAGACTGATCCATATACTGAGCCGACCGTCAAATAGTGCGCAATGTTCAGCTAGCTAAGTCGCAAAACCCTTTATTTATAGGCATTCCAAGAATCAAGATGCGCACTATTTAGCGTTCTTCTCAGTAATAACCGAATCTGCCAATTTCTGTCCGTATAAGACTCCACTTCTCTTCGTGAATAATTCGCCATAACCGATGCCGTTTCAATGAGTTGCGACGAGAGGACCATTGATCTCGGGTTCTTATACGGATTGGCGTAAGACCCCCCTCTGATAGCGGTCGGTCGCGGACTTCCCCTTCGGGTCGAACTGAGACAGTCTACCGAACCTTCCACGAGCGTCCGCCTTCAAGGTAT
>CAZVEZ010000198.1:0-4987 GCA_964626135.1 uncultured Nitrospira sp.
CTCATACTCAACCACCTGTTCCGCCCCGCCACGACCCAGCCTGACCGGCACACCAACGACGACATCCATCAATCCATACTCGCCCTCGCAGAGCACCGCGCAGGGCAACACCCGCTTCTGGTCCTTCACAATCGCTTCGACCATACTGACAGCCGAAGCCGACGGAGCATAGAACGCGCTGCCCGTGTTCAAGAGACTCACGATTTCGGCGCCCCCCTCGCGTGTTCGCTTCACAATCGCCTCCAACCGGTCCTTCGACATCAGTTCCAAGACCGGCTTTCCCTTCACCGTTGTATACCGCAATAGCGGCACCATCGTGTCGCCATGCCCCCCCAGCACCATCGCAGCTACATCGGGGCCCGGCACACTCAACTCAGCGGCGATGAAGGCACGCATGCGGGCGGAATCGAGCACCCCTGCCATCCCGATAATCCGCGCCTTCGGCAGTCCGCTCACACGACGCGCCACATGAACCATGGCATCCAACGGGTTGGTCACGAGAATGAGAATGACGTTCGGCGATCGAGACACCAGCTCAGACACGACAGACTTCACAATCTTCGCATTTGTGGTCAATAACTCGTCCCGGCTCATTCCCGGCTTGCGCGGGATTCCTGAAGTGATAACCGCCACCGAAGAGCCGGCCGTTTCATCATAGCCGTTGGTGCCTACTACGCGGGTGCTGTAGCCGCAAACCGGCCCGGCCTGCGTAATATCGAGGGCCTTGCCCTGTGGGACGCCTTTGACGATGTCGACGAGGACGACCTCGTACTCGTCCTTCTCGGCCAGCCGCTGGGCTATCGTGCCTCCGACGTTCCCCGCGCCCACCAGCGTAATTTTCGGTCTTCCCATGCTCCCTCCGAAAGTCCTAAGCCCTAAGTGCTGAGTATCGAATGAAGAAATCGAAGATCTTTCCAGTTCCGGTCTCAGCACTCAGCACTGTTTATGTGTGCTCGTGCTCCGTCCAGCCTGCGACTTTAAAATTGATCGTACAGACGAAATTGTCCCCGTCATAGAAATTGACTTTGATCTTTTTCTTGCCATACGTCTTGGCCAAAAAGGCATCCGGATCATCGACTAATTCCTGGTACCCTCCTGCCGGATATTCGCCGAGATCGTGGAAGACCACGATCATTCCCACTTTAACTTCTTGAAGAATCTTGGCCCAACAACGGGGATAGACTTCCCAAAACTTGGCTTCGATCAGATCCTTCGTCGGCTCCTGGCGATCCTCCCCCGGCTTCACAGGCTGCGCGAACTTCGCCAACCGGCGGACATAGGGATACTGATGCCCCGTAAACAACTTATAGAGCCAGGGCGGCACCGTCGCTCTTTCTACCGGATTTGTCATCTATTCTCCGTACCCCTCACCTTTTCTATGCCGTGAGCCGCTGATAAATACGCGGCAATCGCATCGGCAAGGCTTCAATATGATCGATGACCGCGAATTGCACATCCCCATACATTCTCCGGACATAGCCATCAGCCTCGCGATCGATCGTGATACAAAACGGATGCACCCCCCGCTGACGGGCTTCTCGTAACGACGCTTTGGTATCTTCCAGCGAATACTCGTCTTTGTAGCCGTCATCAAGCGGGCGACCATCGCTGATCAGGACGAGCAGTCGCGTCCGTGCCTCTCGCGCCAGCAATTTGGCTGTGGCATGGCGAATGGCCGCCCCATCACGGTTTTGCTGCATAGGAGCCAGTCCGCCCAAACGCTGCGCGGCCTTCCCGCCCAGCCGATCGTTAAAGTCCTTGATGACAAAGAAATCCACTTGTCCCCGACCCTGGCCCGAATAGCCGTAAAGCGCATATTGGTCTCCGACCGCCTCAAGGGCTTCACATAAGAGCACCAACCCCTCTTTCTCCAGATCGATCACACGGCGGCCGCCCTCCAACTGACGGCTCGTTGACCCACTCACATCGACCAAAAACGCGGCGGCGACATCCCGTTCTTTTCGCTCGCGTCGCACGTAGATCCGGTCAGACAGGTCTATCCCCGCCGTCCGTTCAGCGCACAGACGGACCGCCGCATCTACATCGAGATCGTCGCCGTCAGCTTGACCTGATACACGCCGTAATCCCGGCGGCCGCAGACTCTCAAAAAACCGTCGAAGGGCCGTCACCTTGCTCCCATGCTTACTCAACGTGGCGCCCACGATATCTCCGTTTCCCTCCTCCGCAGTGCGCTCGACAACACGACACCAGTTGAGGCGATAGTCGTCTATCCGTTGATCCCATTCCGGATAGCGAACCACGCGATCACCCTGTCCGGTATCATCGACCGAGGCCGGTTGCTCGACCTTCAAGGCTAGGAACTCTTCCACATGGGAGGGTAACTGCCGCCCTCCAGCAAGCCGGTCGTTCTCAGTCACGTTGCGCGCACTCTCTCGATTCCGTTGCCCCTGTGCGGAAGAATCCTGTGACCCGGCAGCGGCGCCTGCCATTCGTTCAATGTCTTCCGATTGTTTCTGATCGTCCAATGCACGCGGATCCTGATCATATTGACGAATGAACTCGGGGTTCATCGCCCCCCGATAGGCCCAGTTGGTGACGGGGCGATAGTCCTCACCGGTCTGCTCGGAAGCAGATGGGCCCACACCCAGGTCCTCCGACGGATCATCGGCTTGATCGGCCTGGATCATCGGCTCCTTCGCTGCCAATAGTTCTTCGAGCCTCACGTATACCGTATGCGCCACACGCACGGCCAATTCCGCCGTCGCCGATGGAGTCAAAACGGCCCGGCACATCGGCCAAAGAATGGCGATCTCGTCTTTGATCGCTTCATGGATTGCAACAGGCTCAGACGCAGCGGTCGACAACTGGAGTAATTGATCGACGACGAGTTCTTTGATGGTCAACCCGTGAGTCAGCGAACGCGTGACGATCGCCTCTCGCGCGAGTAGCTGCAGATCCCGCTGAAGTCCCGGATACTCTTCCTGTAACAAGTACTCCACCCGCGCATCCTCTACGAGCATCCACAAGTCTTGGATCAGTCCCGGATGAGGATACAGATGAAACAGCGCCGCCAAGGTGTCCGGGGAAGCCTGCTTCACCTGACTATACTTCCGGCGCAGAGCCATGACCAGATCCGCAAACGGTTCAAGGGTCAGCCGGTACGTCCCAAACTCTATGTGCCCCGCTTCGTGAGCCGCCATCACCAGATACAATCGCGTATTCTCCTCGGAAGTGGAATAACGACGGAGCAGCGCGGGCAGCGAGATCGTGCGCCCATCCCGGCTCACCGTGGCCCGTGCAGGCGTCTCCTGGCTCAGCGAATCGGGAAGCGCCTGAATCGTCAGATCCGTTCCGCAAAGGCCCTGCACGAAGAGTTTCACGGTGCGGGCCACCTGCCGAAGCGGCACACCGCTTAAGGCCGCTTCCACCGATGTCAGCGCCTTCTGCGACTCCATGTCAAAGTAGGCTCTGGCCCCTTCCGCGCTGTACGCCAGAACTTCCATCCCGGCTGTAAACCAGGCCTGGAAACGAACCATGGCCCCGGCAGAGTCGCCGATCATACGCACAAGCTCCGGCGCGCGACGCAAATAGGCCAGCGCCGTTTCCGCATCACGCTCTGCGACTAAGGCCCCGTATTGCAATACTGTCAGCCGCCAGTTCTCATTCGGGGCCATGCGAAGCAAACGAGGCGACTCCGACAGCCAGGCGATCCCCGATGCAGCATCGCGCTCAGCCAGCAACGACCCGACTGTGACGACCTTGGCCCTCACCGACCGGTCTTCGATGTCGCCCAGAATCAATGGACTGCTGCGTAGAAATTCAATGGTCCCGAAATAGTCCGTCTTGCCGAGACTATTCTGAGCAATGAGTTTCAGTCCGAAGGTCGCCCAGGGTCTGGCATCCTGAACCGGTAACACACGGGCAACTGCGGGAATTTGGCGGATGTACTCCATCGCGACGACAAAATCGACATGCGTCAGTTCGAACCCGATCTCTAACCAGGCCCCCAGCTGATCCGGCGAGAGCACCGTCACCACTTCCGGCGCCATGCGGAGAAATTCCAGCGCGACGTTCGCATCCTGCTCGGCCAGATCCAGGGCTGTTTTCAGCACCAACGACCGGACCGGCGCCTGCTCGATCAGTCCCAAAACCAGCGGGCTCTCCTTGAAAAATTTCAGCCCGATTGCACCGGACGATTCGGCCAGCGCAGTCCCCAAATCCAACCACGCCACGGTGTCGCTGAGCCGGTCTCGCTGGTGTAACTCCGGGATCGATTCAATCGCGGCACGAGCGACTTTCGGCGAAACCTCATGCAACTCATCGAGCAGCAGCAGGACGCCTTCTACCTGATTCGATTTCGCATTGATCTCGACAAGGCGAGCAACCAGTTGCTGAGCCGTAGCCGGCCCCAGCTCATCAGTCAGCTTGGCAAGCAATCGATTATAGGTATCCGACATCTCCACCCTTGATCCTGTCCGACAAATTTTCAGGAAGTCTTAGGAAGAGTCGGATTGTAAAGGACGCCCTAGCGCTTGTAAACTACGCGGCGGTGAGAGACCGATGTTCAGCGTGAGCCTTCTTACCAATGGCTCCTCGTTTTGTGTCCCAAGCCTATCGATAAGGAACATGTCATGGCTGAACCCAGGCAGGAAAGTCTCGACAAAATGTGGAAGTTCGCAAAGGGATTCGCGGAGAAGAGTGGGACAACCATGCATCCGAATCCCGCAGTCACCGAAGCGGTAGTCAACGGGCTCGCCATGCACGTGGATGAACTGGGCAAACCTCTCTGCCCCTGCAACTTCTACAAAGACAAACACGCAGAAGCGAAACTCCGCAGATGGATATGCGCCTGCGACGAGATGCAGATCTACAAATACTGCCACTGCCTGCTATTTGTCCGGGAAGACGGCCTGCCGATTACGGAATATCTCCCGGAAGGCCACGAAGGACGGGAGGTCTACGGCATCGTCAACGATCCGACTCCCGACAAAGGGCGTGCGTTGAAGCACAAAGCCCCTGCCGCGCC
>CAZVEZ010000199.1:0-4974 GCA_964626135.1 uncultured Nitrospira sp.
CGGATCAACCACCCACCTGGTGAGGCGGGCATAACAGGGGAGGCCGTACGATGAGGGGTTATGTGTTTCAACCAATACGCACGCGACGCCGTACAAGATTGGCGCTGATGCTGCAGACGGTTCTGCTGGCCGGCAGTCTGGTCGCCACCCCATGGCTGTTTGCGGCGGGCACAGGGGAAGAGTCCCATCAAGGGCATGCTTCTCCAGTTGCGATGCCGGGCTGGACCCAGCAATTGAAGGGGCAGACCGTGGTGGAAAACGCCATTGAAGGTCGTGTCGACAGTGTCGCAAAGATGGAAATGCAGCACCATCGCCTAATGGAGAAGCTCGAACAGCAGAGACAGAAAGATGCAAGGGCACAGCAGACGTCCGGGGCGTTTAATGAGATGTCGATGATGCACCAGTATATGGGCCAGGATGGCAGCAGTTTCCTGCTCATGTCGGATGGATCCAAGGGTGAGCCGGTGATGACGTCGGGAGGGAAGTGTCCCGCTGGTGTGCCGACCAAGCAGTACGACGTGTCCATGATCAACATCGAGATCACGTTGAATCGTTGGCTCGATTTTTATCCTGGCTACATGTACGTGCTGACCCAGGACCTCGACAAAGTTCGCGCTGAGGAAGCCAAGAACAAAGCGGCTCGTGACATGGACGGCTTTGATCCCGGAGCCGTGTCTACAGGGTTGCAGGGCGATATGATTCAGCCCTTGGTGCTTCGCGCCAATCAGGGTGACTGCGTGAAAATGACCCTCCGTAACCAGATGGAGAGCGAGGACGGCAGTCTGTTTGTCAGCGCGTCCAGTATGATCGTGAGCGCGACCGGCAAGCCGGCCCTGACGACGAACCCTGACTCCATCGTGGCTCCCGGCAAGGCGCAGGAATTCGAGTGGTATATCCATCCTCAGATGCAGGAAGGAGTTCGGCAGTTCCATTCCTACAGCCATGACCGTGAGTTGACCGTGATGGGCCTCTTTGGCGCCTTTATTGTGGAGCCGAAGGGTTCGAAGTATCTGGATGCGCTTGGAAGTGGAGGCTCTACCCCAGAAACCAAGAGCGGCTGGCAGGTCAATATCGATAACGGGTCCGGACCGGACTTCCGAGAGTTCGTGATTTTCTACCACGAAATCGGCGACGAAGCCTTCCGTCCGTTGAATAAGAAGGGCGACTTCCTCCCGCAGCGCGATCCCTTGACCGACGCCTATCGTCCGGGTGGCCGCGCGATCAATTATCGCAGCGAGCCCTTCGGCATTGATCAGATGCATCTGCAACACGAGTATTTTGGATTCGAGGATGAGTCGATGGGGTACAGCGCCTATACTTTTGGCGATGTGCCGACAACGATTCCTCGCGGGTATATGGGCGATCCGGTCAAGTGGCGGCTGGTCCATGGTGGTTCGGAAGTGTTCCACTCGCACCATCCGCACAGCGGATCGATCCGCTGGCAGCGGAGCCCTGGGACGGAGCCGAATAATATGTGGGCGATGGGGCAGGATGGGCCGGTGAAGTATCCGGTCGTTCGGACAAAGTCCGATCGAGTGGACGTGGAAGTGATCGGTCCGTCAGAAGCCCTGGATCTTGAGCCGGAATGCGGCGGCGGTGGCTGCCAGCATCTGGCCGGTGAATTCCTCTTTCATTGCCACGTCGCGCACCACTATGTGGCCGGGATGTGGGGCTATGCCCGGTTCTACAACACCCTGCAAGTCGGCAGCGCGCATACCGACACGATGCCGGATCTGCGTGAATTGCCTGACCGACAGGGCCGGATGAAGCTCGGTGTGTCGTCCGACAAGTTGATCGGGACGACCGTCGATTGGTTCGGTAAGACCTTCAAGATTGTCGACAAGAGTCAGAAGACCAACTGGAAGGCCGATCCGATCGTCGTCAATATCAAGGATTGGGTCGAAATGTTTGTCCCGACACAGGGTCAGCCCGGTCACACGAATGATGAGAAGGGCCAGATCATGGCCTACGATTCGACCGTGTGGGACTGGAAATGGGACGGCAACATTGCCAGGGGCGAGCGGGAAAGTACCGCACAGAATCCCAAGTACCAATGGGCAGTCAAGTGGGATGACAGCACCAGACCATCCATCCTCTTTGATCCGACGACGGGCAAGATGTCCTGGCCGCTCTTCAAACCGCACTTCGGCAAACGGGTGCCGTTCTCGGCGAACCATAACGGTGCCCCCTGGCTGGAGCCGATCCACCAGGATGAAAACGGTGAACGGACCTCCGAGCCGGCCAAACCCGGTGAGCAGGGCCGATGGAGTCTCTGCCCCGACAATGCCAATCAGAAGCACTACAACATTCACTTCGTCCGCATGCCGATCACCCTGGCCAAGAAGCAGGGGAAAGAGCCGGCGATGGTCGACAAGGACGGTTTGATTTACGTGCTGCACGAAGAAGAGCGTCTGACCAGGGCCAACGACGATCTCAAGCTTCCGGCGGTCATCCGCGCCAACGTGTATGACTGCGTAGACGTATTGCTGACGAGCGAGTGGGACGACGACGATTACACGAATTTTCAATCGTCCAAAATCAACATCCATCCCCACTTTTTTCAGTTCGACACAGGGAACTCGGATGGTGTGATCTCCGGCTTCGAGTATGAAATGTCGGTCCGGCCCTTCACCATGTGGGGGAAGAAGTCCAAGCACGGGTTGCCGGCGCCGATGGTCGCGAGGCTGAAATCTCCTGCAAAGGCCGGCGCGACGTCCATCAAAATTGAGATGGCTCCTGGCGCAACCCCGTTCCATGTGAACACCGAGGTGATGGTCGGGATGGACTGTTTGGAGAAGGGGAACGACCCCACGGCCTCGCTGCCGCGGGACAAGAGCTGTCAGGAAGTGGCCCGTATCAAGGCCATCAAGGGCGATGTGGTGACATTCTTCAAGCCGTTGAAGCATCACCACCCGTCGGGCGATCTCGCGTCGCCGGAATTCGTGCGCTATCGGTGGTGGGTGGATGTCGATATGGGGACGGTGTTCTGGCACGACCATGCATTCGGCGCGACGACCTGGCCGCACGGCGGGTTCGGTGTGACGATCGTGGAGCCGTTCGGGTCTACCTATCATGATCCGAAGAACGGCAAGTTAGTATACAGCGGTCCCATTGCCGATATTCACACCAACGAGCCGATCGGAGCCGGCGTCAGCGGAAGCTTCCGTGAGTTGATGGTGTCGATTCACGACACCGTTCCGCACACGGTGAACACCATTGAGGCGGGCAATCCCCCAGGGCAGCCTATCGAAGTGGCGTTGGAAGCAGGCAAGACCGTGTCCTTCCAGATGCCGGACAAGATTATGGCCGCGCCGAACAAGTACATCAACGGCGGAACCCATACCTCCGGGAGCGGCTTCAACTTCCGCGCGGCTCCGTTCGCTCAGCGCTTGTCCAACAATCCAGACACGTCAAAGCTGTTCAGCAGCGCGATCCATGGCGATCCTGGCACACCGCTCTTGCGGGCCTATACCGGGGACACGATGGTGTTCCGTCTGTTGCACCAGCTGATGAACGAATCCCATGTCTGGACCATAGCAGGCCACACGTTCCTCACGGAACGGTATGCTGCAGATGCCAATAGGAAGAACTCGATCCACGTAGGAATCGCCGAGCGGTATGACCTCGTCACAAAGGCCGGAGGATTCCAGGGTATGCCGGGCGATTACATCCACTTCAACGGTCGAACGTCACACTTTGCCGAAGGGGGATGGGGATTGATCCGCGTGCTCGACAAGGAAACGGCGGATCTGAAGCCGCTGCCCAGGGGGACCAATCCTCTCGGGATTCCTGCGACACCACAATCCGTCTGTCCAGCCGATGCTCCGGTGAAGAGCTTCAACGTCGTGTCGTTGGACCGCCCGATGAGGCTCCACCCGAAGGCTCCTGATGTGATCGAGGTAGACTTCGAGCGCAAGATTGAAATGACAATGCCGGAAGGCAAGATCTTCGCGCTTGAAGAAGAAGCGACCAAAGTGGCCGGCACAATAATGCCGAATCCGCTCACGTTGCGCGCCAATCTGGGCGACTGCATCAAGGTCAATCTGAAGAACAAGATGAAGGCAAGTCGGGCGTCCTTCTTTGCGCCGGGCCTGGCTTTTGATCCAAAAGACAGCCAGGGCCTCAATGTCGGGGACAACCCCGGTGATCAGACTATCGGTCCGGGTGAGAGCCGCACCTACACCTACTACGCGCATCCGGCGAACAAGGAGACGACGTCGTTAGTGTGGGACGGTGGAAATATTGTTGTGAATCCGCGGAACGGACTGTACGGAGCGGTGGTCATTGGCCCAAAAGGCTCTCAATATCGGGACCCGGTCACCGGCGCCGATATTTCGTTGAAGAATTCATGGCGCGCGGATGTCATTGTCGATGCCAGCCTTCCGGAGAATGTCGGGAAGCGGAGCTATCGCGACGTGGCTCTTTTCTTCCAGGATGAAGACAACATCATCGGGACTGCGTTCATGCCCTACGTGCAGAACGTGGCGGGATTGACGTCGGTCAATTATCGCGCGGAACCGTACAAATTCCGCGAGGAGCAAGGCTGCTCGTTGGGCAAGATCTTCCAGCCCTGCGTCGTGGACAAACCGGAAGATCCCGTGACGCCTTTGATCGAAGCCCATGCCGGCGACGCAATCCGTATTCATGTGATCGGCGCGAACAGCGAACAGAACGGGATGTTCGGGGTCGAAGGCCATGAATGGCCGATTGAACCCTACATGCCCGGCGCCGACATGATCAGCGTGGTGGAGTATGCTGGGTCCGAGGTCCTGGATGTCTTCATCCGTGGCGGTGCGGGTGGGCCCTATCGCCAGGTGGGAGACTTCGTCTGGTCCAATGCGCGGCTGCCCTACACACAGTCAGGACAATGGGGCTACCTCCGTGTCTTGCCTGTGGGTGATTTACGGATTCAACCGCTGGGGGCTCAAGGAATAGGCGCCAAGCATGCGGATATGCAGTCCGAGCCTCACGCTA
>CAZVEZ010000200.1:0-4950 GCA_964626135.1 uncultured Nitrospira sp.
CGTTTATGGCCGGGGCTTTCGATCACCCGCACGACTTGCAGTCTATTCTTGCTCGCGTAGTTTGTGAAGCCTCCGGCCATGGAAATAGCTTGGAGCACCGTGACATAGGACTTGAGCGGGTACTTGCCCGGCTTCACGACCTCTCCGAGGACGAATACGGAATAACTGTTCAGCTCTTTGACGTTCACCGACACCGAAGGATTCTGGATGTACCCCTTCAGCCGCTCCGTGATCTGAGCGGCAAGCGCCTCGGCCGTGAGCCCCGCTGCCTGCACGTCTCCGATGATGGGCATGGACACGTAACCATCCGGCCGTATCAAGGTCACCCGTGACAAATCCGGGTTCTTCCACACAGTGATTTCGATCAGATCCTCTGACCCAAGCAAAAATTCGGTGGGTATATCGGACGCCTTATACTCTCTCGACGTCACCGGCCCAAGGCAACCGGCTTGGACCACGGCCATGCACAGGCAAATTCCCACACACAGCGCCCTCAACCACGATAGACGAAACCTTCTTACACCGCGAGCGTTGTTGTCCACCGCCATCCTTTCCGGTATTCCCTATCGGCCTGGGAAGACCACCATCGACTCACTCGGCACAACAAGCGTATCGCCCGGCTTGAGCTCGAAATTATCGCTGATGCCGCTGCGGAGCACGATATCGTCATAACTCGCCGTGAATCGCTTCATGCCGGGCGCCGTCTCGGTAAACCGAAAAATGACGATCTGATTTCTCGCGGCGGACTCCTTGAATCCGCCGGCCATGGTAATCCCCTGCAACAGCGTCGTTTTGCTCTTCAGCGGGTACTTTCCAGGATTCGCGATCTCTCCGAGCAAGAAGATACTCGAGCTGTTGACTTGATTCAAACTGATGGCGACGACGGGGTTTTGCACATACTCCTTCAGTTTGACCGTCATCTCATCGGCCAATTGCGTCGGCGTTTTTCCCACCGCCACGATGTCTCGAATAATCGGCATCGAAATCCTGCCGTCCGGCCGAACCTGCACTTGCTTGGACAGGTCCGGATTCCTCCACACGGTAATATCCAACACGTCCTCGGCGCCGATGATGTACTCGCTGCTGACCGCATTTGAGGGCTTCTCGATCAGCGGCACGGCCCCGGCGGGCTCCTTAGTCAACTGGGCGGCGACTTTTTCTCCCTGGCTTCCGGAAGACACCACCAAGTGGGAATCCGTCGTCGGCTTACTCGACGTCGATGAGGCCGGAATGCGACTTTCGCCTAACCCGTACCCGACGTTGAATGCTAGTGAAAGCAATAGGCTCGTCACACACAGGGTGTATTTCATGATGGCTGATTCCTTCCCCGGTCCAGGCATCCAGATCACAAAGATATCACAGTACTCAACTTTCTCACTTGAATCAACCTTCAACCCCGTTTCATCCCCTTCGCCGAGCCATCCGGAGATAATCCCCCCAACCCCCGTCTTAGCTACTGCACTGCCTTCACCGAAGGAAGAACGGTCAAATCCAGCGCAGGATGCGGACTGATGCCCCGAACTGCCTCTAAATAGCGTTGCTGAATCGCGCCAAGGATCGGCGACTTCTCAGACAACGCGTAGCCGTCGATTTTCGTGACCAGTGTGACTTCATGGATCGTGCCGCATATGCCAAGCTCATCAGCCACCAGCAACTCGGTTCGGTCGATGGGACGGCGCTTAAACTTGATACCCAGAGTTTGGGCAAGCGATTCCACAATGTCGAGCGTGATGCTCTCGAGTGCGCCCTCCGTGGCGGGAGGAGATACGATCGTGTCGTCCCTGACCATGAGGAGGCAGGAGGCCGTCGCCTCGGCAACGCGCCCGGACTGATTGAGCAACACCATGTCATCATACCCCCTGGATTTCCCTTCGATCCGGGCCAAGAGCGAGACTTGATAATTGCTCCCCGTCTTGATTCGAGCCGGCATGGCCACATCGCTGCTTCGCTGCCAGGTGCTCACTCCGACTTGAATCGACCGCGGAGCGCCCTTGTCTTGATGATAGGCTGTGAGGACCAGGTCCGCAACGGTATCCTCGCCCCAATGGCCCTCCGTTACGAACAGGGTGCTGCGCACCCACATGTCTCGCTCGGGGACCGCTAATGCGCCGACCAGTTGATCGACGGCATCACGATAGTCCTCGAAGCTGTATTCGCAGGGGATATGAAGCAGGCGAGCCGACCGCTTCAGTCGCTCGTAGTGCTGCCGTAGCATGGCGACTTTGAACCGTCCGTCCGGTTGCCAATATCCCTTGAGCCCCTCAAATACATTGCGCCCACGTGTGACCGCCTCGCATCCGATGTGAAGCGTTGCTTGATCCCAGGGAACGAGTTTCCCGCTCATATAGGCGAATGCGGGCCTCTGCAGTTGTGCCACGTGATCCTCCGTCAGGTTTAACTCAGTGCGGTATGCGTGAATAGAAATGCTTGACTGCCTTCTTGCAAGCGCGTGAGCGCCGCTGCTTCATCGATCGAGCTTTTTCTCGGCTGAATACACGAGCTTCCCCTGCCCGCCTGTTTCATCATCGTAGAGCGCGACCAAATCATCGGGAACGTGGGCAAGATCCGTCACGCGCAGGTAATCGCGCATCGTCGTTCCCGTGCACGCCTCATCAGAGCGGGGAGCTCCCCGCTTTGCCTGGACGTCATCGAGATGAACCACTCGGAAATCGATGCTGAACCGTGTCTTTCCGGACGTATTGGGCACGCTGGAATGCATCTGAGCCGCCGCAAAGAGGATGGTCCCGCCGGCGGGAACAATGAGACGAATTTGCGGGTCGATCCCCAACGGCTCCAACGGCTTCGGCAGGACACGAGGATCCGACTTGGTGTAGCCGGCTACGTGCTCACCGCGGCTTTGCTGGTTATGGGAATAATAGTTAAACCGGTCCGAATCGTTCTTCACCGGGACGTTCCAATAGGGTGGATGAAAGGCCATCGCATTGTCCGAACGAATGTCGTAAATGGGGATCCAATAGTTGATTTGGCACAGCGGAGCCGAATACCACGTATCTCGATGGGGATGCCAGGCATAGGCGATCCCCGTCGTCAGATAGTTATCGCTCGTCGAACTTCTCATCTTCGGCACGTCGAAATACGTTTTCTCCGGATCGCAGCCGAGATCTTTCAGAACCTGTCCGAGATGGCGCTTGGAGTCGGGATGGTGAATGAACGCCGGCTTGAGCTTTCCCAGAATCTCCGCATATTTCTCCACCGGCATCCCACCCTGGGCCAGCTCGGGATCGAGCGGCTTGAAGGCCTCCTCGATCATTCGTCGGGCATGCGCAATAAACTCGAGCGAGCTGGGCCTGGGAGAATAGACGAACAGTTGCCCGTCAAACAGCATCTGCCGGCGGACGTCATCGGAAACCGTTGAGTCATAGTAGACGGTGTTGTTCATAGCCCTTCCTCTTTCTGGTGACTGCCTGACTTCTCAACGGGCTGCAAGAGCCCGTGTCGCTCCAGCGCGTCACCGGCCTTCCGAATAGCTCCGAATGGAAATCCCGCTCGCTCGGCGATATCGAGCAATGAATGCGTGCCATCGGACATGTTGAGTACCCACAGCATACTCAATTCGAACGTCTTCGTCTCCTGCTGACCCGCCACGTCTCGGTACAAACCCCTCCGTCCCAATTGAGGCTCACACTTGGGGCTCGTATTGATATAGGTCCGATTGCATTCCAGTATGTCGAAAAGCGCGAGGCAATGCGAATATGACTCCATGAGCGACTCCGGTCTGACAAAATCCAAATTGTCGGCCGACGTATGATACTCGGGATATTGGCCATGCGGCGTCCTCATCACACAGCCGACCGGGAGATTGAACGCTGGCGAACAATATTGCCGTTCGTCGTAGCCGTAGGGAAAAAAATCGATCACCCGATGCGCGGGCTCTGCATGCCGAAGCACGTGTTGCATGGCACGATCGACTTCTGCATCGCCTCGTCGGCTCTTCTTATAGGTCGTCGTCCCTCGATCTCCCACCCCTGTGATGACCAACCCATGCTTGATGTTCTTAAGTGCGGTTTCATTTCGGGACATCCACGTAATGGCACCGATCGTCGCGGGGATGAAGATAAATCGATAGGAGTACCGTCGTGCCCTTCCCGCCATCGATTTTGCCAAAGCCGTCGTGACCGCCAGTCCCGACAAGTTGTCATTGCCGAGCGAGGGATGGCATACATGACAGGAGACGAGAATTTCTTCTTCCGTTTCACCCCGAAGATAGCACTCACCGTACGTCAGCGAGCCGGGGGACAACGTAGACTCAATACAAACCTCCAATTCCACCCCCTCCGGCAGCTCCGACAACTGCTTCTGCGACAGACAAAAACCCCAGTTCTCGCGGTAGTATGATGTCCGGTACGGAATCCACGTGGGATGGTTAGGGAGCGAGTGGAGATGCGGTTTCAATTCGGCAAGTGTCATCCTCTTATGGATGGGCGCACTATAATTGACAACATGAAGATTGCACCGTTGGAAATCAATGAGACGCTCGCCGCCGGGATCCTTCACGAAGGCATCGGCAATGTTCCATTCTAAAGGAACAGACCAATCGAATACTTGCGTCCCGCTCGGCACTTCATGGATTTCGAGCGGGATTTCCTTTCGTAGGTACGCCAGGGTCTCGCGCACGCCATTCCCGGTAATGCTGCGGCAGATCGGGAACAGATCGGCCATGAAGTCGTGCATGGCTTGGCCCGACTCGGTCGGCAATTCTCGCCGCCGGCCGTCACCCCTGATATCTTCAACCTTCATCTCAACAGTTTGCTGATCATTCATAGACGGTCACATCCGGCAGAGGAACAACGAAGCGCCCCCCCCATTCGCGGATGAACCGCATCTGCTCCATAATTTCATCTTTGAGATTCCAAGCAAGAATCAGCACATAGTCCGGCTTCGTTTCCTTGGCTGCATCGGGCGTCAGGATCGGGATGTGGCTGCCCGGCA
>CAZVEZ010000201.1:0-4950 GCA_964626135.1 uncultured Nitrospira sp.
CACTGATTCCGCTTCAGATCTCCGTATCTCAGCTACAGGACCAAATCCGTATGCCTGGGTGGCCGGAGCCGAGCCACGAGGATTCAGCCTTTCTCCTCTTCGCCGATCCCTTTACAACACCAATGCAGGAAGTCCTGTCCCTCATGACCGACCGGTACCCCAACGGCATCGTCGGCGGCGGTCTCGCCGGTGGAGGCCAGGATGTAGGAGAAAATCGGCTGCTCCTCAATGATCAGAGTTTTGACGGGGGTGTTGTGGGGGTGCAACTCACCGGCCCGATCACCGTTCGAACCGTGACGTCGCAGGGCTGTCGTCCGATCGGCGAACGGTTTGTTGTGACCAGGGCGGAGCAAAACCTCATATATGAACTCGGCGGTGTTTCGGCATTGAAGCGGCTTCAGGATATCTTTGAGTCGCTGGGCGGAGCCCAACGCCGCGATGCACACCGCGCGTTGCATCTGGGCATCGTGATCGATGAGCACGGGAGTCATTTCGAGCGGGGCGACTTCCTCGTTCGGAACCTTATCGGAGCGGATCAACAGGCCGGAGCCGTCGCGATCGGGGATGTTGTGCAGGAAGGCCAGACTGTGCAGTTCCATCTTCGCGACGCGAAGTCTGCAAGCGACGATTTACACATACTTCTGGCTGCGGATCGAACGACGCACAGCGTTCCTCCACTCGGGGCTCTGCTGTTCAGCTGTTGCGGGCGTGGAGAGGGACTCTTCGGCCAGCCTCATCACGACATTGGAGTTGTGCAAGAGCGGCTTGGCCCCATCCCGACCGCGGGATTTTTTGCCCAAGGCGAAATCGGTCCGGTCGGAAAGCGTAATTTCCTGCATGGATACACAGCAAGTGTGGTGATTTTTTCCGAACCTGACTTCCGCAGCGCACATCGGTAAAGGCCACTCTCGCTCAGGATTGCAGACCCGGATATCGGAGTCGTTACAGTGCGCAACCATTACTGTGCTCTATTGTCGTCGGTCATGGAATTGAGTGACCGACGAAGAGGAAAGGAACCGTCATGCCGCCTCATGAATCAGATGCCGGAGGAAACGAAGTCACGACGTCATCGGGATTGCAGTATGTCGATCTCACAATTGGAAACGGCGCGACGGCAGAGGCGGGACAGACCGTCACCGTGCATTACACAGGCTGGCTGGAAAACGGGAGCAAATTCGACAGTTCCGTGGACCGAGGGCAGCCGTTTTCGTTTCCTCTGGGAGCTGGACGAGTCATCAAGGGCTGGGATGAGGGCGTCAAGGGTATGAAGGTGGGCGGAAAGCGGAAGCTGACCATCCCTTCAAAACTCGGGTATGGCGCACAGGGTGCAGGCGGTGTGATCCCTCCTCACGCGACGTTGATTTTCGACGTCGAACTGCTGGGCCTGTAAGCCACGTCATGCAACGCACGCCGCTCATTTCGCACCATCAAATCTGTGGAGCCAAGCTCGTCGACTTTGCCGGATGGGAGATGCCCATTCAATACAGCGGTGTGCTGGACGAATATCATACGGTCCGTTCCCATGTCGGTCTCTTCGATGTCAGTCATATGGGGCGGGTGCGAATCGTCGGGCCTGGTTCAGTTCGGTTCCTCCAACGTGTCACCAGCAACGATGTCGGCAAGCTCGCCGTCTCTCAAGCGCAGTATTCCATGGTCTGCAACGAGAAGGGGGGCATCAAAGACGACATCTTCGTCTATCGGCTCGCTTCCGATGAGTTCCTCTTGTGCGTGAATGCCTCAAACCGCCAGAAGATCCTGACATGGCTGCAATCCCAGCTTGCCGAGGACAAGACGGTTCAGCTCGAAGACCGGTCGATCCAGTTGTCCCAGGTGGCCGTTCAAGGTCCCAAATCCCGCGAACTGCTCATGAGTCTTGGCGGGACGGCGCTTGAAGGACTCAAGCTCCATCACACCTGTGACTGCATGATCTGCGGCCTGCCCTGCTTGCTGGCCCGGACCGGTTACACGGGTGAACTGGGCTATGAGATTTACATCGATGCAGATAAAGTCGGCCGGCTCTGGGACCTGCTCATCGAGAAGGGACAGGCTTGGGGGCTCAAACCGGCCGGGCTCGGCGCAAGGGATCTCCTCCGGTTGGAAATGGGTTATCTGCTCTACGGCAACGATATGGGTGAAGATACGACGCCGCTCGAAGCCAATGCGGATTGGACCGTCAGTTTCCAGAAGGGGGAGTTCATCGGCAGCCAGGCGCTTCTGGCACAGAAGCAGGCCGGTGTCTCTCGCCGCTTCGTGGCGTTTGAACTCGTCGAGAAAAGCGTGCCTCGTCATGGGTTCAGAATCCTCGACCCTGCAACGTCCCGGCCCATCGGGGATGTGACCAGCGGCAATTTCTCGCCACTCCTCCAGAAAGGCATCGGGTTGGGGTATGTGCCCGTGAGCTACACAGAGCCTGGCGTCTCTGTCCTGATCGAGATCCGCAGCAAGAGCGTCCCGGCAGTCATCGTCAAGCCGCCGTTCTATAAGAGACGCAAGGCCTAGCCTGTGCAGACCAAACACATCTATGCCGGTATCGTTGTGAATCTGAACGTCGACACTGTCACCCTGCCTAACGGTATCATGGTTGACTTAGAAGTGGTGCGCCACCCGGGGGCGGCTGCTGTCGTCCCACTGAAAGACGATGGTACGGTGATCTTAATTCGACAGTTCCGCCATGCGGCAGGAGGGTTCATTTATGAGATTCCTGCGGGGAAACTTCATCCCGGTGAAGATCCCACAGTCTGCGCGGCGCGTGAACTTGAAGAAGAAGTCGGATACCGGGCCGGGAGGCTTGAGCTCCTCTCCAGCATCTTTACCGCGCCAGGGTTTACCGATGAGGTGATCCATATCTACAAGGCGACAGAGTTGACGGCAGGCAGGCAACAACTCGATCGTGATGAGGTGCTCGACGTAATCGAGGTGCCGCTACTGGAAACGATCAGAATGATTGAGACTGGAGCGATGAGAGATGCGAAGTCGATCGTGGGTTTGCAAGCAGTCTATCTTCAAATCCGTAGCAGGTAGAAAAAACGCCGAAGGGGGTTCCCGTCCAGGCGGGAGCCCCCTTCAAGCCAATTAGCCTCGCCAAAGAAAAGGGATTACTTGCCCTTCTCGTCTTTCTTCTTTTCCTCGCCGAAGGTATCGACGTACTTTCCGCCCTTCTCGTCCTTCTTCTTCTCATCACCGTATACGAGGACATGGCCGCCCTTCTTCTCATCCTTCTTTTCCTTCCCTTCACCGGCGAAGGAAGGAGCGCTGAACGTCACTGCCACTGCCACTGCCATAATTGCCATCAATATGCTCTTCATAATATATCTCCCCTATTGAATGATTGATGATTGTGCCTTTCATCGGCACTTATCTGGATGGGTTGAGCAATCTTGGTGCCGAGCCCTCTCTGTCAACTACAATTTATATGTATCAACGTGTTATACATTTTCCAGACCTATCGAACGAAGGGCGTGGTCTTCGTAATTCTGTGGCAGAATGGCGAGGGCCCTACCAAACTGCCTCAGAGTAGTATGCGCGACACACGACGACAAGACGGGCGACTTCGTGACTGTATCCAGCCCGGTGTGCTTGTGCTCTTTGTCGGGATTAATCCCGGCCTCCGCTCGGCACAAACCGGCCACCATTTTGCCGGGCATTCGAATCGATTTTGGAGGCTCCTGCATGAATCGGGATTAGTCAGTGCTCCCCTGACCTATCGCGAGGATCGGCGTCTACCTGAATGGCGCCTCGGCCTCACCAATATCATCGGTCGCTGCACTGCCGGGATCGATGCCCTTGACCCTGATGAGTATCGATATGGTGTGGCGAGCCTGAAACGAAAAATCATCCGCTACCGACCTCACATCGTAGCTCTCTTAGGGGTCACGATCTTTCGCATGCTCTTTTCTGCCAAGGAACAGACGAAAAGTCCGGTCGATCTTGGACTAACCACCATGCAACTTGCCGGGGCGCGGATCTTTCTGTTGCCCAATCCCAGCGGTCGCAACGCACATTATTCCTATCACCGGATGCTCACCGCCTTTCAAGCCCTCCGGGGCCACGTGGAGCGATCCCGCAAGAAGCACGGCCCCTCCAGCATCATAGATCCATCCGCCCCCTAACCGGATTATTTCTCGGATTCCTTTGTACCTAGTGACCCTCTGAGCTACAGTCACACCCATGCGGATGAAATCCTCATCGTTACACAGCGGAGCGGCTCTGACTTGTCCGAAGTGTAGTTTCGAGCAAGAGAATGCACTGGAGTGTCTGCGCTGCGGGATCGTCTTCTCAAAGTTCAAACGGCCGGTTCCTGCCGTCGGGGAATCGCCGGCCACAGTCGCTGATACGGAGCCACAGCCAGCCACTCCAGGGTTCTTGACCTGGGCGTTCCGTCTCCTCCCATGGATCTCCCTGGCATTCAGCGTCGGCGTGTTGTTGCTGATTTTGCGCCAAACACCTCCGCTGCCGATCCAAACTGACCCGCAGGCAGCCGATCGTGTTGCTGAGAAGATGGCCCAGCTACAAGCGGCCGTACAGACCAGCCAACCGCACGCAATGACCCTTAACGAAGCGGATCTCAATCAGTGGATGCGGGACAACCTCGCCATTGCGTCCGCGCATCACGCGCAACAAGCCGGTATCCCTGTTCCAGCCGGAAGCGAACCAAGCGTGCAAGAAGTTCAGTCCGCACTGAAGGATGTGCGCATGAGCCTCATGGGCAACCAACTTCGAGCCTATGCGCTCTTTGTCCTCTACGGGAAAGAGGTCTCGCTGCAACTCGACGGCACCATTGAGACTCAAGGTGGCTATATTCGGTTCAAGCCCAGCGCGGGCAAACTTGGCTCATTGCCCATTCCATCGTCGATGCTCGACTATGTCGTTCATCAACTATTCGATTCACCTCAAAATCGAGACCAGTTCAAGCTCCCGCCACAGATTGAATCCATCCGGATCGAGAGCAAC
>CAZVEZ010000202.1:0-4941 GCA_964626135.1 uncultured Nitrospira sp.
GTTGATGCCGAAGCTCACGCGCATAGTCATACAGCCACTCGATCAACGCAGGGGCCGCGAGCGGACACTGACCGAATTCAGCAGTGAGCTGCACGAAAGCAATCTCAAAGAAGTCATGCCATTCACTGGCAAGCCCCTCATCGCTCAAGAACTGCCATGCTGCAGTCGCCTCCAGCGGCTCCGTTATGCCGCGAAGAACTTCAATAGCCTGTGCAAAACCGCGTTGAGCGGTCAGCGGCAAAGCACTGTCCTTATCAGCAGCCAGGAAGTAAGGCACACCATGCGCTTCGCACCAAGCTTGAACAGGCCACAGGTACTGATGGGTGCGTGCCAATACTGCACAGCCTTGCCATGATTCACTGTCCAGACTCAGCAAGCGCTGCAGTTCAGCCATGGCTGCCTGAGCCTGAAGGTTGGCTCGAGCACCCTCCTCGCCTTCAATACGTAGACGCAGCACCCGTCCGGCACGCTCTGAATCGATGATTTCCCAATCACCACCCTTGGAGTGATCGCGGCGTGCCGCATTGATCTGAATAGGGTGATCCTGCTTCAAGCGCTCTGGATTGCGATTGATGACACGGTTTGCCGCTTCAATGATCAGGCCAGAAGAGCGATAGTTATCGATGAGGTAAGCGTTGGTGGCCGCATAGTCCTCTCGGAAACGCTCAATGTAGCGATTGTTCGCGTCCCGCCAGGAGTAGATGTTCTGGTCGTCGTCACCTACGGCAAGAATACAAAGACGCCCTTCTTCTTCGGCCTTGCGACCAGCCAAGGCGCTTACCAGGCGGTACTGCAGATCGTCGATGTCCTGATACTCATCGACCAGGATGTAGCGGTAACCGCGCATCAGCTGTTCGCGTAAATCATCCTCGCCTTCAACCTGGCGTTTACCTTCCAGCAGCTCAACAGCCTCACTCAGAACCTGCCCTAAGCGAGCTTCCTCGACCGCCTCACCCCGCTCGAAACGCGTACCAGTCAAGCGCATAGCCATACGGTGATAGGTCATGACATTGACCCCAAATGCGTCAGGGCCAACTAGTTTGAGGAGGCGTTGTTTGATCTCGTTGGCCGCATGACGGTTGAACGTCAGTGCAACGATGCAACGAGCCGGCACTCGCCTTACCCTTAGAAGGTAAGCAATACGGTGCACGATCACACGCGTCTTACCTGAGCCTGGGCCGGCCAGGACCAAGCGATTCACATCATCGTCGTCAGCGACAATAACCCGCTGAGACGCACTCATATTCTCGATGATGCTGCGCCAGGAATCTTCACTGGTAGCAAGCTTCAAAACTTCTTCACGCCCGGAAAAGTAGAGTCGAATGAACTCCAGCTTCGGCAGAGTGAAGTAATCCATGACGAGACGAAGAGCAGCAGCCATCTCGCCTAACGCAGCTTCGGCATACTCCCGCATCACATGGACCTGAATGCGCTTCTCCCTGTAGTGCTCATCCAGACGCTGATAGTCGTCCTTGAGATAGCCAGTACGCTTTTCAGGATCAACTTCGATGGTCATGGCCCGACGCATCACTGTCATCCCGTGATTCAGCGTCAGCACATCCTGCTTATGCATATAAAGCAGCACGTGATCGATGGCACGGCGCCGTTGTGACTCAATGATACGAGCGCGCAGCTCAAGATCCTGATCAATCTGGCCCACCAGCTCACCAAAGGTGGTTTCGACCAGAAGATCCTTACCTCGAGCACCTGGTGGCAACTTGCCGATAATGAATTTGATCAGCACACCCGAGAGTGCTCGGCGCCGATCACCGAGCCCTTGTATGCCCCTCCAAGAGTATCCACTTCGAATACGTAGCTTGAGATAATCCTGACTGATCTGCCGCAGCTCGAAGCTGCTGCGCTGCTGACTATCAGCGTCTTGATCCAGAGCCAGACTGCGTAACAGGCGCAACACGTGGTGAGGGAATAGCGCGGTATTGCCTGTAGCCGTTTTTAGGGCAGACGTCAGTGACGCCAGGTTCAAGTCTTGCCAGGTGCCGTTTTCGGCATCTGGTGCCGATTCCTGCAGTAGATCGAACAGAGCCTCTTCAAGCTCTAAGGTCGCCTGTAAACGCTGGACCGATGAATCCACCGTGCCATGGCGGACATACAAAGTCATCTTGGAGTCGTTTACCAGCAGCCCCAGGTCCTCCATTTGCCGCAAGGTGGCGGTCACCTCTTCTGAGGTCAGGCTAGTCATGGCCATCAACGCGTCTGTATTGATGCGTTCGTCTGCACTGGCCTCGTATAGATAGCTCAAAATGGCCTTGAACTCTTCCAACCTACGGGCCGGCAGCTTGGCATTGGCAAGGCGCTTATTAGCCTCTTCCTTGGAGAGTTTTAGGCTCGCCGGAAATATCTGTGTCTGGTTTTCTTCACGCTTTAGAAACTGACCACGTTCGAGCCAGGAAACGGCGGTGACCACCTTCGTTTCGGCGTCGCGCTCACCTGCGTCGAAACTGGTTTCGACCTTTTCATCCATCAGCACTTCGCCGGCAGTGATCACCAGCCGGCCGCCTTTGCGGCGATTACTCTCCTTGCGCAACTTGTGCAGGATCTGCTGAATATCACGCAGGGTCAGCTTTGATCCTTCGCTCATGCCGAACTGGGTCTCAATATCCTGAGCGTCATACAAAAGCACACAGCGAGCCTGACCTTGGTCGCGCCCTGCTCGACCAGCTTCCTGCAGGTAATTCTCCAGGGAGCCTGGAATATCAGCATGCACGACAAGGCGAATGTCTGACTTGTCCACGCCCATTCCGAACGCATTGGTGGCTACGATGACTCGCAGCTCTCCCGCCTTAAATGCGTCCTGAATGTCTTTTTTCTCATGCGGTTCCAACCCCGCATGGTAGTGCTTGCAAGCCCAACCATTACCAATCAAGAAGTCCGCAAGCTCTTCAGCACCCTTACGGCTTGAGACAAAGACCACCGCCCCGCCCTCTTGGCGACCCAGCTCATCCTCCAGCAGCGTGTTGGTGCGATGACGCTTTTCTGATCGGCTGCAGGGCAGCACCTCGAAACGCAGATTTTCGCGCTCATGGGTACCGATAAAGCTTTTAAAGGCGATACCCAGACTTTCCTGGAAGTGCTGGACGATATCCTCGAGAACATCGGGCTTGGCCGTTGCTGTAAAGCAACCAATCGAAGCCAGCTCGCCGTCACCGGTGAACTCCTTAATAAAGCGCGATACGTAGAGGTAGTCCGGTCGAAAGTCCGCGCCCCACTTGGACAAGCAATGCGCTTCGTCAAAGATCCAAGCACCAATCTGACGCTGGGAAATGGCACGGCGAAAGGCCTTATTGCGAAATTGCTCAGGCGAAACCAGCAAAATGCCTACATCACCGAGCTGGATCATCTCCAGCACCTCGGCCCGCTCAGGCATGGTCAATAAGCCATTGAGCGTGGCGGCACACTGCACATTTCGATCAAGCAGACCGTCTACCTGATCCTTCATCAAAGACTGCAGCGGCGAGATGATGACGGTGAGGCTGCCGTTGCGGTGAAAGCGATTAAGGGCCGGCAGCTGGTAGCACAATGACTTGCCACCCCCTGTCGCCAGGATGGCCAACACGTGCTCGCCGCGCATACCGGCCAGCACCACATCGTGCTGCAGAGTCCGGCCATCGGGCTCAGTTCGGAAATCATCGAAGCCAAAGTAGCGCTTGAGTTCGTGGCGAGGGTCATGGGTCGTAGAGCAGTAACCGCACGTTTTCTTACCGCATGGGGTATCGCGCAGTTCAGCAATCAATCGACGCACTTCAGGAAACTGATGACGTACCCAGGGCGCCAATACCGAGTTGCCGCCAGATACTCGCAACCAGGCTAAGGCATAGGCCAGTGGCCAATGCAGTGACTCATCGAAAAGGTCGGTTTCGAGCAATTGCTCAAGGCGCGTGCTACAGACTTTCAGCGTACGGGTTAGGGCTGGATCAGTTTCCTTGAGCAGACCCGGTAGGAGGTTTCTCAACTCGGATAGACGCTTTGGCGCCTGGCCCGTCAGTGACGCAAAGAGCGCGGCTAAATCGCTCTTCATGGTTGGGGCCAACAACGCCTGGTAGCAAAGCAATTCGTTCTGATGGCTGGTATTTAGGCCAGAAAACGCCAGGCGCTGGTCATTGAACAAGGTCAGCGTCGAGTGACAGTCCGACAACGGTGAATTGAGGCTGGCGCGGATCAGTTTGTAGTCTTTAACCAGCCGATGATAAGGGTTCTGCGGAAAGGCCAGTGGTGACAGGAGCAGAGTGTCGACTACGGGGAGCTGGTGCATCGCAAGCTGAGGAGCCTGCTGTTTGAGTATTGGCAAGTCATGTTGAATGACGTTATGGCCGAGAACGAAGCTCGCGCCATCCCCTAGGCTGTCTAGGGCTTCGAGTACCTGACCAAGATCCTTTTCGACCTTTCGCTCAAGGTCAGCACCGGTATCGGGCCGCAGGGCGCCAACCATAAAGATCCGGTCGGGCTGATCGGCTTTACCAGGAGCAACTTCCAGGTCAAAAATCAGACTTTTAGGGGGACTCAGTGAAGCCATCCGGACAGCGATCCTTGCAACAGAATACGGGGCTGATGGCACTTTAACCGGTAATGGCCAGCGTAGGTAGGTGTGCGAGGTCGCGGAGGGGCCAGCTACAGACGATAGCCGGCTCTAAATTGAAATGGGGCCGAACATGGGCAAACGAAACAGGAAAGAGCCAAGGATGAGAATGTCACCGAGAGGCGACCTTCCCATATTATTTAAATTCGTGTGATCCGGGCCACGACGACCTCTTTACATCGAAAAGAGGCCGATGGTAATGAATAAATCCTGCTCAGCTGCCTGCCTGGAAAATGTCCAGATGGCCGTGGATGGGTGTCCGGGTCAGAGTGGAATCCGCACACCCGTGGCTCAGCAGATTCAGTGCACGCTTCGCTGCAACAACTGCTCATAGCGTTTGCCACTAA
>CAZVEZ010000203.1:0-4908 GCA_964626135.1 uncultured Nitrospira sp.
GAAACCAAATCAACCAGTCCTACCAGTCTCGATCAGCTATCCTGGCGGAGTGTGATTCTGTTGCGTCACCATTTGCAGGCGGCAGCTTGCGATTAGTTTACTACATCGGGTAGTTGGGCAACACGTTCAACGAACGGCCTCACGATGTTCTGTCCCTTCACCGGCAGCAATGCCCTCCCAAAACTTGCTGTCTGCTGGAAGCGGCTCGATAGACGCATCGGGTCGCAGCCGGAGATATATGGATGAGAGATCAAGCGCTGACTGTGACATTGTATATTTCCTTCAACGGTCCAGCTCTGCTGCCGAACGCCCCGGTTCAGCGGCCCGTCCGCTGCAACCGGTTGTTAGCCCGCATGGGTGAAGTCGGGTGCGGGTCGGGCGCACAAGCCTCCCCAGTATGGCGCGGTCGCCGTCCTTTCACTCCCTCGCCACTACGGTGTCGTACAGTCCGTAGTGGGTTAATCCCGGGTGGCTCTCGATTCCTGTGTAGCGGAGCGAGGCGTCTTCGTAGCGACGGAAAGCAAAGACAGCCTGATTCATCTGCTCGGTGTTGAACACCTTGAGCCGCACGAGCAGGTGAAAATCCTTCACCGTCAGACCAGTGACAGTCTCGAACAAGGCTGGCTCAATCTTGGTGATCACGTCTTGGAGGGTGTTCTCCCGGAAGTCGGTCAGATACATGAACGCGGGGATGCGCGTGGCGAACTTAATCAGCTTTTCTTGGACGAGCTTTCGCTTGGACTTGTACTCCTTCTCCTCGTCGGTGAGTTGCTTCTTCTGCTTCGCCGATAGGTCTCCATTCTTGGCCTTGTTCTTGAGTTCCTTGACTATGTCGCTCTTGTTGATGATCGTCTCGATGACGTTGTCGCCGAGTGAGCGCCAGCCTTCGATGCGCTCTACGGCTGCCATCGCCTCGGGATTGTCCAAGATGCGGCGCAGGGTGTCGTTGTCCACGTTCACGAGCAGCGCGGACCCCCACTTGCGGGCGAGCAGCGTAGCCGAGGTGCCTGCCATCGCGATGTCAAGGATGCCACCCGCATCAATCTGCGTCATGTTCGCACCGTCGTAGGCCAGCACGGGCAGAAACGACACAAGGTCCTTGACTGCGTTCTCCGGGTTCGGCTCATTGGGCGAAAGCCCGATTCCGTATTCGGAGAGCTGCCGCAGCGCACGCGTGGGCGCGAAGTCGAATACGAAGCAAACAGGTTTGAGGATCTCTTCTTCGTGTGGATTGTCGCCATTGGGATTCTTGATGGACCACGGCGACTGGACGCGAAATGCAGCCTGGAAATAAGTCTCAGGGGACTTGAGGTTACGGAGCATCAAGATCGAGGACCACTGCGGGACTGTGACGCCCGTCGTGAGCTTGCCGCATGAGAGGGTGATCGTCTTCGTCTCGAATCCGCTCCCGATGGCCTTACGCACAGGTGGCAACGCATCCAAACCGATGCCTGCCGAAGCGCCTGCGGCGACGACCACCTCGTAATCATGCCAGAATGTGTTGTGCTTCTCGGCAAGCAGGTTTGCCATCGCGTGGCAGGCGGCAACGTTCGGCAAGAACCAAAACGAATGATGGAGATACGGCAACAGGCGGACATCTGAGTAGGGAAACGGTGGCCGTGTGCCGGTCTTCATATGCTCGACCGACTTGGAGGCATACCCACCGCGAATGATGTCCAGCCACTTCTGCACATCGCTCTTGTGTTTGAACTGCGCCTTCTTACCTGTGTTGGAGGCTGCGAAGAACTCGTTGAGGTCAAACTCATCGAACTCCCCAGCGCTTGCGATCGATAGAAGCTCATCTGGCATCTGATAGGTCAGCAGGCGCATCTGCGGGAGCGCCCCGTAGGGATTCCACTTGCTAGGGTTCTTGGCGACAAACTCTTCCTTGGCACGTTGCTCGTCGGTGTAGGTCCAATTAAAGATTTGCTCCTCGATAAACTCGCCGGTGGTCAGCGCCTTGAACGGCGTGCCGGAGAGGTACAGGTAAGCCTTGGTGATAATGGGCAGGAACTCGGTTTCCTTCTCGGAGAGCACGCTGAGGTCCTCGTTCATGCCTTCCAACCCGGCGGCGTATTCGAGCTTGGCTTCCTTCTTGGCGACCGCTTCTTCCTCGCCCTCGAATAGTTCCTTGGCCGTCTCGCGCCACGCACCGAAGTGATATTCGTCGAACACAACCAAGTCCCACTTTACTTTGTGGAGCCATTCGTTTTTGGCCTTGATGTTTCCTGCCTCATCGCGGCCTAGTAGATCCTGGAAGGAGCCGAAGTAGACCACGGGCTTCTTGCTGTCGATCTTCCTCGGGTCTCCATCGGAGTTGCGGGAGAGGTATTGCCAGCCATCAAAGTCAACGTGGGATTCAAGGTCTGTCTGCCACGCGTCCTCCACGGCGGGCTTAAAGGTCACAACGAGCACCCGTTTGGCACCGAGCTTTTTAGCCAACTGGTACGTCGTGAAGGTCTTGCCGAAGCGCATCTTCGCGTTCCAGAGGAAGCGCGGGACGGCGTGCATGTCTTCTTTCCATATGGAGTGGAAGTAGGCGTGGGTCTTGTCCACGGCAGCGCGCTGCTCGGCGCGCATGGCGAATGTCTCAGAGTGTGTGCCCGTGAACTGCTGTCCGGTGCGAAGTTCAGTGAGCACGGTCTTCACGTCCTTGACCGAGCACCGTACCCACTCCAATTCGGTGTTCTGGAATCGCTTCTTGGCAAGCGCGGCTCGTACGTCATGATCGGTGAAGACCGTGCCATCGTCGCGCTCGGCCGACTCGGCGAGTTCGATCTTGTAGTTCTTGATCGCGGCGGTCTTGAGCTGCTCGGCGACGCGCTGCTTCACGTCGCGCGTGGTCTGCCCCACCTTGAGGAGACCCGCGTGCGCCTTGTCGGCAATCGTGTAGGCATAGATGCGCGGCTGGGCCACAGGCTTGGGCACGAGGATCTCCTCGATGGTCTTATTCATCGCCCTCGCCCATCGGACGGACCATGCCGTTGATGAACTCGATCTCGTTCTTTGCTATGCCATATTTCTTGTAGAGCGTCTCGTCGGTCCAGTCTTGACTCCAGTCCTGCTGGGGAACCCAGCGATAGACGCCCTTCATGGCATCTTGGCTTATCTTCCGCAAAGACACGAGGAATCTGATAAACGAGGTCTGGAGATAGCGGGCAACAATCTCCGCCTGCTTCTTGGATTTCAGCGGCCCAGCAACGATCCAGGTCTGCGTGCAGACAGAGTTCGGTTCAGCAACACCAGGCTTGCCCAGAACCATGTCGGGAAGGACGTGTCCGCCGCTGTTTCCTGGACCAGCCTTTGGCGCGAGGACTTTCCATGTGCCAATAAGATGTGTGTTTTTTGCTATGAGCGAGCGCTTCATTGCGCCGCTTCGTCTACCTGCGTTCGAACTCGCATAGACCTTTACTTCGCCTTCACGAGGATCACCTTGCCTAAATGCTGCGAAATTCGTGGCTAAGCCAAATGGCGTATCTCCACTGAGCAAGTCCTCGAAGCTGGGCTCTTTCTGTTTGAGGACTTTCTGGAGAATCACAGCGGCGCGTTCGTCTCTGATGAACACGTCGTATTCATTGAGTTTGCGGTTTGTCGGTCCAATTACATCATCATCGCGAATGAGTGTGACGGCACAGTCGCCGTCGTGTTCGATGTCCCATAGGAAATAGCAAACACCACTCTTGAGGTCCACACCGGGAAACACCTGTGCTGAGTTTGGGTAGTCAACAAGGGTGCGCAGATGCCCATCCCCGAGCATGTTCTTGCGGAACTCATCCATACCTCGTCCGCCCGCCATCCACCGCGACGGGATGACCATACTGAGGTAGCGCGGCTCCAGCCGCATCGCCTGCTCCACGAACAGGTGATAAATCGATGAGTCATTGCTCCCCCCACCCCCGCCTGTCATTTGATACGGCGGATTGCCGATGATTACGTCGAACTGCATATCGCCTCCAAATATTTCTGCTAGCTGAGTCTTGATGTTGTCCGTGTGAATGAACGCATAGGCGTGGGTTTCAAGCCCGCTCTCGCGCTCAAAAATCCCGCGCGGTGCCCCGCAGTAGCGGCACCTGTCGTCCTCCCACTTGTGCTTGATGCGCTGGAACCAAATGTTCCCGTCGTCGCTGGCGAAGCCTTTGGCAATCGAGTGTTCGCCTTTGACGTGCTTTGAGCAATACACGCTCCGGCGTGCCAGCAGGCTGGTGATCTGCGTGATGCCGATGCCAAACACCTGCTTGGTCAGGATGTGATTCACGCGCTTCTCCAGGCCCGGAATCTCCTTCTCCAGCCCCTTGGTGAGGCGGCTGGTGATTTCACGCAAGAAGACGCCGGATTTCGTGAAGGGGTCCAGGAACTTCACTGTCTTGTCGACCCAGATGTTTGCGCCGTTGTTGTCCGCCGCCCATGCATCGGCCAGCGTGTCCAACATCTTGTTGGCGAACTCGGGCGGCGTGAACACCTCGTCGTTGGAGAGATTGGCGATGCAGGTCAGCACGTCCGGGTTGCGCCCACGCAGCGTGAAGCTGACTTGCCCGCTCATGCATGTGCTCCCAGCACGAACCGCGCTCGTTCGATGCGCAGCATCTGGTAGGGCGTCATGAACCGCACGCTCAGGCCCACACAAGCATTCGGTATCTTGATGCGCCCAGGTGAGTTTGAAGGCACTTCGTGGGTCACCACCACATGATTTCCGGCCAGTGCATGAGCCAGCAGATAGAAGTCCGCGGTCTGCAGAAACGTATTGATGGCGGCCGGTGTGTATTGCTGCCCCGTGGCCCAGGTGCTGACCTGAGTGAATTGCGGCGCCAGTGCCGGAGGCGTGCGCCGAAAGAGTGCATGGCCATGGTCCCTGGCCCAATCCGACAATTCGTCCTGTGTCAAGGGGCACCCAAATTTCCCCAGTTATGG
>CAZVEZ010000204.1:0-4844 GCA_964626135.1 uncultured Nitrospira sp.
CTCGGCCAGAAGCCGGGCGCGAGGGGAAAAACTCTCAAGCCCATAGCCACCTTGCCTCATGATCCCGTCTCCAGAGTGTGCGGCACATCGCTTGCTGATATCAACAAGCGACTCGTTGTCTGGTGGGTCCGGTTTGTTTTGTGTATCTGGTTAGCTTCATGCAAGCAAAAAAGCCAGACAAGACAAACAGACCACATACACACATACACAATGTGGAGGTCGCATGGATCTCGAAATTGAAAGTCGAAACGTCGGGATGACTCCCCGCTGGATAAGTGAAATCGAAACCCGCATGGCAGACATCCAGCAGAGGCATCCGGATCTGATCCATGGGCGAGTCACCATCGCGAAAAATCTCCATCACAAAAAGCTGGCCAACGTCGCCGAAGCGCTGATCGTCATCACGCTCCCCGGCCGCCAGACCATGACGTCCCGCAAAGAAGACAAGACGTTCGAAGAGGCCATCAGAACCGCCTTCGATGCCATGGCCATCGAACTTCGGAAGAACCGCGAGAAGCGCGTCTCACATCAAGTGGGAGTCAGCTATGCCCATGTACGACTATAAATGCCTGGACTGCGGGAAGGAATCGTTGGTGGTCTTGACGCTGAAGGAACATGAGTCCTCAAAAGTAACCTGTCCGAAATGCGGCAGCAGCAGGGTGCAACAACTCTATACGTCGTTTGTGGCCCATACGACCAAGAAAAGCTAACAGGATGCTGAAAAATGCCGGCAGCCGATCTTGTTCATTTGGTCTGTTCGGTTTATCTGGTCTGTCTCGTTTAATTGGTTTGTTTAGTTTGTCTTGTTTATTTGGTTGAACCAGACCAACCAGATAGACCAGATGAACCAGACAGACCAGAAGTTTTCTGCAGCTGTGTAGGAGGTGTGATGCGTTTTTTCTTTCGTAGCATGAGAGCCGTTCTGAGCTTGGGGCTCATCGGTCTCTTGTTCGCTCCTCTGCTCAAGGCACAAGTGTATCCCGCCGATACCACACGCGGGAAGGCCGTGTATCAGCGCCATTGCGAAGCCTGCCACGGAGTCGGAGGTTGGGGGGATGGGCCGGACGCGCAGGCCCTCAAGGTCGCGCCGGCCAACTTCCACCGTTTTTCGTCATTTCTGAAGTCGGACGAAGATTTACTGCGAACCATCGAGCACGGAGTCGTCTTCAGCACCATGCATTCATGGCGAGGCCGGCTGACAGACGGGGAAATGCAGGATGTGGTCGCCTATGTTCGTCTGCTATCCCAAAAAGGGCGTTAGTCGAAGTCTTATCCTTTGTATCGCCTTGCCAGTATGACCGTCGCAACGCCATGAGCACAATATTAGAACCACTGTATGCCGGCGATGCCTTGTTGATTGTCGATGTCCAGAATGATTTTCTCCCTGGCGGAGCCTTAGGGGTGCAGGGAGGCGACGAGATCGTTCCAGTCCTGCGCGGGTACATCGATCGTTTCCAATCACGTGGCCTGCCGATTTTCTTGTCGCGAGATTGGCACCCCCCCAACCATTGCTCCTTCCGCGAACAGGGCGGACCCTGGCCAACCCATTGCGTGGCTGGATCGACCGGCGCGCTGCCGCCCCCTTCGTTCCCCATTCCGGAGACAGCCACCATCGTTCAGAAGGCAACCCTTCCGGACAAGGAAGCCTATTCAGCATTCCAAGATACGCCCCTACACGAGCATTTGCAGGCTGCGAACATTGATCGACTCTTCATCGGCGGGTTCGCAACGGACTATTGCGTCCTCAGCACAGTCAAAGATGCGCGGGTGCTCGGCTACCACGTCTGCTTGCTGACCGATGCAATCCGGGCCGTCAATAGAGCCTGGGAGGATGGGTGCAAGGCGGAAGAGGCCATGGTTCGATTGGGCGCAATCCCGACCCGTCTAGAAAGTCTCGCTGCATGAATCCCTGCTCCAGTATGCTCCTGACTGACCTCTACCAACTCACTATGGTGCAGGCCTATGTCGAGCAAGAAATGCTGGACACCGCTGTCTTCGAGTTGTTCGTCAGGAGGTTACCGGCCCAACGTAACTTCTTGATGGCCGCCGGGTTGGAGCAGGTCCTGAAATTTTTGGAACAGCTGCACCTCAGCCACGCTGAACTGGAATGGCTCACACAGACCGGACGATTCAGTCGATCGTGCCTGGACTATCTGGGAACCCTGCGATTCTCAGGCGATGTGCATGCCATGCAGGAAGGAACAGTATTTTTCACGAATGAGCCGATCCTTCGCATAACCGCTCCCCTCCCCCAAGCACAGCTCGTCGAAACCAGGATCATGAATCTGATCAACTTTCAGACACTCATCGCATCGAAAGCGGCACGATCGGTCTTGGTCGCCGGCGGAAAATCGCTCATTGATTTTGGGTTGCGTCGGGCACATGGCGCGGAGGCCGGACTGCTCGCCGCGCGCGCCAGCTATCTGGCCGGTTTCACCGGAACCGCAACGGTCCTCGCCGGCATGGAATATGGCATTCCGATCTACGGCACCATGGCCCATTCCTTTGTGCAGGCCTGCAAAGACGAGAACACCGCCTTCGAACATTTCGCTCTAGCGCAGCCGGAGAATGCCGTCCTCTTGATCGATACCTATGACACGGAGGCAGCGGCACACAAAGTGGTGGCGCTGGCTCCGAGCTTGAGACAACAGGGCATTAGGGTGAAGGGTGTGCGGCTGGATAGCGGCGACCTGGCAGACCATGCGCGAAAAGTCCGGCGCATCCTGGATGAGGGGGGCTTGCCACACACCAGGATCCTGGCGAGCGGCAATCTGGACGAATACCGACTCCAGCAGTTGATCGCCAGCAGAGCACCGATCGACAGTTTTGCTGTCGGCACCGCCATGACCACATCGGCCGATGCACCATCGCTCGATTGTGCCTACAAACTTCAAGAATATGCAGGCCGCCCCTGCCGCAAACGATCCGAAGGGAAGGCGACCTGGCCCGGTCGCAAACAGGTCTATCGGAACTACAGGGACGATCGCCGCCTCGATCACGACGTGGTGACGACGCAGGATGATTGGCAAGACGGCACGCCGCTATTGCATCCCGTGATGCATGAAGGTCGGCGCTTGGGTTCAACCCCGGCATTGGCGGATATTCGGAATGAAGCCACTAGGAACTTGGCGACACTGCCCGACATGATGCGGCAATTGGATGACGGTCCGGTCTATGACGTGCGGATTGCACCGGCGATTCACGAGCTTGCAGATATCGTGGATCGCGTGCCCTAACGAGAAACAAGAAAAACCAAGGAGACCGATCACATGAAGAGATTGTATAGCGCTGCCGCGCTGGGGGCGATCATCGGCATTACCAGCCTGGGATGGGCGGAAACTGCCACGCGTCCGACCTCGCACATTCCGTCATGCACCAGTGCCTATAAGAAAAAAGCGGTTCCGGAAAAGACGCTTCGTGCCATCGTACAATCGCACAGTCAATGGCTGGGGCAGCGCTATAACCCGGCCTATCAACGTGCGGACCTCTGCCAAGCGGACCTCCGCCACGCCATGCTCAAGGGTGCCAATTTGGAACGGGCGAACCTGGAAGGAGCAGTGCTGCAACAGGCCACTCTGCACCAGAGTACCCTGGCACAGGCGCGGCTCGCCGGCGCCGATCTTACCAAGGCCGGCCTGGAAGACAGCAACCTGTCGGGGGCCGATTTACGGCATGCCAGATTGTCTCGCGCAAACCTGTTTCGAGCGATCGGAGACGAAGCGGTGCTCTATGATGCCCTCCTGATCGGCGCCCAATTACACGAGTCCAGCTTCGAGCGGGCGCATTTCGAGGGCGCCGACCTCACCTCCGCCGATTTCACGAACGCCAACCTGGCCGACAGCTATTTCTATGGCGCCAACCTGCATAGGGCTATTCTGTCAGGAGCCGACTTCTTGGAAGCCGACCTCCGCCGCACGAACCTGACCAACGCCACCATGAACCAAGCCAATCTGCAAGGGGCCCTTCTCGACGGCGCGCAACTGAACGGCGCGCGACTGGTGGAGGCTGATCTGGAAGGGGCCTATTTCGACGAAGCGAATTTGACGGACGCGAGCCTGCGCGATGCGTTGCTCCGGGGCGCCGACCTTCGTTTCACCAATGTGCAGTCAGCGGGATTCCAACAAGCGGATCTGGAGGGAGTCAATTTCGAGGGCGCCCGGCTGGTGAAGACCAATCTGCGCTCTGCCAACCTTCGCATGGCGATTCTGTATTACTCGATACTCGACAGAGCAGATTTCCGCGATGCGCGGCTTCCTCACGCCGTGCTCATCGGGGCGCGGGGCACGGGAACCATTTTTGCCAAAGCGGATCTTAGCGAGATCTACGCGCCAAACGTGTCGCTGCACCGGGCGCAATTCAACGGAGCGAATTTGGAATCGGCCAACCTGGTCGCAGCGGACTTGCGCGGGTCGAACTTCAGCCACGCCACGATCGAGTATGCCAACCTGCAGGAAGCGAATCTTCAGGAGACATCGTTTCCAGATGCGAATTTCACCGGGGTGAGACTGAATACGGCAGACCTGCGGCAGGCGAACTTGCGGGGCGCGAACCTCACGGGCGCGCTGGGCCTGACCCAAGCCCAAATCGACAGCGCCTGTCTCGACGAACAGACCAAGTTGCCGGCCGATCTCACCCGCCCGGCGCCGTGCGGAGGCAAGAAGAACAAGAAGAAATAATGCGGCTAGGTATGGGCGGGGTCGCGTGACGCCGCCGCCTCACCAGCAGGGGCTAAGCCCTCCGTCACAACAGACCATGATCGGAGGTGACCCGCGCGTTAGACAGTGGCCGCTTCAACGTCTTTCGCAGCGTTGGCTGCGAGGCTGTTTTTCCGATTATTGCAAATT
>CAZVEZ010000205.1:0-1460 GCA_964626135.1 uncultured Nitrospira sp.
TCCCGCTAGGAGCCTGTCTGAGTAATCCTTCGTTGCGAGGCGAAGGAGATGCTGGCAGATGCGAGGCCGCAGGCTCGAAAAAACCGGGGGCGTATTCACTCGAATACGTTGAGGCTTTTTTCGAGCCGAGAACGACGCAGATGCTTGGAGATCATTCGCCGCAGCAGAATGGTATTACTCGGACAGACTCCTAGAAGTGGTAACCGATGCCGAAGACAAAATTGTGAAGGTTGACTGTCGCTTGATAGCCGAAGTATGGACCGTTGGCCTGGCCTGCGAGACTAAAGCGAACATAGTTGTATTTCCATTCACCGAATACCGAGATCAGGTCTGTCAATCGATAGCGCAGTCCAGCCTGCGTATTAAGACCGACCCGTGTATCGGATTGAGAGTATTTCGCGCCGCCGGGAGCGTCTGGGGCACGTTGTTGATGTAAAAAGAACACGCCGGGACCAACGCCGACATACGGCTCAAACGCCCCAGCTTGATAGCGTGCCACAAGATTGGGAGCCATCACGATCAGTCGATTGGTTGCGCCAGGCTGATCAATCGGTATCGAACCCACACCGGGTACGTTCAATGTCAGTTGTTGCTGTGGAACATGCGGGGTCGTGATAAACCCTTCCAGTTCAACGCCCAGCCAGGGTGTCGAAGCAAAATAATGTCCCAGCTTCATGCCGTACATCAGCGAGTTGTTCAGATCGACGTTCGACACTGTCGTCCCAGCTGGGAGGCCTACCAACCCGGGATCAATGGCGTTCACGTTCGTCACATCCTGCGCCAGCGTGTAGCCAACCTGCCCGGCTATGTAGGTTTCAGCCTGCGCGAACATTCCCGATAGCCCCCACAATGCCAGTACACAAGCCGTGAGCCAACGACCGGCTCGATGAGCATAGTCTTGCATGAAGACCTCCATGGTCAGGGAAACGGACATATGACACTTGAGTCTATCCGTCATTTTTCCAAGGCGTACATTATAGATCGACACTAGCTTTGACTATTCTACGGAAGGGGGGATCGGAGCACTACAAAAGACTTGTCATTCCAGCGCAAAAGATAAGGACCATTCCACCGATTGGAATGTTTTTGAAGATATCGCCGGCCGTTGGGAGCTCGATTTGGCACTATGGAAAATGTGACCGATACCGAACTGCTTGGCCGCCAGCAGGCAGTCTTCGTCATCGTCGATGTAGAGTGACCGCTTCGGTTCAAATCCAACCAGCCGCTGGCAGGACGGCCAATATTCAGGGCGCATCTTGAGATACCCTACCTCGAACGCATCGACGATGCGATCCACTCGACGATCTAACCCCGTCTTCGCTGTTTTGACATCCACGCCCGCGCGATGGGCGTTCGTCACAATCGTAATCCGCTTGTGACGCCGCTTCACACCCTGCAAAAACTCCTCTGCGCCCGGCAGGAAGCCGATCATATAATCCAGCTCCTTGGTCATAGCCACG
>CAZVEZ010000205.1:1560-4828 GCA_964626135.1 uncultured Nitrospira sp.
GGGACAAACACGAGGGCCGTTGTCTTTGTGGAAACCCCTGTGATACGGTCCAGCGCGAGTTTACAGTTCGTTGTTTCTCCAGCTTTACCATGATTGCCGACCCCTTACCCCTTACCCCTTACCCCTTACGCATTCCTATTGTGGCCATCATCGGCCGCCCCAACGTCGGTAAGTCGACACTGTTTAATCGCATGCTCGGCAAACGAACAGCGATCGTAGACGATGTTTCGGGCGTCACCAGGGACCGTAACTATGCTGACGCCACCTATCGAGAGCGGCCGTTCCGCCTTGTGGATACCGGGGGCTTGGACCCCTCAGCCTCCGAGGGCATGCTGGCCCTCATCAAACGTCAATCGGAACTCGCGATTGCAGAAGCGGACATTTTGATTCTATTGATGGATGGCCGAACCGGGCTGACGACACCCGACCAGGAAGTAGTCCGTCTCTTGCGCGGCACACCAAAACCGTTGTTTGTCGTCATCAATAAGATCGACACGCCCAAAGTCGAAACGCTCGTGGCGGATTTTTATCAATTGGGTACCGATACGCTCTATCCTATCTCTGCAGAACATGGCATCGGTGTCTCCGAACTGCTGGACGCGATCTATCCCTTGCTCCCGATCCCTACTGAGAACGGCGAGCAAACGACGATGCCCCGCATTGCCGTCGTGGGACGGCCGAATGTCGGCAAATCGACGCTCGTGAATGCCGTGCTCGGCGAAGACCGAGTGGTGGTCAGCGACGTGCCGGGAACGACTCGGGATTCCATCGATTCAATCGCCCTCCATCAAGGACGGCGTTATCTCTTCACCGATACTGCCGGTATTCGCCGGCGAGGAAAGATCGACCGGGGAATCGAAGGCTATAGCGTGGTCCGATCGCACTTGGCCATTGGCCGGTCTGATTTAGGAATCTTGTTACTCGATGCTGTTGAAGGCGTGACGGAGCAGGACACCAAAATCGCCGGGATCATCATCAAGCAAGGGCGGGCCTGCTTTCTACTGGTCAATAAGTGGGATCTCCGAGAAGGTGATAGCCAGGCACGGCATGAGGTCGAATTAGAACTTCGTCGGCGTTTTCCCTTTCTCACCTGGGCGCCGGTCCTCTTCGCTTCCGCGGTAAATTCCGAATCGCTTGGTCAGCTCTTTCCTACCATTAATAACGTATTCACCGCGTTTTCGAAACGGATCCCGACCGGGGCGTTGAACAATTTTCTTCAAGAGATCCTCGCCACCCATCCCTTGCCTGTGCGCAAAGGCAAACCGACAAAAATTACGAAATCTGCTTTCATGACCCAGGTCGCGACACAACCACCGGTCTTTGCGTTGTTTGTCGGTCACCCGGACAATATCACGCCCGCCTACCTCCGCTTCCTCGAAAACCGACTCCGCGAGGAATATGGATTCGAAGGAACCCCGATTCGCATGTTGGTTCGGAAAAAATAGTTGGTTCAATTTCCGCCACTACGACACCATCTTTGTACGCCATCCGGTTTTCGACGTGACGTTGTATGCAGTATTCGCAGGATAGTTGTGCTTCTTACATTCCTGACATAGGTGTGACTCTTGCAGAGCCCCGAAGGCATTTCTCGAAAGGACATGCGTGTCACGCTCATCTTCACCTCGAAATCGCACCAACTCTCCGCAGGATGAAGTCTCAGAATCAAGGGGACCGAGTTCCAGTGGAACAGAGGCCATGCCACACTCCTTCCACTCATCCTCCGACACCGGCATGTGTGTATTTTCCTCATCCGCTCGCCTCCTATACATGAATGCGCCAGCTCGAGCATTAATGGCATTATTCGGCACATCCCATGAGCTCTGGCCGCAAATGGCGCCCGAGTCCATGCCGTCGATCCTCACGGAGTTTTGTTATGACGTGCTGGCACAACTCCAACGTCGAATCGAGGCGCAGGATTGGGCACAATTCGAAATGCGTCGCATCTGCCACATGGTGACGCCCTCCCTCTTGCTCACAGGGTTCGGTGTGCCGAACTCGACCAACCATGAGATCCGGATCATCCTCACCCTTACCCCTCTGCCTTCCAGCTCTTGTACAGACAAGGATTCACGGCATCTCCACCTGCCGGCCGGCGTACGCCCCCCAGTCAGTGCTGCAATTTCATAACGGCATCGTCTTTCGCCCGCATTATTCGTGAACACGTCTGCTGCAATCGCGAATTCGCATGCCTGTCTCGCAACGCGACTGCGCGATTTCGCGACGAACCGTCATGAATAATGCGTGTTAGTGTCATAGCCGTGGCGGCTTTCACCTTGACTCCTCATAGACATCATGTTATTCGCTCAAGATGATGATGTACTCCACACGCACAGCGACGCATTGCGCTCTGGTCTCCAACGATCTCCAGTCTCCAGGGACGCGCCGGTTCTCTCTTCGCAGATTGCCGTGGCGGGCGATCGAAGCCTTCTGCGCCGGAGTGATCGTCATCACCCTGTTCGGCCCCGCCCATGCTGAGGACTCACCTGTGCCGGCTGACACGCCCTCACTCCCAGCAGCCGAAACTCTCGCTCAAACCCCCGATGCCGTTGATCCAGTCACGGCTGATCCCTTTATACAGTTGCATGGATCGGTGTGGCGGACCAAATCCGGAATCGTCTTTCTCAAGACCCCGGTCGGACAGTTGACACTCACCTCCAAAACCACACTCAAGGATCTCAAAGCCTCGCAGGAAGTGCGCTTTTGGGTTCACGAACGCCATTCAGTCGTCGAGATCAGAAAGAGGACCGACGGATCGTTGGTCCATCGCTACTACAGCGGACCCATGACATCTGGAACCGATGCTCCGAAAACGTTGCGCTGTTGGGGGCCAGACGGTGAACAGATCGTCCACATCGGAACACAAGAAGAGCGTCTTGCCGACTATCAAGAGGGAGATCAGTTGACCATTGAGGTCGATGACACGAATACCATCAGCGGGGTGCACGATCTGGAATTCGACCTGCAGATCAACCAAATCCCGCCGGTCGGCGCCGACGTGCGCATCCTCCTTTCGGGAACCGTGTCCAAGCTCAAATCCAGTTTCGTCTTTATCCGCACGCCCATCGGCCTGATCATGCTCAATTCAAAGATCGGAGTCCCTCGTGTGAAGGTGGGACAACCGTTGATCGTGGACGTCGACCATGAACATGTGACCGTTACAATTCCATCCACTGAAACACCGACTCCTCAACGCAGTGCCTCTCCAACCCCCTAACAGGGTGTTGACAAACGACTGGGGCAGAACAGACACGCAAGGTCTGGATACTCA
>CAZVEZ010000206.1:0-4827 GCA_964626135.1 uncultured Nitrospira sp.
GCTCAATGCCAGTACGATCTGATCCGTCAGCGCGAGGTAATCCTGCGCACGGCGACGTAGCGTCGCGGCATTGATCCGGCCCTCGGCCATGGCTCGTTCGAGCATGCGCCGACCGAATCCATGATGGGCCTCCTCTTGTTGGAGCAGTACTCTCCGCAGCCGGCCGAACGGCGCTGCGCGCTTGACCAATCCTTCTTCGATACGCGTCAGAATCGCTTCGCCGAGTCCTTCGAGAATGACCTGCTCAGCCAGAAATGTTTCGAGCAGATCCTGCCTGGCCAGGGCATCATCGAGTTTCTCGCGATACTCCTCTAACGCAGGCAGAAACGGCGCATCGCCGAGATGTCGCGGCGCAAGCCAGGCGATGGCCCCTTGAAAGACCAAGGCATGCCCGGCCTCTTGACGGGCCTGGCTGAGAAGAAAGCGCCGCGATCCGGAATCCGGCGCCAACGCAGCCTGTGCTTTGGCACACTCATTGGCCATCCGCTCGCCATATTCGAGAAACGTCAGCAGGCGCGCGATCGGCGTCTTTTCATCGGAGCGGATCAGCATGCGTCATCTCCTCTTTGGGCGGGATGCCGTTTAGACTCCAATCATACTCAAGATACTCGATGCGATAGCCTGGCCGCATCAGCTCCTTCGCCAAGTCAGGATCGTCGACGTAGCGAGCGATATAGGCCAACACCGACCCAGCTGCGAGGAAAAAGTCCTTCTCAAACCATCGGAAGATCATCGACAACGACGCGATCTTCTGCTGTCGGTCGAACCGATTACGCGTAGGGTCGTTGATGAAGGCCTTGGCAACCTGAACAAGCTGGCGATCTAATAACTCCGACTGATACGCCCAGGGTTGCAGCTTGGGACAGGAGGCGGATGCGCAGACGATGGCAAAGTGCATCAGCGGCTGATGGAACTGCTCGATCAGCACCTCCCGTTCAAGATCGTACAGATTGATGGTGGCGCCGCCAACCTGATAATCCCGGCCGATGAAATAGCGATAGCGCCCCCAAAGCGTCATCGGCGAATAGTGATCGAGAATGCCCTTGACGGCAAAGGCGTTGTAGGCGTTGATCCAAAATGCCAGTTGGTCCTGGCGCCTCGGCAACTTTGTGGGATCGATGCGATTAAGCTCTCTCACATAGCCATCGAACGTGCCATCGGCCTGTATAGCCGGGTAGTCCACCTGTCCATCCTGGACGTGAGCCTGAACGACCCGATCCCAGGCCTGGTGAGACACTAAATCAGGTGCGATAGGATCGGCCGGCTGGAACGTTCGCGGTGCGATCGAACAGCCGGTCAAGATGACGAGAAGGAAGACCGCGCCGATCCAAGGATTCATCAGAAAGCTCCTTGCAAAGTGAATGACTGCACCGATCGTAGTGCAATAATCGGATGGCGCAGAATGGTTCCAACAACACGGCCGTCTAATCTGTTGCAGGACGAGTTATCGGAACAAGCTTTAATGGCGTCACGATCGAACCGCCCCAGGATCTCGCTCAACGGCGATTCAAGCAGGTTCCCTACGGAAGGGAACGCCAGACAAGGAGATACGTTACCCGATGCGTCGATGGCAATACTGTACCGTCCCGCATCGCAGGGTTCCAGCTTCTGTCCACGCAACCAACTTACATTGTCTTCGACGAACTTTCGAAGATAGCCGGGGGGAATCAACTTGTCGTCGAGTAGCCCGCTGAACACGGCTGCGGCGCTCGTTCGATCATACATAAGCAGCTCATCAGGCTTGCCGTAAATTCCGACGTTCCAATGATAGGCGCCCACTACCGGTAAGAATCCTTGTTCTCGCGCGAACCGCACGACCGCCGGCGCTTCGGCCCGATTGATCTCGCTCACAATGCAAGTGAGAAATTTGGGACGAGGAAATTCTTTCAAAAGTGCGATGCCCTCCAAGACCTGTGACAGCTGATCGGCGCCGCGAATTTGCCGATAGGTCTCTCGATTCAACGTGTCCAGGCTCACCGAGATGGCAACAGGAAGCCGACTCAATCGCTCGACAAGTTGCGGCGTGACCTTCGTGCCATTGGTGATCAGAGTGAGTTGAAAACCAATTTCTGAAAGATCTCCGAGGATCTCCGGAAGATCGCGGCGTAACAATGGCTCTCCTCCCTGCACCAGCACAAAGCGAACACCGTCACGATAGAGACCGGAAAAAACCCTCTGGATTTCTTCTCTGGTCATCTCGTATCGACCCACATTGAGCGGCAGATCGCAGTACCCACAGGCGGAATTGCACCGCAGATTGACCTGAAACGTGGCCAGCACTGGCCGGCCGGCCAGCAGATTTTTAACCGGCTTGAGCGTGTTGTTCAGGACCGCGAAGGGCGCTGCCATTATCTCTCCTCACACCAGCAGATATGATCATATTTGGACAGGTCTCTGCCATTTTTTTCCTGATTACCTGGACTTTCAGAAGTCTTCATCCACCACCCTTCCTAATTTGCTGAATTTCCTAGAGCAGTTTCGCACCACACTGCGGCACACCCCTTGCTGAAAGGCTCTGAGTCGAAAACGATACTTTCGCTGGAAGGAGGTTCCATGATGATACAGCAGACAGTCAAGAAGTTGTTTCCGATTCTGGTGAGCACCATGGCCATTGTGATGTTGGCGATGGGGCCGGCACTGGCCAAAGATTCGAAATATAAGAAGTCAGGCTACTCGCCTACGAAAACCATGGCTGAAGCAGCAGGCGCTCGTGATGAAACGCCTGGCCCGGCCTGGAAAACGTTCAGTGGCACCGTCAAGAAGATCGATGGCAACGCCTACACCGTGGAAGATTACGAAGGCAACCGCGTCAAGCTATACGTCGGCCAGGGCACAAAACAGCCCAAGCAGAAGAAAGTTGGAGACACCATCCGCGCGGAAATTACGCGAGGCGGCTTCGCGAATTCCATTCAGTAACCTCCACTTCGAATCCGCGCACCCGCTTCAGGCGCGGTGGTGTCCATGAAGGGGCCGGCCCTGAACAGGCCGGCCCCTTCATTTCTTCTCACATTACTCTGGCTCCTGACGCCATACTTCACACAGACTACCTCTGCTGGTCACAGTACAGTAGTAGCATGATCCCGAAATCCTATACCGGAAAGCGACGGTTCTACTGGCCATCTTTGTCTGTCACCGACTCTCTCACCAACCCCGATCGCAATAGGCACTCACGAGTCACCATGTGAATACATGGGCTTACTTGTTTTCTTGAAGTAGCGATTGCATAACGTCCTTGGCCTTCGGACACCTCCACACTCAAGGAAAATGGGACTGATGTCAAGGCTAAGGTTGCGCCTTATCCTCACCCCAGATCGGCCTCAACCGCCACTCTCACTCGTTCCCGAGCCCGGTGTAATCGTACGTAGAGGTTGGTTTCAGTGATGTTCAGCCTTTTGCAGACATCCTTGGCCTTTACCCCATCCCCAGCATGAAGAATCAAGACTTCTTTGAGGATGACCGGCAGGGCATCGATTGTCCGGTGTATACAGTCTACGGCCTGCTTCGACGCCAAGATTTCTTCCGGCGTCCGCTCGTCCCAGGGCTGAGGAGGGAATACCACTTGCCCAGCCCATTCACCGCGCTGTTGGAAACGAGATGGATTGACCGTTTCATCCTTGTCGTCGTCATAAGACCGAAAGTCCGAGAAGGTTGTATGGCGCTTCTCGCGTACGCCGCGATCCTTGGCCTTATGAATCAGAATCCCGCAGATCCAGGTACGAAGGGACGACCATCCCTCAAACCGATTCAGACTTTCTAGCACCGCTATCCAAGTATCCTGCACGACTTCTTCAGCTACTTCTCGATCAGCCACATAGCCCATGGCCATTCGAATGAGTATGCCATGCTGTTGGGTGACCAGTTCATCGAAGGCCCTCTCCTCAAAGAGCCTGAGTCTCGCGATGAGTGTCCTCTCGGCCTTCGTGAGACCGGGCGACTTGACCGCCGTCGATCTCCAGCCGGCCAATACGGTACGACCAATTGACTTCGTATGGGTGAACTTCCCCACCGCGGGTTCTTTCACGTCGGCATCACCTCCGGCTCATGGTATATCCCGTCGAGACAGCTCACCCGCTATCACTCGCTCATTCGCTTGATCACAATTCTAGCCACCGGGTTTCTCCAATCCCGATTGTTCGGTTTGAAACTTCCGATCCCATGGATGCCGGAAGAAATATGCACAAATCCTTCTCCTTGTCCTACTTTCGCTCCGCCGCCGGCTCCTCCGCATTCGCTGAACGCGGGTCCTGGAATTGATGCGCACAGCTCGTCGTTTCGCTCACTGCCCGAGTCGTAGGCAGGGGAAAACAGCACAATCTCTTGACGACCACGCGGTCCCGTCGCGTCCATCACTGAGAAAAAGGTGTCATTGGTGGGAATCAGCATAGCCGCTACAGTGATATTCCTAAAACGCCCTCTCCGCTCGACAATAATGGTGGTCGATTGACCAGGATTCGTGAGGCCTGCTCCTGTCACCACTGCCCCGACCTCAGGATTTCCACTGAGCAACGCGGCGAGCGGCCCGGTATTGCCCTCTTCTGCCAGCGTCGCCAACTGAGAACTGGCCGGTTGCCCCGCCTCAAAGATCCTCACGCCTCGTTTATGCGTGGCGACCAGAATGGGAGTGAATTGCTGACCCCTGGTGAGATTCGTCACCGTGACCTCAAGCCGCCCCACATCTGCCACATTGTCGTCTAAATCATCGTTTTGACTGCCAGCTTGAACAGCATTGGTCTCTTGTGCATAGACCGGATAGAAGGACACAGCACATATCAGCCCAATCAATACAACAAAAGTGAACAGATTATGACGGCTCATGTTTCCCTCCAG
>CAZVEZ010000207.1:0-243 GCA_964626135.1 uncultured Nitrospira sp.
TCACCGAGTATGGCGTACCGGTTGACAGCCGGGCCACGGTGAACGCTCTCGTCACCGATCCGGTCGGTGTGCAGCTCCAACTCCCGCTGGCTGAGACTGCGCCAGGTGTCTTCGAACTCGACCTGCCGATCCCGATGGCAGGCACCTACACGTGCCGCGTGGCGGCGCGCGGCCGCACACTGCTCAGGCGAGAGTTCACGCGCGAAGCGGTACGCACCGGCGTGGCGTGGATCGACGCGCAGA
>CAZVEZ010000207.1:253-4818 GCA_964626135.1 uncultured Nitrospira sp.
ATCTTCTCCTATCGGCAGCGACCGTCAGAACGAGGGCCTTTGCCAGTTGATGCACTGCCTGCTGTCGGAACGCGTAATCCGGCCCGAGTTGCGAAAGCAGTTGCTGAGCGCAGGTCTTGATATGGACGCGCTGTTGAAGTGCGTGGACGCTGTCTGTAAAGAACGCGGGGACACCTTGCAAGGGTTAGTTGACCTTGATCCCCGCCTGGTTGAGGCCTTAAAAGCTGCACTGATAGATGCCTGATCTCCGGAAGCAGGAAGCCTGCAGCGTACGATGTCGCTAGCATCTAGCAGGCAGCCCTTGCAACCGAAGGCAACGGGCAAGCGCGTCCTTGATGCGTTCAAGATGCGGAACTAACAACAGTATACTTCCGGTCGTCAGCTGTGGCGGCTGACGACCACCCTTTACGCGCTCGCGGTTGAAGCCATCCGTTACCCTGCCTTTCATTAAATCGCTGTTTCCCCCCACGCACCTGCTCACGAGGTCCCACAATGGAAGTATCCACCTTCGAACTGCTCTTTAAACAGCAATCCCCGGTCATTCCCAATGGCGTTTTGAACGTGCAGAAGGTAATCCAGGGGTACTTTCTCACGATTTCGAATCTCGAAAACCAGGCCTACACCTATGCGCTGGATCTGACCATTTTCCCGCCCCCGGACGGAACACTCAACCGCGCATACCGGACACTTTTAGGGAAGACCGTCTTTGTGTTTGATGCCGCCGGGACCGACAACCAGTTTGGTGTGGTGCAGCCCTATAGTCCGGTTGGCATTGGACAGGGACGTTTTCGGACGCCGAATTTCCAGATTCCTGCGCGAGGGACGGCCCTGGTGCTGATCATTCCGAATGCATTCCCTTGCGGCAGTGTGACAGAGCCGCTGATGGAAGTTCGGGGGTATGCCACGCTGCGTCTGCCGGCGTTGTTGCGGTTTCGGCCGGGCTTCCAGCCCATTTACAGAGCGCAAAGTACACAACCCGTTGATGTACTCGTTACGCCGCAGCATCGGGCCACGTTCTTCGATGCCGCCGGCGGCGTCACGGATCAGATCCAGGCGTCACTGCCTACCGCCAGTGGTTCGGCTCGGAACCAGGTTGTACCCGACCCCGATGGTCCCTTTACGCTTTTCCCTCCGTTCCCGATTCCTTCTTTCCCGATCGATTTGTTCAGTTTCCTGACGGAAACGCCGGATTCGATAGCGCCGGCGTTGGTGGGCAGTGTGTTGTCGGAAATCGGCGTCGATCAGGACCAGCTCGCGAAACTGAATGCACAACTCGCGGAGGCCAAACTCCCGTTTGTGATCCAGAATCGGCAGGTCGAAGGCTAAGGGGTGGTGATGGGTAGACGCAGGCCTGCGTTCGAGATCGCCGACACACACAGGGTAGCAAAACCAGAGGATATATCATGAGCAGCATCATTAACATCAATAAGGCCTCGCTAGAAGTACTGGCAAACCTCCCCGGGATCGGGCAGAGTCTGGCGGAGCGCATCGTAGCGTATCGGGTGAACGTTGGCCCGTTTCGTACGATCGATGAGCTTGCGGCCGTCTCGGGCATAAACGAAGCGCTGATTGCACGTCTTCGCGAGCAGTTGGCGGTTACTGACCCGGAAGGGAATCCGCCGGAAGTGAAGGCCTCCTACCGGCTGATTGTTCGCCTGGTGAAGGAGACCGATCACCCGTTTCTGGGGCACGAGGTGCGGATAACGTATACACAACGGAGCGAATTGAAGCGTTCGGACGGCTCGGGACAAACGCTCTGGGTTCATGGCTCACAGCATATCCCCGTTCCCGCGGATGGGAAATTCGAGGTATCCTTGCCGGATAAAGCCGATCTGAAGGATGCCATTTTCTTTCGTGTTCATGCCCCGGATGGGGAGATGTTGCGTACGGTCGAGATTGCGGCTGCCGAGCTCTCTCCTGCGATCACCATCACGTTTGAGCCCAAGTCCTTTGCGGCCATCCAGCCCAATCAGGATCCCCAATTTGGGAAACCTACGCGTGTAAAAGGGCGCATCATTGACAGGACGGGCAAGCGCCAGGCGGCCGGCGTGCAGGTGGTACTCTGGGGGGCCTCGAAGGAGGGACCCGGGCCGGCTGACTTTCGCGCCCTGGTGGTCGTGAATACCGACGCCAATGGCTATTTCTCCGGACCCTATCCCGTCGGGCGTTTCACGGAGGCCCACGGGACCGTAGCCGTTGCGGAAGAATCCGAATCCGTCGTCGTGCACCTGGAGGAGGATGGCAGCTACCCGGAATCGATCATTCTGGTGGTCGATATGGATTCAGCGTCGGATCCTAAGGAGGATGATTGTGCCTGTGAAAGCGGGGCGATGGTGCCGCGCGATCCGGACGCGAGGGACCTCGTACGTGCCGATGGCACGTTCAGCAGCGACCCTGGCGCGGGGCGGTGTGTCGATTTTACTAAACCAGAACGCACCCTCGAGGAGTTCAGCTACAGCTATGTCGTGCGAACGACCGAGCCGGCCATTAAAGGACTCGCGCTCGAAGAGCCGGATAAGATCGACATTCGATTGGCGCTCGAGGCCCTTGCCTCACAGGCCCGTCAAGCGGCAGTGACGACTGGCGAAAAAGCCCTCCCCATGGTCTCCGCCACGCAGTCTCCGGGGATGCCGACCACTGCGTTTTCGACCAACTTCATTGAAGCGAAGACGTTGCATGTCCTGGCGCGCGACCCGGACGGTTTTTCGTTAACGCAGATTGCCGCGGCGGCGGATAAAACGGTTCATGCCGACTTTCTCCGCCTGCTCGGTCAGCACATCCTGCGCAACCCGGGGCGTGGCCGGCTGGATTGCAGCAATCCCGTCGACTGGGACGATGAGCCCACGATTTACCAGGCCTGCACGATTTCTCACGGGCACGTATTGCGCTTTAAACAGGAGTAGGTATCCGATGGCTACTCCATGGGAAATCTGCTCTATAGCCTCCCGCTCGCTCCGGGACAGAAAAAGCAGATTGCCATCGTCGATTGGGATCGCCGCGAGAACAACCGGCGAACGGAATTTTTGAGCCTAGATGATGAACTCGACGCGGAAATCGAACGTGACCGGGACATCTCGGAGATCGTAAATGGCGCCGTGAATGAGAGTGTTCGCGGTGGGTCGAAGTCTGAATCGGGCGCCTTTGCCGGCGGCCTGGGAATTGGCGCCATCATAGGGCCTGTTGGTGGCCTTCTGGGCATCGGCGGTGGCAAGTCCAGTGCAAGCAGCTCTGCCTGGCAAAATTCTTCTCGAAATACTTCCTTAAATGCGCTGAATCAGCTGCGCGACCGGACGTCGCAGAGTGCTTCCTCGGTGCGAACACAGCGGTCGACCGTAGTCCAATCGTCCACGCAGAACGAACGTGTCACCGCAACGACGGAGACCATTGCCAACTACAACCACTGCCATGCCATCACCATCCAGTATTTTGAAGTGCTTCGGCACATGCTGGTCCGCCAGCGGCTTGCGGACGTTCAGGAGTGCCTCTTTGTACCTTTGCTGATGACGCGATTTACTCCTGAAAAGGTGCTTCGGTGGCGGAATACCCTGCGCCCAGCTTTGCGTACCAAGGTGCTCAAGCGCAGCATTGATGCACTGGAGCGAATCGGGAATAACTACGAGGGCAGTGACCTCCCAACAGGGCGTTATGCTGACGAAAATATCGAGTATATGGAGGGGGAATTGTATTTACGATTCCAGATAGCTCGTCCGGCAGATGGTTCCGATGGCTTCGATCCCGCCCATTGGAGTTTCATGCTGCGCCTCTTATCACATGTCTCCGCTCGCGATTTTTATGAGCAATGGTTGGAAAATCAGCAGCAAAAGGACCGCATATTTCAGGAACAGCTGACTCGTCAAATTGTCGAGCAGTTTGTGAATCACCTGAAATTCGTTGCGATCAGTACCACTGGTGCAAAATACGAATTACCCATCGATGCCACGCTTGTATCGAATTACGCAAACGATCGGCCTCTTTATGTGTCTCTTCGGATCGACCAGGAACTTCCTGTTATCAAGCGTAGCGAAATCAGCCAAATCGTGATTAGCGATAAAAGCTCGCTGGCCCCGGGCATTCTGCTTTCTCAGTTGCTGCCGGCAAACTCGAAGGTGATCGTCGAACGAGGAGCGATGCGCTATCGGACGAAATACGCCTCGAATTACCTGTTCAACAACAGCCGGATCAAGAATGACCTTGCAGGCAACGACGAGGTTCTCATTTTTACGCCGCTGAATCGGCAAGAACTACGTAATCCGCGCGAGGAAGACAAAGAGCTAGCGCGGAATCTACTGGATCACCTGAATGAGCATATTGAACATTACCATCACCGCATCTGGTGGCGGATGAGCCCGAGCCGGCGCTTCATGCTGCTCGATGGGTTCCAGGCTCCGAACAGCGGCGGCCGCAGTGTGGCGTCCGTGGTTGAAAACGAACTGATCGGGATTGTGGGTAATAGCCTCATTCTGCCCGTAGCAAATGGTTTCCACCTCGATCCCACGTTTAGCCAGGACGACGAAGAGCCCATCAACCTGCTGGAGCATTATCAGCCCATCACCCCCATCGACCCC
>CAZVEZ010000208.1:0-4811 GCA_964626135.1 uncultured Nitrospira sp.
TCGGGGAGTCGCGGTGGCGATGAACGAGTTTAATGTGCGTGAGAAAATAGGAGGCGAGGAAGGGGAGCCAGGCTGACCTTCTGCTCGCGCAACGCGCGGCCTCGGAAGGCCCTCGTTGGACGCGCGCATCGTAGGTCAACCTGGCTTCCCTTCCTCGCTAAGTTGAAGGGAGAGAAGAAGTGGGACTTTGTTGCGGCATGATCGGACTCCCGAACGTGGGGAAGACCACGGTCTTCAACGCGCTCACAGGGAGCGGGGCGTTGGCGGCCAATTATCCATTCGCAACTGTCGATCCCAACACCGGCATTGCGTTGGTGCCGGACTCGCGACTCGGAGTTCTCACCGATCTCTTCAAGTCAAAGAAGACGACCTCTAGCACGCTGGAAGTTCGCGACATTGCCGGCTTGGTCGAAGGGGCCAGCAAGGGCGAGGGGCTCGGCAATCAGTTTCTTGGGCACATCCGCGAAGTCGATGCGCTGCTCCATATCGTTCGATGTTTTCAAGGAACGGATGTCGTGCACGTCAGTGGAGGAGTGAACCCTCTCCGTGACATCGGCGTCATTGAAACCGAGTTGCTGTTGGCCGATCTCGATACGCTCGATCGACGAAAACAAAAGACGGAGAAGAAAGTTCGGGCGGGCGATAAGAAGGCAGCATTTGAGGTAGCCTTCATCGACAAACTGATCGGGTTGCTCGACAAAGGCGAATGGCTGGGCAACCTGACCTATACCCCTGAAGAGCGCATGGTGCTCGATGAATGTCAATTGCTGGCCGCGAAGCCGGTGCTCTTCGTGGCCAATGTATCGGAACAGGCCGGTGCCGACGAAGCGATGGTGAAGTCAGTTCGTGAGTTCGCCGACAAACGCGGTGCGCGCGTCGTCACGATCTGCGGCCAGCTCGAAGCCGAACTTTCCACGTTGCCAGAATCCGAACGAACCGATTTCTTGAAAGAGATGGGGCTGACGGAGTCCGGCCTTGTACGGCTGACCCGCGAGGCCTATACGCTTCTCAACATCATTACCTTCTTCACTGCCGGAGAAATCGAATCACGGGCTTGGCCGATTCCCAAAGGCATGAAAGCGCCGCAAGCTGCCGGCAAGATCCACTCCGATATGGAACGGGGCTTCATCCGCGCCGAGGTCTATCACTATGACGATTTGCTGGCCTGCGGGTCAGAGGCAAAGGTGAAGGAGAAGGGGCTGTTTCGTCTAGAAGGGAAAGACTACGTTATTAAAGAAGCCGACATAGTCTACTTCCGCTTCAACGTCTAATCAGATCGGCTGTTGAAAAAAGATGGGGGTGGCTGGGACAATCCCTTGCTCGCGCATCCCTCACTTCAGAAAGTGATCGATGGACGCGCGCAGTTGGGATTATCCCAGCCACCCTTATAAAAATGACTGCGGTCTTGTTGGATGGCCTTTTTGACCAGCCTGATAATGGGAGGATGATGATGCCACTTGGACACTAAATCGCTCATAAACGATTTGCGATTCGCTGCTTTCGTGATACGGCTGATGCAGATTATCTTCTGGCAAGAGCGGCATTCCGATATCAGCTGGCCCCGCAGGCGCTATGGACAAGCTTGCAGACGATCGAGAAGTATTTGAAGTGTATTCTCCTGCTGCACAGGATTCATGGGAAGGGAGTCCGTCACTCGTTAAGCAAGGCTCTGAATATTCTTTCTTCATCAAAAGAGATTGTCCTAAACCTTACCCCAGCTAGCGAACAATTTATTCGACATGTCGATCAATTCGGAGAATGTCGCTATTTGGAAATCTCAGTCATCACTTATGGTGGGCAAATTGTAGCCCTCGATAGGGTTGTTTGGGAATTGCGAAAATTCTGCACCTCCCAGGGCTATGGCTATCTTGAGAACAAGAAAAAATATTCTGGGTTGAAAAGAGTAAAGCTTCAGGACGTCACACTTCGCGAAGGCTTCATTCCTCAAAAATATCAATTGCTAGACGGTTTCTTAGAAAAGATTATCAATGATAAGAAGCATCCCGCACGGGAAATGCTACTTTGGCAAAACGGCTTCTTTGGCAAGAAAGGTAGAAGATCAGTTCGCCATAGAGGAGGCTTCCGCGCAGTAAATTCGCCATTGTTCAACCACCCTGAAATTCTTGACGAAGTGGGTAGGTATGTCCATATTCCTCCAAAGGTTGCAGAGGCCTATAGAAAACTGATCCTCGATCGAGTTGCGACTAAATAGGTTTTCAGCAATCGATTATTGCAGTACTCTCCGAATCCATCTGCCGGAATTCCCAAGTGTGAAGCGACATAGACGCTGAAGGGGAGATCGGGGGTAGCTCATTCCAGTTTTTCTAAGGCATGTCTTGGCTCGAGTGACCTCTGTCCTGGAACTGCCCACCGCACCATGGTCGTGAGACTGCGGCTGAAGGAATTCCGGAAGGGCTCCGCTTTAGACCGCGTGGATGGGTGTCACAGGAGGTGCGGGAGCGAAGAGCCTCAGGCCGCAGTGCTCCGCTCCGTGAGGTGAGGTAGTGACGAGCCCAGACACGCCCTCCGCCGTGATTATCGTGCCGATTCGTTGACAGCCAGAGTTTGGCTGTGATACCGTCCACCGTTCTGTAAGCCTCATATAGAGGCGCCTACACCTCGCTCCCGACTGGTTCGGGGGCCTTTGTCCAGGAGGATCGCTGCATGGAGCTCTACGAGTCTCTATTCATTATTCGTTCGACTGTCTCCGACCAGGAGACCGCTGTCTTAATCGAAAAGATGAAGGCGGTGGCAGAGAAGACCGGCGCACAGTTCATCAAGTCGGAAAATTGGGGGAAGAAGAAGCTTGCCTATGAAGTGAAGCGGGAGCGGAAGGGCACGTATGTGTACTTCTACTTCAGAGCGCCCAATATCACGGTTGGTGAATTAGAGCGGTCTTACCGGCTGGAAGACTCCATCATTAAGTTCTTGACCGTCCATCTCAAAAAAGAACTGGTCCCGCCACGGCCGATCGAGACGTCCTCGGAGGAGTTTGCCGGTGGCCGGATTTAATAAAGTCGTTCTCCTCGGAAACCTCACGCGGAATCCCGAGCTGCGGTACACGCCGAACGGAACGCCGGTGGCCAGTTTGGGTCTTGCGGTCAGCCGGCGATACAAGCAGGGTGATGAATTAAAAGAGGAGGTCTGTTTTGTCGACATTGTTGTCTTCGGCAAGCAGGCGGAACATTGCGGACAATATCTGAGTAAGGGGAACGGGATCATCGTTGATGGTCGGCTGCAGCAACGCCGCTGGGAAACAGAAGACGGCCAGAAGCGGAGCAAGCACGAGGTGGTCGCCCAAACGGTGACGTTTATGCCGAAACGCCAGGACGGCGGTGGTGGCGGGGGTGAGGCGCCGATGCATGATGATGCAGGGTATGAACCCGACGAGCACGTCTAACAGGATGCTGAAAAAGTCCGCCAGCGGCGTTCTCGCATCGCTCAGAGGCTCAACGTACCGAAGCGTACGCCTCGCCTCTTTGCTCGCTGCGGCCTTGCTGGACGGCCTTTTTGAGCATCCTGAGACCATTTGATATTGGCACGATATGGAAGACTTCATTGGCGGTTTGTGGATAAACTGAGTTTTCCACCGCCAGCTAACAAATAGGGAGACGGTTATGGAGCGTGAACAGGGTGGAGACCGAGAGGGCGGAGGCAGGTTTTTCCAACGCAGACGTCCGTGCAGGTTTTGCATTGATAAAGGATCGATCGATTTTAAAGATGTCGGGCTGCTGAGGAACTTTCTCACGGAGCGGGGCCGTATTGTTCCGCGTCGTATCTCCGGCAATTGTATGAGGCACCAGCGCGAATTGACGGCTGCCGTCAAACGGGCTCGGCACATCGCTCTCATCAGCTTTGCGGAAGAGCGATAATCGATCACGTTGGAGATGGGAATGCAGGTAGGTGCCATGATGGAATTGCTCAGGCCGCTGTTGGCTGACATCACTGCAGATGGGCTTTCGCTGGTCGGCGAGGCGACGGCTGAAGAACTGGGTCTCGTTGAGGACGATGCCGTCGTCGTCGGTTCACTTGCGGTTAGTCTGGAGCTGACCAACGTCGAAGGGCTGGTTGCCGTGACCGGTGTGCTGGAAGGCACGATCGTTCGCGAATGTGTGCGGTGTCTCAAAGAATATGAAGATCCTCTGGCGTTTTCCGTTCGAGCGGCCTTCGTCCGGGAGCCGAAGCATCCGAAACGGGTCGATGTGAGAAAATCTCATGCAAAGGTTGCGGAGACTGAACTAGAAGAGGAGCCAGATGATCAGTATCAGTATCAGGGCAATCAATTGGAACTGGCCCCTATGTTGCGTGAACATGTGATCCTGTCCGCGCCGATGCAGCCTCTTTGCAATGACGATTGCTTGGGGCTCTGTGCACGATGCGGAAAAAATTTGAATGAGGGGCCCTGTCAATGTGCTGAGGAACGACCGATTCCAACATTTCGGGTTGTTCAGGTCACGAACCGCAAGACCGGCGGATCTTCAGCATCATAGCGTGACCGTCTGTTATCGAAAGTGAGAAGGAGTTGCCATGCCGAATCCGAAACATAAACATTCACGAGCGCGCCGAGACAAGCGCCGCACACAAAAACTGCGCATCACACCGCCTGGCATGTCTGTCTGTCCACAGTGCCATGAGCTTAAGCTGCCGCACTACACCTGCTTGAATTGCGGAACGTATAAGGGTAAAGCGGTGATTCAGGTCGAAGAATCCTAGCGAGCAGGATGCTGAAAAAGTCTGCCAGCGGCGTTCTCGCTTTGCTCAGAGGCTCAACGTGTAGATTCGAACCTATCGAATCTCGGAATCACTGGAGG
>CAZVEZ010000209.1:0-4809 GCA_964626135.1 uncultured Nitrospira sp.
TACTCGACAGAGTCTCTTTGCGGCAGTAGGAGTAGGAGTTGGTGGCCATAAGAATCATGGTTGAAGGGAAAGGTATGAACCTAATATTCTTAGACCATATGTATCAAGCTTATGAAGCGATGATCTCAGAAGATAAGGAGCAATACGACTATAAGTGGTACGATGTTGATGGAATCAACATCCTGCGTAGAGGTTGGCGGGAGAAGTTCGAGGCGCTCGCTCAAAAACAACTTACCAAGTTAAGACAGAAGGATCCTAGATGGCAGCCGTTTCTTGTTCGTCGGGACCACCCATTTGTCTACAGCGGACAGGCTGAAATTCGACCTTTTCAGTTTGCATTCAGGCTGGAAAAGAGAAGGACTGCTTTCAACTAGGAAGGATTCGGCTTTTTCGGATGCTCAAAATGACATCCGGCGAGGCCGCAGGCGACACCAACACCGCAGGTGTACCCTTGGGGTACATCGAGGATGTTGGTGAGCCGAGAATTAATGCCGCCTGATGAACGACTAGGACAGATCGCAATCGAAGACGAGATGCGCTCGTCGTACTTGAGTTACGCGATGAGCGTCATCGTCGGCCGGGCGCTTCCCGACGTGCGCGACGGTCTCAAGCCGGTCCATCGCCGTATTCTTCACGGCATGAATGAAATGGGTCTGGCGTCGAATCGCGCCTACCGCAAGTCCGCCAAGATTGTCGGCGAGATCATGGGGAACTACCATCCCCACGGCGACAGTGCGATCTACGACACGCTCGTGCGCATGGCGCAACCCTTCAACATGCGCTATATGCTCGTGGATGGTCAGGGCAATTATGGATCGGTCGACGGGGATCCACCGGCCGCGATGCGGTATACCGAAGCCCGTCTCACCAAGGTCGCCGAGGACATGCTCGCCGATATCGACAAAGAGACGGTCGATTTCGGGCCGAACTACGACGAGTCGCTGGTCGAACCACTGGTACTCCCTTCGAAAATTCCGAATCTACTCGTCAACGGCGCCGGCGGCATTGCGGTGGGCTATGCCACCAACATTCCGACCCACAACATCGGCGAAGTGATCGAGGGGCTTCTCCTGTTCCTGGAGAATCCGGACGTCACGATTGCCCAATTGATGAAAAAGATTCCGGGCCCCGACTTTCCGACGGCCGGTTTCATCTATGGAACGACCGGCATCAAGACCGCCTACGAGAGCGGACGGGGTCTCCTCACTCTGCGCGCGAAAGTGAAGATCGAATCGGATGAACGGACGGATCGTGAACGCTTGATCGTCACGGAGCTTCCTTATCAGGTCAATAAATCCAAGCTGATTGAAAAGATCGCGGAGCTGATCCGGGACGAACGGATCAAAGGGATTTCCGATCTGCGCGACGAATCCGATCGGGAAGGTATCCGCGTCGTCATCGAGCTCAAGCGCGGAGAAATCCCGCTCATCACCCTGAACAACCTGTATAAGCTCACGCAACTCCAGACGACTTTCGGAGTCATCATGCTCGCGCTGGTGAACAACCGGCCGGAAGTCTTGACCCTCAAGCAGATTCTGCATCATTTCATCGAGCATCGACGCGAGGTCATCGTCCGGCGGACCGCGTTCGAACTGCGCAAGGCGGAAGAGCGGGCCCATATTCTCGAAGGCCTCAAGATCGCGCTCGATAATCTGGATGCCGTCATTACCTTGATCCGGGGGGCGCAATCGCCCGATGCGGCCCGTGTCGGCCTGATGCGGCAATTTACGCTGAGCGAGATCCAGGCGAATGCCATTTTGGAGATGCGGCTGCAGCGGCTCACACAATTGGAGCGCAATAAACTCATCGAAGAATACACAGAGGTCTTGAAACAGATCGAGCGTCTCAAGTCGATCCTGGGCAGCGAGGCGCTGATTCGTTCGATCGTCAAAGATGAGTTGATCGAGGTGCGTGAGGCCTACAAGGACGACCGCCGGACGAAGATCGTGAAGGAAGAAGCGGAGATTACCCTGGAAGACATGATCGCGAACGAAGAAGTGGTGGTCACGATCTCACATGCCGGCTACATCAAGCGCAATCCGGTCACGCTGTACCGGGCGCAGCGTCGCGGTGGCAAGGGCAAGATCGGGATGGGGGTCAAGGAAGAGGATTTTGTCGTCACCCTCTTCACCGCGTCCACGCACGAGTCCCTTCTGTTTTTCACGGACGCCGGAAAGGTCTATTGGCTGAAAGTCCATGAGATTCCGGACGCCGGCCGGGCTGCCAAGGGAAAAGCGCTGGTGAATCTGCTGGCGCTGTCCAGCGACGAACAAGTTACTGCGACCGTGCCGGTCAAAGAGTTCCGCGAAGACCGGTTCGTCGTGATGGCGACCTCGCAGGGCATCATTAAGAAGACGGAACTCTCCGCCTACAGCAACCCCCGCCAGGGTGGAATCATTGCGCTCTCGTTGGATCAGGGAGATCGGCTCATCAGCGTGCATGTCACCGATGGTCAACGGGAAATCCTACTGGGTACGAAGAAAGGTATCACGATCCGCTTCAAGGAAGACGAGGTCCGCCCGATGGGACGCACGGCGCACGGAGTGCGCGGCATTACGCTTGAGCAAGGCAACGAAGTCATCGGCATGGAAACCATCACTCCGGACTCAACGACCCAGATACTTACGGTCACGGAAGGCGGTTACGGAAAGCGCACACCGGTGAACGAGTATCGAGTCCAGGGACGCGGAGGAAAGGGCATCATCAGCGTGAAGACTACGGAACGCAACGGACTTGCGGTAGGATTTCTTCAAGTCAGAGACGGTGACGAGATCATGCTGATGGCTGCTCAAGGCAAAGTGCTTCGATGCAAGGTGGATGAATTCCGCGAGATCGGCCGTAATACTCAGGGTGTTCGCATCCTCGATCTTGAGGGAGCGGGTGATCGGGTCGTGGCCGTCGCGCGTTTGGCTGAAAGTGCCGAGGCGCTCCCCGAGGAAAGTGGCGGGTAACGGATACGCACGACGTGATACGCCTTCCATGCACGAGCAGGACTCTTCTCCAACATCCCATTCCGTATCCAAGCCGAAAAAGCGTATGGATATGGTTGTCAAGCTGGGTCTTGGCGTCCTCATCGGGTCGTTCAGCCTGATCTGGGGCGGGATGTATCTGACTCGCCCCGATCGATCGATTCCTCCCTATAGTGTCGGATCTCAAGAAGAGACAGTCGTTGCGATCCATGTTCCCGACAGCACGAGCGACCACCAAATCGAAGCGCTGATCGAACGTTTTCGAAAAATCGGTCGCGAGTCGAGAAAGTTCGAGCCGATGAAGATCAATCCGACGACACCCGACAGGCCGGGAGATCACTATCGACGTCTCACCATTTACATCTTTTCTGACCACACCTGGACGGAGCCGGTGACGTTGCACAAGTACCTGACCGGGGAGGATCGGGGAGGATTTCAGCGATCCTTGAGGGGATTGTACCGGCTGACCGAATCGGAAGAAGAAGGGCGGATCGGCCCGCTGTTGGACAACCCGGAGACTGCGGCGACGCAGGCCAGTGTGCGCCAGCTCTTCAAAGGGCCGATCAGCTGGCCTTCTGTGCCCGCGCCAACACCTGCGCCATGAGTTGTGCAAGGCGGTCTCGGAGAATCGGATCGTGAATGGCCGTCACATGCGACGAAATTTCCGCGAGCAGCGCCTCGCTCGGTGGTGAATCTGCCGCGCAAAGAGCCTCGGGCAACGCGGACACGCGGCCGGCCTCCGGCAGCTCTCCTACCCGCAACACGATGTCGGCGACGAATTCTCCGCCTGGTTCACTGTTGAGTTTATGAAGGAGTGTCGGCTTGAGGAACGTGAGCTGATGCAGCCAGACACTGTTGTGGACCACAAGATAGAGTTTTTTGTAGCGAATCTGGTCCGGCCAGGTATTCGATGCGATGGGTTCCCCGACGATGGAGACCCAGTCCCGGCGCAATCGGCCTTCGAACAACTTCGATTCGAGACCCAGGCGACGGACTAATCCTTCTAGGACACTGGAGACAGAATCGATGGAACCAAGTCCACGCATGACGGCATCATAGCAAATAACCATTGTGGCAATCAGCAAGCGCGAGCGCTGGACGTGAAAGGTGAAACGTCCGGCGATCTGGCGTTGCAAGCGGAAGGCCGACAGCGATCCATATCTGGAATAGAAAGCCTGATGTCTGATGGGAAAAGAGCAGGACAGTTTCGAAAAGGCGGTGGTCACAAATCGCAAGGCCTACCACGACTATTTCATTGAAGAAAAGTTCGAAGCGGGCATCATGCTCCAAGGCACTGAGGTCAAATCTCTGCGTGAGGGGCGGGTGAATCTACAAGAGAGTTACGCCAGCGTAAAGGGCGGAGAGGCCTTTCTTCACCATTGCCACATCAGTCCTTACAGCCACGGCAACATCATGAATCACGAACCTCTCCGTACCCGGAAATTGTTGCTCCACCGCAAGGAGATCAATAAACTCCTCGGCAAAACACAGCAGCAAGGACTTACGATCGTCCCGCTCCGCATCTATTTCTCCAAGCGGGGCTTTGCCAAGGTCGAACTTGGGTTAGCCAAAGGGAAGAAACAACATGACCGCCGGGAATCCATCAAGGCGCGTGAAGCCAGCCGCGAAGTGGAACGGGCGATGAAAGATAGGAGGTAAGCAACCAACCGTCCTTCCTGCTCGCAGAGCGCGCACGATCAGAATGTGCATCGCTCGATGCGCGCAGTGAAGGACGGCATGGGGGCATACCGGGAAGGAATGCGAGTCGCTGGTTATTCTTAAGCTCGCTCGATCCAGAGCGTGAAAACTTCCAGCGAATCTCCGAATCTGTCTGTCCCCA
>CAZVEZ010000210.1:0-4183 GCA_964626135.1 uncultured Nitrospira sp.
CATGCCTGCCGGAATCGATCAGGCGCTTCCGAGCTTGCAGCACTTGCGTAACCAACCTCGCAAACGCTTGATTCGGATTCGATTCGAAAAGTTCACAGACAACTCCCTGATACGAATTCTGGCGAAACTTCCCGGTGAGGATGTCGTTTCCGAATAGCGCGATCTCTGTGCTCTTGCTGCGATGGTTGTCATCCGCGAGGTCATGGACCGTCGGTTTGAAGGCCGCCTTGAAGTGATCCAACCTCTCCGGGTCCGCGCCAATGAAGTCGAATATCCGCTGCTCCGGGTCGGCGAGTGCGATCAGCGTGCTACCCACGCCAAGAGCTTGCACGACCCACCACTGATCAGCGCTCGTATCCTGGAACTCGTCTAGGATGATGCATGGATACATGGTTGAGATCAGCGTCCGCACCTTCTGTGAGCCATGCAACAGGGTCGCCACCCGGTTTGCGAACAGGTCGAAGCAAACCTTGCCTTCTTCCGTCGCCAGCCGGACGCGCTCGGCCTCTTCGCGCGTCCGCTTTTCGGCTTTCTCCTCTTCGGAAAGTTTCGAGGCCGCTCTGTACGCGCTTCGCACTGCCGCCAGCGCGATCGCTTCATTTGGCGGCGTGAGGATGGTCATTCGCCTTGGAAACCCGACGAGGTATCCATGCGTCTTCAGGATGCGCCAGAAAAACGAATGATAGGTATCGACCTCAATCCGGTGCTTTTCATCGCGGGTGATCTGGCTCTCTTCATCGATGGCCTCCAACACGCGCGTAACCGTCGCACGCGCGAAGCTCAAAAAAAGAATCCGCTGTCCCGGACCTAGCGCTTCGCGCGCAATCTTTGCGGCCTTGAGGATCGAAATCGTCGTCTTGCCCGACCCCGGCCCACCGGTCACGAGCTGATGACCACTGGCCTGAATAACCTCCTTCTGGATATCGGTCAGCTCCACAATGATGGGCCCCTAGCCGAGTAGGTCCGCGATGTCGTCTGGTACAGGCTCTTCCGGCGGTGGTGGTGGAGGATCACAGAGGTTTTTCAGCGTTACGCAGGCATCGCGCAACCATGCAGGGATTTCATTCTCATGGCACTGAGCGAGAAACTCGGCGATTCCCCAATTCCCCTTCGACCAACCGAAATAGTCCATCAGGGCAGCTGCAGTCTGCGCCTTCGGGTCCGGGTATTTATCAATCAAATGAGGTGGCCAGTTGAGCGAGTCGGCAAACCGCTCCAAAGCGGTTTGCGTGGTATTTTTCAAGATAAGATTCTCAATGCCTTTTTCGTCGTGCATGAACAGGTGCTCGACCTGGGCTTCTATTGCGGCCTTCTCCGCGTCCGTCTGCTTGTCGCAGAGAGCGAAGGTGCGTTTGCCCAGAGTCTTGTAAAGACCAGCCAAGTCGGCGATCCGACTTTCTCCGCCGGCATCAATCACGCAGACGCCCAGTGCTTCGACGGAGGCGTAGGTCGCCGGATTCAGCTCCGACAAACGGCGCGAGGCGACAGGGAAAGATGTCGCCTCCGTCGCGCCCTCGGCGAGTAGGACGCGGCGTGAGAGAAGCCCTTCGCAGAATCGCGTCCGGAATTCCTGGCGGTAGCTCTTGTGCTTTACGCTCTCTGGAAGGGCGATCTTCGCTTGTGTCAGCATCCCGTCGTCGGAACGCGAAAGGATGACGGTCTCGTCAAGGCTGAACTCCTCCAGCACGTAAGGCGAATGCGAGGTGAAAATCGCCTGCGCCGAGAGCTTGCGCAGTTCATGGACGATTCGCTTCTGCGCATAGGGCGGAATCGCTGTCTCCGCTTCCTCCATCGCGAAGATCACGTTCTGCTTGTCCTCGGCGATCTGGGACAGCATCGCGAGAACGAGCAAATTGATCGTTCCTGTACCCTGCCGAAAGTAAGGCGCGGCATGGTCCCCATTTCCCGTCGCGATAAAGGCTGTGACGACCTTGCGCATGTGTTCGCGGGTCAGGCTGGAAACCTTCAGGTGCGGCTTGGCGCCCCATTCGCGGGGCACGTACTTCTTCAAGGACCTATTAATGCTTTCGAGCACGCCCGAGATGCCGAGCTCCGGGTCGCTAGCGACGTCGAACTTCGCGAGCGTCGAGATGGTGTCTTCCCACATACGCGGGCGGATTTCCTTTAGGCGCAGAATGATATCGAGCAAACTGCCATGTTCGAGGCTCAGCGCTCGCGAGCCCGTTCTCAACGACCGGAGGAAGAGAAAGCCACAGTGCTGCTTCTCCTTCTTCGAGAACGGTGTGGGCTTATCGGATTCCGTGAGACTGCGGGTAAAATAGGTCGCCCCGTCAAAGTCGTCTTCATCAGGATCGTAGGCGCCGATGAACGTTACCCGCAGCGCTGAGCTAATGTCGGCGGCATCGACCCCGGCGGGATCGGGCGCATCATAGAATTTTCCGGTACTTATCTTCAGCCACTCGATATAGTCACGAAAACGGGCCTGCTGCTCGGCCGACAGACTCGTGATCGTGACCTCAACCGTGATCTTGGGGGCTTCGGCAGGCACCGCCTCCGCGGCACCCTTGTCGGTGACCGCCAGATATTTGCCTTGATAGAAGTCGTGCTCATCCACAGGTGGGCGTCGACTCAATCGGTCAGGGCCGAGCGCCAAGTCGATTGCTTCCAACACCGATGATTTTCCGGTGTTGTTGTCTCCTATGAGAACGGCGTGATCGGGCAAGAGGAGTTTCGCAGAACGAATGCCTCTGAAATTATCGATTACAATTGAGTATATTTTCATTATGATCCTGGCTCGCGACTGTGAGGACACTCCCACTGCGCCTATCCGAATAGCTCCATCTCAACGGTGGCTTGATCCCCTGAGTCGCTTCCCGCACAGGAGATCTTACGGGACGGCGCATAGCACATAGCCCTCCTATAGTGACGCCGAAGGCGCAGTAGCCGACCTGTCGAAAAAGGTTTCGACCAACAACCCGACGTACTACCAAGGCCAGCACGAGCAGATGTGATGACCTACTTTGGGTCGAGAGCAACTATTACGCTGGCTCTGGTGCTTCTGACTACTAACGGTGTTCTGACGCCTTCCTAACAAACGACACCAACTCGGAAACGCGCTTGCGTAAGTCCAACACAGACAAGTCTGCCGGCCTCCTTGCTACAGCGCGGGCAAACTTCACTTTGTCGGCTGTTCTTACTTTGCCACTTTTGTCCTTGAAGCTCAACATATGTTCGTAGCTCCCGAAAGCAGAGACACTCCCAAAGGCTTCGCCGCACACTTCTTTCAGGGCGTCATCGGCGATGGAGAGGGGAATGTAGTTCTCAATCTCTCGGCCAGCCGTAACCCAAACGAATCCGTCAGTCAACTCATTAGAAATACGCTTTTTTGTCTTATTAATTCGCGCGCTTTTATTTTTTTTGTCACTATCCATCACTACAGCGACATGTCTGTTCAATCTGCGCAACGAAATAAATTCCGTGACTTCTTCGTCTTGCGCGGTGAGGTGCGACAGCAATCTTCCGCCATAAAACATTATCGAGAAGTCAACGCCCTCAATCAAATTTGGGTCGGCGCTGGCTATCCAATGAAGCATGTAAATACGATCGGAGGGGCCTTCTACCCAAATGATGGCATTGCTCTGCAGAAGGTCTGACGCCTGATATCCAAGCGCCCTGCAAATGTCGAATCGCTCACTAGGTTTCGAGACTATGCGAATCTCGGTTTGGCCTTGTTCCTGAGTCACTGAAAATATCGCTGCGGGAACAGCATCAAGAATAGCCGCCGAATGGGTCGCGATCAGGTATTGGTTCGAAGTCTCCGATTCAAGATACCGGATGAGCTTCCGCTGAAGAAGCGGATGAAGGTGAATCTCTGGCTCCTCTAGGCATACAAGTTCGCGCTCTGCCAGCGTGCAGAAGGCAGCCAAGATGACGACTTCGTGTATGCCTGTGCCCAGTGAGGCCAAAGGAAGAATCTTTCCGTTCATGTGAACAAGAAGATGCGTCCGCTCATAGGGAACCTAGATGGTCGCGTCATTCTCCCCCGTCACTGATTTCACGAACGCTTCGATTGCCTGGAACTTTGCACGTAGTGGTCGATTGTTGTAGTCGGGGTTCTGAAGCCTAGCAAGCTCATTGATCAGCCCTGCACCCGAAGAGTCTTTGAAGTCTTCCCTTGCGGAGATCATCCTAATAGCTGGGATGAGCCGCACCTTTAGAGAGG
>CAZVEZ010000210.1:4193-4750 GCA_964626135.1 uncultured Nitrospira sp.
CGGTGGAGCGACTCAGGAACCCAATTCTGAAGAAGATCCCCGCCACTATACTGAGTTAAGGATTTCCAAATACCACTCCACTCGTAGCGCGGGATAAGTCCTGAGGCCGACTGGGCAGTGTGATCAAGGAATCTGAAACGATTTGAATTCTCATCGCGAGTCAGCCAGATATGACTATCGATAGCAAGTTTTTCAATCAATTTTCGGGAAGCGGCGTGCTCAATCTCAGGCGCAAACAGTTCAGTAGGTACGCCAATACCGTACTTAACATCGTTGGCCGACTTGCCAAGCGCAACATCTTCACCTCCATAAGTGACTGGCGTGCGGCTTCCGAGGATTTGTGCGAGATGCTTGGACAAGAAATGAAGCACAGTAGATTTGCCAGCATTGTTTGGCCCAACAAGCATGTTGATCTTCTGTAGCGGAGAAATTCTGAGGCCGCTGTCACCGATGCCTCTGAATGATTTTAGGTAGAGGCCGTGGAGGAAGACGCTGCTCATGAGATCAATCTATATTTTCCGGTGAGATCTTTAAGAGTGACTTTCAGCCCTTTAAAG
>CAZVEZ010000211.1:0-4745 GCA_964626135.1 uncultured Nitrospira sp.
CCTAACGCGACCGATTCTCCAGTCTCCGCCGCTCCAACGCCGGTATCATCTGTGTTTTCTTCACGAAGCACTCATTCTACGCAGGCCAGTCCGAGATCGGAACCAGTTCATGCATTCGCAGAGAGATGAAGGGAGAAATCATGATGGCACAGCAGAAACCCATTACTGACCGAGTCTTTGAGTTCCTCAAAATCGCACCTGAAGGTGCATTCGATGCCCTGACGGCTCGCTACCCGGAATTCACCGCGAATGAATTCTATGCCGAAGTGGGTCGCTTGAGCCGAACCGGCAAAGTGACAATTACGAGAGGGGTCGGCGTCTTTACCATCAAACGAGCCGAAGAAAAAGTGGCCGGAGCCTCTTCCTGAGCAGATCACATTGTGCCAGAGATCTGGCCTATCTGGTTCGGCGGACTAGGAAACCAGAGAGATCAGACAAACGAGATAGCCTGCCACTACCCCCGCCCCTCTGCAGCAAAGGCCAGGCCAAGCCGAAACCGCAGAATGTACCGGTCTCTTCCATCAAATGGACTTCCAAATTCCTTGGCTCTTAAGGTAAAGTTTTGCCGTCACTTTGGGAAAGGAGAGATGCCTATGACACGATTCAGGACATCAACGGCCATCATGCTGACGGGGGTGTTGGCCATCGCAACTGCAGTCGCATTACCTCTTCAACCGGTATTCGGCGAAGGCGGTGCGCGACGGGACGTGGTACGTCATGCCGCTGAGCTCGCGCGCGCGGAACATGCAGGGCCTGCCTCACTGTCTAAGAATGCGACGATCATGGATTCAGAGGGAAAAGAGCTACGCAAAGGCACGAACGGTTGGACCTGCATGCCCGACAACCCCAACACACCGGGCACGGACCCCATATGCATGAATGAACCATGGCTTAACTTTAGGGACGCAGTGAAACATAAAAAGACACCGACGTACACACAAGTTGGTATCGCCTATATGCTGCAAGGCGACACCCCCGTGAGCAATACGGACCCCTATGCGAAGACGCCAAAGCCGGGTGATGATTGGGTAGAAGGAGTCGGCGCGCACATCATGGTTCTCGTACCGGACGGAGCGTCACTGAAAAACGTGTCGACCAATTCGAAAAACGGAGGACCATGGGTTATGTGGGCCGACACACCCTATGCTCACTTGATGATCCCGATCGATAGTTACCCGGCGCCATAAGACTGGCGACTGAGACCACATTGAGACATCACTGATGCGGAGACGGTACGATCACATTGACCTGAGGGTGCGCAGTCTGGCTGAGGCGAGACCCTTCTATCAAGCGCTCCTGCCAGCACTGGGGTTTACGCACGACGTGGGGATCGAAGGCTGGCTGCAGTTCGAAGCTCCTGGAACGGACGGCACCCCAGAATTCTTCGGAATCACCGAATCAGCGCGGCATGTCGCAAACGAGTGCCGGATCGCCTTCTGGGCTGAGAGCACCGGCGAGGTCGACCGGCTGACCAAGATCATCGTCAACGTGGGAGCCCGGAACGTCGAAGGTCCAGGATACTACGAAGGGCATGGCTACTATGCCGTCTTTTTTGAAGATCACAGCGGCAATCGTTTGGAAATTTGCCATCGGATCAAGGGAGCCGGGTAAAAGGAGAATAGGTCAGGTTGTCCCATGAATAACAATCAGCTTACGCCTCTCCGTTTCTCCGCCGCCCTTCTGCTCTCCCTCGTCTCTTTTGTCGAGCCTGCATGGGCGGATTTTCAGGCCGGCATGGATGCAAAAAACCGTGGAAACTTTGCCAAAGCCTTGCGTGAGTTGCAACCGCTCGCTGAACAAGGCGACGCGCGAGCGCAGTTCTACCTCGGTGTATTGCATGAAAACGGGGACGGTGTTCCCGAAGACTACGGGAAAGCGCGCGAATGGTACGAGAAATCAGCCGAACAAGGGAACGCGAATGCGCAGTTCTACCTCGGTCTCATGTGCGCCTTCGGCCGCGGCACACCATTGGACATAGTTCAGGCACACATGTGGTACAGCCTGGCGGCAGAAAACGGGCATGCTCGCGCGGCTCTCCATCGCAATGACCTTGCCAGAGAAATGAAGCCTGCCCAACTTGCCGACGCGCAAAAACGAGCAAAGGAGTGGAAGCAAAAGACTCCCTAACTCGCTGCCTCACAATGCCTTTACGACAACCACCCGCTCCGCCAAAAAGACATAGACCCGCCAGGCTTGAAAAAGTAGAATGCCTCGGTTCCTCAATCTGCGGGAAAGCAGGAGACGTGTTCTATGGAAGTGTTGGACATAATTTTCTGTGCAGCCGGCTTAGTTTTTGGCGCAGTGCTGGTCTATGGGCTCAAACAGGACTGGCCCTGGATTACCGATCCACCAGAGTGGATGTTTGCGATCTACCTTCCCACAGTCATAAAAATGATTTGGGGCCCCAAACATGTCCGTCGCTTTGCCTACTTAACCGCCTATGGCTATGTCGTGATGAGCATCATTTGTATTGTAGGATCCTTGCTTGATCTGCTCTAACAGGATGCTGAAAAAGTCCGCCAGCATCGTTCTCGCGTCGCTCAGAGACTCAACTCTGAGTAATAGTGTTTCGGAGGCCGAAATCCTGGAGGGGTTTTTCCGTTCGCCAAGACCCATTACAAGGGCGAACGGCCACACGAAGTGCGGTACGTACCTCCTCGCCTCTTCGCTCACTGCGGCCTTGCTGGACGGCCATTTTGAGCATCCTGATCTATTGAGGTCTTCACTCCGTCTGTCGTGCTTCAACGGTGTTGTATGGGGGAATTGAATTTTTCCGCAGCCTGCTAAGAAATGCTCCCACCGGCCGGCTTCAACTTTCGACATATCACTCGATGAAGCATGCATACAGTGGGACGTTCCGTCGCTCACTACCTCAGCGATGCACCCACTTTCTTGGCTTCAGCGTGATACGAAATCAGATATGGCTATATCTAAAATGGTTGCAGCAGGAAACGCTGTCGCAACGCATGACGGACTAGCGGGATATCAAGGAGGCAAGAGAACGCACGGGAAGAGCCTCAAGCTCTGTCTGGGTCTTGACCAGCAGGTCGTAGGCCTGTGAGAGTCGTTCTAGTATTTCCTTATTCATGGACATGAACCGGAGCCCACAGAGGTCGTCCTTGGTCCAGGCCACGGTGACCTGCCCCACGTCCAAAGGTTCGGGACAATCGGGCAATACCAACCGCATCGTAAGGCGCCTGCCGCAGAACAGCGCGAAATCCTTCTGTTGAATGGCACATCCTCCGGGAGAAAAGTTGACAGTCATTCCTTGGCCAGTCGTTCCGGCGATTTCGAGATTCACAGGTTGCGTCAGCGGTACGCGTTGCTGCTGACGTTTCACCATATCAATGCCTTTCAGTTACACACGTGATGACTGAACCGTATCAATGAGGCCGCATCCCCGCCAGACCCTAACGGAGTACTTCAAAAGAGGTGGTCTTGAGGCGAGAGGGGCGGAACTGTGGATACTATTCACCTGCGCGCCTTGATCGACTTGAGTGCCCCATAAACTGTAGCCGGCGTACCGTATGAATGAGGCCGAAAAGGCATACGATAGACACCCCCTACCAAAGCTCTACGTTTACCCCCTCTACGTATAATTGCGTGCCATCCCACGTCTTTCGTACCCTAATCAGCATCATGATAAGAGCCTTCCGGTTTGTCGTTGGTCGAACGATTTTGAAAGGACTAACCATTGTCTATGGCATGTCTATCGTGGCGGAATTTGTGCTTGCCTACAATAACGTCACCTCACAGTCCAATCCAATTCTGTATCCCCTGTTGACGCTGATCACAGGAGCAATGGGGGTGACCTTCGCGCTACATGCAGTCGGTAACACACGGATCTCTTTCCTCTTCGCTCTGGGAATCGGCATTTGGCTTGTCGGTGGAATAAGCATGTTTGTCGCTGCCCAAACTGTGACGGACTGGTTGGAGAGTAGCGTATTCGTCGCTGCCTCAGTCATCCTAGGTCGATTGCTACTGGGAACAAGAGGAGCGTCACCAACATTAGACCTCTCACTTAGAGGAATTATCTATGCCAGAAATTCCGGCCTATTGGGTTATCGGGCAGGGAAGACCATGTTCTGACCTCTTTTTTACCGCCTTTTCTTTCTCCAGGCAAAAATCCATTTATTGATGCTATCTGTATCGTCAGATACATGGCATAGCATGGACCGCCTTCTCCACTCACTCCTTATGTTCTCATACCATGCACGTCTTCCATTGAAAGCGACAGTTACCCCACTACCATACGGAGAAACCAAGACGACTCACACGATTCATTAACTGGATCCCCGGCTCGATCTCATCTTTGAACGTATCGCAGACGTCTCGCGGAACACGCATGTGCTGCATGAACCACCCTGGAACATGTCACGGCTTGGTTCACTCCAGCACCATGGCAAACAGTGGAGTGTGAAATTGATCTTTGCTCGCCGGAGCGACAGGATTTTCTCAACTTCGATTGTTGCCTTGAAATCGTCAAGAATGAAAAACTTATCTGAGCCAATGCCTCTCGCCCGGTTATCGACCATCCACATCGAATACCGATGAAGTGATCGCATGCGAGCAGTTCTTGTTCACTGTCGTCATTCTCTTTGAGCGGCATTTGAAATGATCTATGTACACTGCTCGCGTTATTCCTAGAGACAAGGAAAGGCGAAAACAGCATGATGAAATGGACTTCTACAAAGGCCGGGACAAGCCCCTGAAACAACTCTCCTCAGTTTGCCGAACAAAATAGA
>CAZVEZ010000212.1:0-4744 GCA_964626135.1 uncultured Nitrospira sp.
CCACACGAAGTGCGGTACGTACCTCCTCGCCTCTTTGCTCGCTGCGGCCTTGCTGAACGGCCTTTTTGAGCATCCTGCAGGGGTAGGTTCTTCTTGTCCCGGAGGTGCTGCTATCGAAGTTCTGCTGTGCAGAAAGAGGTTTGTCCGCAGTTTGCTGGAACCGTAGAGAGGCTGTTTCGGCCAGGTGAATCCCTGTAGTCTTGTTGATACAATGCACTCCAAGTAAGCGCGGGAATTGGAGAACGAGTTTTGATGCGCCGTGCCATCCTGATCATAAGTGTTCTGGCGGTAGGGTTGGCCATTGGAGGCTACGTCTTCTTCAATGGAGAGCGTAAAACTCCAATTCGATATCGGAGCGCCGCAGTCGAACGGGGCTCTGTCATTTCACTCGTAACTGCGACGGGAACAATCAATCCGGTCGTCTCGGTTCAGGTCGGGGCGCAGGTGTCCGGCATGATCAAGAGCCTGCACGCCGACTTCAATTCGATGGTCAAAGCCGGCGATATCGTGGCCGTCATCGATCCGGAACCCATCAAAGCCCGCCGCGATCAAGTGGCCAGCGCCCTGGAAATGTCGAAAGCGAATGTCGCAAAAGCCAAGAGCGATCTGGCTCAACGCAAGCGTGAATTGGATCGCGTGAAACCGCTGGTGGCGCAACAGTTCGTCTCTCAAAACGACGTCGATGTCGCTACGACAAATTTGGAGGCAGCTGAGGCGCAGGTGAACGTGGCCATCGCGCAAATGAAACAGGCTGAAGCGACGTTGAATGCGGCAGAATTAGACTTGAAGTACACAGTCATTCGCTCGCCGGTGAATGGGATTGTGGTGGCCAGAAACGTGGAGGTCGGTCAAACGATCGCGGCCAGTTTTGCTACACCAAACCTCTTCTTGATCGCGCTCGATCTGACCAAGATGCAAGTCGACACCAACGTGAGTGAGTCGGATATCGGGGGGATCACCGAAGGAAAGGAGGCGACCTTCACGGTCGATGCGTATCCAGGGTATCAATTTGCCGGTACGATCCGTCAGGTGCGGCTTGCGCCGATCAATGTGCAAAATGTGGTGACCTATAACGTGGTGGTCAGTGTCGAGAATGAGGACCTCCGCCTGAAGCCGGGGATGACCGCGAACGTCTCCATCGTGGTGGCTCAACGAGATGGTGTGCTCAAAGTGCCGAATGCCGCGCTGCGGTTCACTCTCCCGACTGCCGGTCAGGTCGATCGCGCGACGTCCGGCGGTCTGCTGGCCAAAGAGGTGAGCGCAGAGCAGACAGTAGGAGCCGGTAGAGGAGTCATGGCGCCAAGTCACACAGTTTGGAGGCAAGGAGCGTCCGGGGAACTAGAGCCAATCCGCGTCCGAACAGGTATTTCTGACGGGTTGGCAACGGAGATCGTGTCGGAAGAATTGTCTGAAGGCACACCGGTCGTCGTGGGGATCGATCGACCAAAGGGCGATCGGAGTGGAAGCGATCTGCCTCCGGGATTTGGGAGCGGTAGACCGCGTCGTTCTTCGCGCAATTGAGGAATGTAATATGCGTGAAGCGTATTTCGTGAAGCGACGCTCGCTACAAGAACTCGCACTTCCCGCCACATCGATCGTCATAAACCTTCAGTCCTTCTCAAATGCTTCACGCGTCACGCTTCACGAGATACGATGATGAGTTCGCTGATCGAATGCGAAGACGTGTGGAAGATCTATCGGGTCGGCGACGTGGATGTCCATGCCTTGCGCGGCCTGAGCCTGACGATTGAACAGGGTGAGTTCGTCGCCATCATGGGATCTTCCGGTTCCGGCAAGTCCACTCTGATGAATATTCTGGGTTGTCTCGATCAACCGACGAGGGGACGCTATCGATTGAACGGAGTAGAGGTGGACCACCTGAAGCCCGATCAATTGGCCGGGATCCGTAATCTGCAGATCGGGTTCGTTTTTCAGAGTTTCAATCTCATTCCCAGAACCAGTGCGCTAGAAAATGCGCAACTTCCGCTGTTCTATCGAGGACTCTCGCTCAAAGAGCAACGGGCGCAGGCCGTAGCGGCGCTAGGGCGGGTGGGTCTGCAAGGCCGAGAGCACCATTATCCGACTCAGTTGTCGGGAGGGCAGCAACAGCGTGTGGCGATCGCACGGGCGCTGGTTACGTCGCCCTCGTTGCTTCTTGCCGATGAGCCGACCGGTAATCTGGACACCGAATCGAGCCGTGAGATTATGGGAATTTTGGAAACACTCAACCGCGATGAAGGGATCACGATTATTCTTGTGACGCATGAAGCGGATGTCGCAGCGTACGCTGCGCGGGAGATCGTGATCAAAGACGGACACGTGTTGAGTGACCGTACGACCAGGACGAAGCCAACATCCAGCGCCGTTGAGGTATAGTCCGTGCTACGACGAGCCTTCGGCCAACGGACTCGTCCTTCGGACCATCACTGTACGGCACGAGTACGCATCGGGTCTGCACGGCTCCGTAATTTCTCGACGAACCGTCATGAGTAATGAGGGTTAAATGTCGGCATTTGTCTGGCTCACGATCGTGACAGCCTTGCGGATTCTGGGGAGGAATCGGATGCGCGCAGGCCTCACGATGCTGGGGATTGTCATCGGCGTGGCGGCGGTCATTGCGATGGTGAGTATCGGCGAAGGCGCCAAGCGGGCCGTGCAAGCGCAGATAGCGACGATGGGCACGAATGTCATCGTTATCTTTCCCGGGGTGACTTCGGCGAGCGGTGTGCGCGGAAGTCAAGGGAGTGCCGTGACGCTGACAGTCTCCGATGCCTTGGACCTGAAAAAGCGCATTCCCTTGCTGGCCGATACCGGCTGGGCTAAACGCGATGTCATGCAAAGCGTCTATGGAAATCGGAACTGGAACGGACCGGTCAACGGAATCTCTCCGAGCTATCTCACCATTCGCGCATGGTCCTTTACGAGCGGCGGCCCCTTTACCCAAACGGATTTGGATAGCGCGGCTCGCGTGGCGCTCATCGGTCAGACGATCGTGGAGAACCTGTTCGATCCGGGCGAAGAGCCGGTGGGAGCGGTGATTCGCATCAAGAACGTGCCCTTTCATGTCATCGGGGTCCTGACGCCTAAAGGAGAGTCCGCACAAGGGTCGGACCAGGACGATGTGATCTTTATCCCCTTCAGCACCGCGGAACGGAAGGTGTTCGGCACGTCGTTTATTGGATCCGTCGGAGCGATGTTCGGCTCGACTGATCGAATCGAGGATTTGCCGACGGCGGTCGAACAGATTCGAGAGGTATTACGGGCGCGGCACCGGCTTCAGGCAGAGCAGGACGATGATTTTACGATCCGGACACAGGTCGATATCGGAAAGGTCCAGGAAGGCACGAGTGAGACCTTGACGATGATGTTGTTCGCCATTGCGTCCGTGTCCTTGCTGGTCGGCGGCATCGGGATCATGAACATCCTGCTCGTGTCCGTGACGGAACGGACACGGGAGATCGGCGTGCGGATGGCGGTGGGGGCGAAGCGGCGGCATATCCTCATGCAGTTCCTGATCGAGGCCATGATGCTGAGCCTGGTGGGAGGCGCTCTGGGCATTGCCTTCGGCATCGCGGGAACCAAGTTGACGACGCTGATCGCCGGCTGGCCGACCGTCATCTCCGGCAACGTCATTGTGACCGCGTTCGTGTTCTCGCTCGCGGTCGGCCTGTTCTTCGGACTGTACCCTGCGAACAAGGCATCGCGTCTCCATCCTATCGACGCGCTCCGGTATGAGTAACACTATTCCGAGAAAATGATCGGACCGATTGTTCCGCCACACATACTGAAAGTCAGACTATGGGGTGGTTTCTTGTTCTGACCATCGGTACGACTCTGAGAGGGCTGAACCGCAATTGGCTGCGAACTGCGCTCACCATGTGTGGTGTCATGATTGCGGTGGCTTCGGTGATCGTGATCGTGGCTCTCGGACAAGGGGCTCAATCCATGGTCGAGCAGCAGGTATCGACGATGGGGGACAACGTCATCGTCATTATGCCGACTCCTCAGCGAATCGGGCTTGTGCGCAGCGCCCAGGGCAGTTCCGTGACCCTGACGGCTTCCGACGCCTTGGAAATCAAACAGCGCGTTGCATCTGTGCGAGAAGTATGTTGGGGGCGTAGAGACCCTACGCAGATCATCCGCGGTAACCGGAATTGGCGTCTGCCCGTGGTCGGGCTCAACCCCGGGTGCTTTACTGTTCGAGGATGGGACATATCGAACGGGGAATTCTTCACTCAGATCGAGATGGACCGGAACTCGACGGTCGCTCTCCTGGGGCAGTCTGCAGTTGAGCAGATGTTTGCGGAAGGAGAGGAGCCTGTCGGGACGACGATCATCATCAAGCAGGTTCCGTTTCGGGTTGTCGGGGTGCTCAGCCCCAAAGGGCCGTCTCCTGCCGGCAACGACCAGGACGACATCGTCTTCATTCCATTTTCTACGGCGCAGAGAAAGGTCCACGCAGCCAGATTTTATGAGACAGTGGAGGCCATCTCCGCCTCCGCGTTGCAGCGAGAAGATATTCCGCAAGCGGCTCAGGATATTCGAGAAGTGTTGCGGGAGCGACATCGGCTCCACAACGACCAGCCCGACGACTTCAGCATCAAGACACAACTAGATCTCGCGACTCTCCATGAAGAAACCAGCCGGACCCTCGTGCAGTTTCTGGTGGTGGTTGCGCTGATTGCCCTACTGGTCGGCGGCATCGGGATCATGAACATCCTGCTCGTGTCCGTGACGGAACGGA
>CAZVEZ010000213.1:0-4734 GCA_964626135.1 uncultured Nitrospira sp.
ATGTTGACCGACTGAGTGGCGAGCACGCCCGTCGGAACAGCGTATCGGCGGTTGTAGTAGAAACCTTCGTGAATAATGCGGGTTAGGGCGGGCTGGTGAGAAGAGCGACTTGTTCAACCGCCTGCAAGAGAGGCTTACTCGGTTCCCCAAGGAGGAGTACAACTTGGAAGAAGAGCGCGCACGATGACACTCAACGTTGTGGGACGGTTCGTGCTTTGTCTGTGTCCGTTGCTCGCCCTGGTGTTGTCATCGGGAGAGGGACTCGCACAGACCGGATCTATTCAGCACTCACCGGCTGACGTCGTGAAGCGATATCTGGCGCTCGATCAGAAGGGGGCGCGGCTTGATGCCATGTCGGTCGAGGCGGTTGCGTCCTATACGAGTTGGCAAGAAGAGCCGGTATGGGGGCATGTCGTCGTGACACAGGGATTCGTGGTGGCGGAGCAGTATCGCCAATGGGAGGTGATCGATAGTCTGGAAGTCGTGATTCCAGTCACCTTTCAGGTCCTCGGCTCGGTGTATATGGAAACGGCCGGCTTCGTTCAGGAGGCTGAGACAGAAGAGATCCGGTTTCGTGTGAAAGCCGTGAAGAATCGATGGAAGATCATCGAGCCGATGCTTCCTCCCCACGTCGGACAGAAGCGGATGGTGAATTTCGTGCGCGAAGCCAGGATGAAGGAAATCGACCCGGCGAAGCGGGACCGTCTCGGGTTGTTGCAAGAAGAGTTACGAAAGGCAAAGTAATGATGGGCAGAACATCGGTTGAGCTGTTGATCTTCGATCTGGATGGGACGCTCATCGAGTCTAAATGGGACATTGCCGCGTCGGTGAACCTGACGTTGGCCGAGCTGGGCTTGCCGCAGCGGCCAATCGAGGAAATATTCGGATTTGTCGGAGACGGGGTGAAACAGTTATTGCGCTTGTCGGTCGGTGAGGGCGGTCGTGGCACCTTCGACGAAGCGTTGCGGGTGTTCAGGGGCCAGTACCTGGCCCATTGCCTCGATCGCACTACGTTCTATCCAGGCGTTGGAGAGATGCTGACGCATTTCGCAGGGAAACGGAAGGCGGTGGCCACCAACAAGTCGATCGAGTACACGAACGTCATTCTCCAAGGGCTGGGAGCGGATCATTTTCAGTACGTCGTCGGCGGCGATGTCGGGTTTGGATTGAAACCGGAACCGGGTATGCTGTTACATGTGATGGAACAATTAAATGTGCCGAAAGAACAGACGGTGCTCGTCGGGGACAGCACCAACGATATCAACGGCGGGCATAACGCCGGGATTCGTGTCTGTGCCGTCGGGTACGGCATGGGGAATCGCGCCAAGATGGCGGCCTGTCGTCCGGACTGGTTTATCGAACGACCGGAACAACTCATGGAGCTTTTCATATGACGACTGAATCGTTTCTCGTATCTCGTGAAGCGTATCTCGCAAAAAGAAGTAGTCGACGAAACACCAATGTGAAAAGACCCGGCTGGCTCCTCTGCGTTCAGTTCTTAGCTCTTCCCACGCTTCACGCTTCACGCTTCACGGTGTTCTTGCTTGCCACGGCTCTCAGCCTCAGCTTGAATCTTAACTTGTCGCATGCGGCCTCGTTCGGGCTGGCGGATCGTGTGGTGGAGCAGAAACTGCCGAACGGATTGACCATCCTCATGGTCGAACGACATCAGACGCCGGTGGTGTCGCTCAACATGACCTTTGGGGTCGGGGGGGTGAACGAACAAATCGGTAAAACCGGCTTAGCGCATCTCTACGAACATATGGCGTTTAAGGGCACAAGGACGGTCGGGACAAAGAACTATGAACGAGAACGCCCTGTTCTCGAGGAGTGGTATCGCGTGGGGACTGAACTGGAGCAGCGGCAACGAGACTTTGCGCGGAGGAGTCAGGAGAAACCGGATAGTCCCGAGGACCGCGCAGCGATCGATCGGCTGCAGAAGCGATTTACGGAACTACAAGAACAGGCGGGGCAATTCGTGGCGGGCAATGAGATGGCCTTGCTCTATCAACGGCATGGGGGCGTCGGGCTGAATGCCGCGACCGGCAAGGATCTGACTCGCTATATGATCAGCCTCCCGTCGAATCGCCTGCCGCTCTGGGCTGCGATCGAAGCCGATCGAATGGCGTATCCGGTCCTCCGCGAATTCTACAAAGAGCGTGGAGTGGTCATGGAGGAGCGACGGCTACGGAATGACGACAGCCCCAACGGGCTGTTGTATGAAACCTTCACGTCGGCGGCGTTCCGCGCGCATCCGTACGGCATTCCGACGATCGGCTGGGAGTCGGACATCCTGTCGCTCACGCCGGCCGACACCGAAGCCTTCTTCAAGGCTCATTACGGTCCCGGGAATGCGACGATTGCCATCGTGGGCGATATCAATCCAACAGACGTCATGACGTTAATCGAGCAGACATTCGGCAAAATACCGGCCTCCCCTCCGCAGCCTCAGATCGTCACCGTCGAACCGCCTCAACGGGGCGAGCGTCGTGTGGAGGTGGAGTTCGATGCTGAACCGTCCATAATCATCGGATTTCACAAGCCGGCGCTGGGCCATCCCGATGACTATGTATTCGACGTGATCGATACGGTGTTAAGCGATGGCCTCACATCCAGGCTCTATACGAATCTGGTCCGTGAAAAGCGTATCGCCGCGTCGGTGAATTCCGATTCGAATTATCCGGGTGTCCGTTCTCCGAACTTGTTCCTGTTCAGCGCCACACCGCTTGCGCCCCATACGACGGTGGAAATCGAAGCGGCCATCTATGCCGAGCTCGAACGGCTCAAGACGGAGCCGGTTTCCGCCAAGGAGCTTGAGAAAGTGCTGAATAACCTCGATGCCGATTTGGTGCGGTCTCTTCGATCCAACGGAGGACTTGCGTCTCAATTGGCGCTGTATCAGACGGTAGCTGGAGACTGGCGCTATGCGATAAAGGCTCGCGACAAAATTGCCGCCGTGACGCCGGCGGATATCCAGCGAGTCGCAGCGGAGTATTTCACCAAATCGAATCGAACAGTCGCCACATTGGTGAAGAAGGCCGGCGAGAGGAACGTGGCGAAGGCGCCGCAGCAGGAGGTGGCGCGATGACGCAGGTACAGGGTGAAAGGGTAAGGATTCGAGCCGCGTGTGTTGCAGTCGTCGGTGTGCTCGCAGTCATCAGTGTTGCCATGACCGGTTGCGCCGGAAACATGGCTCTGAGCGATCCGAGGCAGATGACGTTTAAGCCGGTTGAGTTTATTCCGCCCGAACCTGATCGTGTGGTGCTTGGGAACGGGATGGTGGTGTATTTTCTTGAAGATCATGAGCTGCCCTTGGTCAGTATGACGGCGACCCTGCGAACCGGTGGCTGGCTTGACCCTGCGGAGAAAATCGGCTTGGCTGGGTTGACCGGTTCCGTGATGCGGACCGGCGGGGGCGGTGGCCTGTCGTCCAAGCAGGTGGATGAAGAACTCGAACAGTTTGCCGGGAATGTGAACATCTCGATCGGACGGCAATCCGGTTCGGCATCGCTCGATGTGCTCAGCAAGGATGTGAAGCGGGGGCTCCAGATTTTCGCGGGGCTCATTCGGACACCCGCCTTTGAACCTGCGCGGGTTGAATTGGCGAAACTCCAGGCCATCGAAGGGATCCGTCGCAGGCAGGATCACCCCGGTTCGATCGTCGGACGCGAGTTCATGAAACTTCTATACGGGGAGGACCATCCATCGGCGCGTGAAAGCAGCATCGGATCCATCGCCCGCATCACCAGAGACGACCTGGCCGCCTTTCACCGGAATACTATTCATCCGAACGGCATGCTGCTGGGCGTGACGGGAGACTTCGACAAGTCCGCGATGCTGGCCCTGCTGGACGAAGTATTCGGCGATTGGAAACAAGGCGACGTGCCGGCGCTGAAGATTGCCGATGTATCACAGAACGCGGCGGCACAACCCGTTGTGCGGTTCGTGAACAAGGAAACCTCGCAGACACATCTCCGCGTCGGTCATCTGTCGATCAAAGAAAACGATCCGGACTATGTCGCGTTGGCGATCGCGAACGATATTCTTGGAGGCAGTTCTTTTCGCAGCCGTCTGTTCAACGACGTCCGGACGAAACAGGGTTTGGCCTACTCGGTCGGCAGCCGTCTGAACTCCGGAGTGCACGACCAGGGTGTTTGGCTGATGCGCGCGGAGACGAAATTACCGTCGACGCAGGAGGTTATCGGGCGGTTTATCGCGAATATGGAACGGATGAGGACCGAGTTGGTGACGGACAGCGAGTTGGCGGAGGCAAAAGAGGCCTATGTGAACTCGTTTGTGTTTTCCTTTGCCAGTTCGTCGGCGATCGTGTGGCGGTTGATTACGCTGGAATATGACGGGCTTCCCAAGGATTTTCTCCAGCAACTGCGCGCCCGTGTGATTGCATTGACGAAAGAGGAAATTCTGGCGGCGGCGAAAAAGCATTTCAATCCCGAGCGGCTGACCATTGTGGCCGTCGGGGCCGGCGACGCCCTGCCGAAGTTGCTGTCGGGTCTTGGGGAAGTGAAAGAAATAAAGTTGGCTCCGGAGGGATAGGAGTGGAGTGGCTGACGAAGGGCAGGCAGCTCCGGCGTCGCCATAATGCGGCAGGTTGGGTATGGCAGCTGAGTCAATTGGTGATTTGACCGCGTGCTCCTCTAAGGCTGCGACGTAGCGTCGCAATGCCGTCGCGCGCTGTTGATTCAAACTATTGGATCGCCATGACGCTATGGCGAC
>CAZVEZ010000214.1:0-4732 GCA_964626135.1 uncultured Nitrospira sp.
CCACGGGGTCCTTCGTTGGTGGTTGTCTCCCGGCCAGCTGCGGGGAGTGCGAGAAGCGCGCGACAAGCGAGAAACGCGCGAAAAGTAGGATGGACGGAATCTGAAGTTCTGAGTTGTCGGAACTTCGATCTTCGCGTCGCGCATTCTTCGCTTGTCCCGCCAGTCTCGCGCCTCTATCAGGACGATGGCGCCTGCTGGATAAGGCGGTCGGAAGGCAGCTTCATGCTTCGCAGGTTAGTGGCGAGCAGCGGTTGAATTTTGCTGCGCAGTTCATCTTGGATATCATCCGGAGATTTTCTGGCATCGATCACTTCGAAGTGAAACTCCTCCGCCATTTTGTCGAACTCCTTGATCAAGAGCGCTTGGTACTTCTTAAAGCTGTCGTAGAGGTCGCTGCCGAGGCGAAGGTCCATTCCTGATTCCCAGAAGTTCATCCCTTTCGTCTCAATGACGCGCAGGACGAGTGTTTCGACGTCGATGCGCAAATAACAGACGAGATCGGGGACTAAGGCAAAACCGAAGACGTCCCGCACCCACTGGCGGTTCCCGCTGCGCACAAAATCCCGCGCGAAGGCCGTATAGATATACCGGTCGGCCAGAACGATGAAGCCGGAGCGAAGGGCCGGGATGATCTCGTGTTCCAAGCGGTCCGCAAAATCGGTGGCGTACAGCAGACTGAACGACCACCGGTCGAGAATGTTGCCTTCCTTGGCCATTTCGATCGTCTTCGACATGAGATTGGAGCGGGTCCAGCCGGTCGTGATCACGCCATAGCCCTGCACCTCCAGCCACTCCTGCAACATCTCGATATGCGTGGAGCGTCCGACTCCGTCGGTGCCTTCAATGGCGATGAGCTTCCCTTTGAGGTCACTCGGATTTAGGTACGTCAAACCGTCGCCAAAATACTGTGCGTCGACCATGGGTTCCCCGTCGTGGTTTGTAATCCGTAAGCGCCTCTCCGACGAGGCGGCGCATTTCATTCTGCTGAGTTTCGATGTCCTGTGTCGCGTCCATCGTGATGAGTTGAAACTCATCGACGACTTTCTCGTACTGGGCCAAGATGCTTGATTGGAAGATCCGGAAGCTTTCGGTCACGTCCGGATTCAGGTTCATGTCCATGCCGGCTTCGTAGTATTTGAGCTGCCCGCGCGTGCCTCCAAGGAGCCGTGAGATGGCCACCTCGATCGGGACCTTGTAATAGAAGGCCATGTCCGGTGTGATGGCGAAGCTATAGAGTTTGCGAATCCATTCGGGCGAGACGCCGCGGACCACGTCGCGCGCGAAGGCGGTGTACATGTAGCGGTCGGCTAAGACGATCATGCCGGCTTTGAGCGGGGGCAGAATTTCATGATACAGCCGGCTGGCAAAGTCGGTTGCGTGCAACAGGCTGAACGTCGTCGGCGTCAGGCTCTTATTCTTTTTTCCCCGTTTCGTCGTGTCTTTAACCAGCTCCGAGGAATTCCATTCTGTGAAGAAGATACGGTGGCCTTTTGACTCCAGCCACTTGTGCAACAGCAGCAATTGTGTGCTCTTGCCTGACCCATCGATGCCTTCGACGGTGATCAATTTTCCGGGATACGGGTGCGGAGGCTTTGGTGCCACGGGTGATTCGCTCATGCGACCTCCTCCTGCGCGACGACGGAAAACTTCAAGCGGCGGCGGAATACGCGCTCGAAGAGATCGGCGCGCCCTGTGGCGGCCCAGGTTTCCAACTCCGCGTCGCCTGTCACGCGCACGGTGATAGTGACGGTGGCGCCGAGTCGCACATCAAGGGTGCGGACGACGGAAAAATGTGTCCGGTCCAGTCCGTCGGCAATCCGAAGCAACGCGGACAGGATTCGCACGATTCGTTTGTATTTGGGAGAGAGGGCATCAAATCCTTCGTGTTTCAACTGAGGAACTGCGCGCCGGTGGTAACGCGCGACGTTCGCGACAACTTGACGCTCCTCGCCTGATAATCCCCCGATGTCGCTGTTGGTAATCAAATAGTAGGCGTGCTTGTGATGCTGGCGTTCGTGGATGAGGTAGCCGACGTCATGCAAAATCGCGGCGTATTCAAGCCAGTTTCGTTCGGTGGGCCCCAACCGATGGAGGCGTGTCGTCTGATCGAAGAGGCGCAGCGCTAAGCCTGCAACGTGGAGGCTATGGGCTTCCGGGGCGTGACAGCGCCGGGCCAGCGCCATGACATTGCGCCGACGCAAATCGGGAATTTCCGCTTCCGCTTTGAGTCGTTCACGGTGGCGGTGGATAAAGTCGTAGATGATGCCCTCGCGAATGGCCTTGTCGCACAGGATCAACTCGTCTCGTTCCGAGAGTTCCATCAGACGGCGAAGCACGATCGTGGCTGGAAAGAGGGTATCGACCCGTTTGGGATCTAATCCGGGGATCGCCAGTCTGGCTTTGATGGTGGATTGTCGGAACGCCTGTTCGATTTCTTTCACGTCCTTCAGTGAAATCGTGGCGAGGTTGATTTGGGAGAGCGGGCGATTCGTTCGCCGCAGATGAATGACTTCCGCCAGATTGCCCGCCATGCCGGAGGTGGCGATCAAGGAGTCGAATCGCTTTGTCTTGAATGAATTGAGGGCGCCTTGCAGCTGGGCGGTCACCGTCTGTTCGAGCGAACGGAGCATTCTCTCGGAAGGAGGCGTGCGCTTGAAGAATTCATCCGCAAGCCGGATGGCGCCGAGTTTCAAGCTCTTTGCGTGAAAGAGCTGATCGCGATTCCCCACCATCAGTTCGACCGATCCGCCGCCGACATCCACCGAGAGCGTCGGTGCTTCTGTCAAGGGCACGTTGTTTTTGACGCCCAGAAAAATCAACCTGGCTTCTTCTGCGCCGCTGATGACACGAACTTTCAGCCCTGTGTGTTCGGCTACGAGATCGATAAAATCCCCTCCGTTTTTCGCTTCGCGCACGGCGCTGGTGGCGACGGCGATGGTGCGATCGTATCCCTTGTTTTTGGCCAGGGTCACAAGATTGCGGATGACGTCGAGCCCACGCGCGATGGCCTCGTCGGAGAGCCGGTGGGTCGTGAAGGCGCCGTTTCCGAGTCTCGTCATATCTTTGAACCGGTCGAGGATTTTGTAGCTCGCGTCCGGTTGGATTTCTGCCAGCACCATATGGATGGAGTTGGTTCCGATATCGATGACGGCAATCTTCGCCATACAATGATATTAGCTGTTCGATGCGGATGATTGATACCGCGTGTGATGCATAGGCGTACGCGCTGAACTATATGAAAGGGCTACAGCCTGTCAAGGCCGTTCGGGTTAATTCTTGGTTACATCGACAAGCCCAGTCTATCCGGTTCGTTTGGTCTCTCTGGTCTATTGGGTTATAGTCCGGTTCAACCGAATCCACGAGACAGATTAGCGAGATAGATTAGATAGACCAGATGAACCAAATCAACCAGAAAACTGTTGTGGTGACCGGCGCCTCGACCGGCATCGGAGAGGCTTGCGCGCTCGATTGTGCCGGTCGTGGCATGACGGTGTTTGCCGGTGTGCGCGACGCTCGGGCAGGGGAGGCGCTTGTTGCGAAGGGCGGTCCGTCGCTGATTCCCATCACGCTCGACGTCACCGATGAACCGTCTATCGCACGATCCGTCGAATCGGTTCAACGGGTTGTCGGCGAGAACGGCCTTGGAGGGCTGATCAATAACGCCGGGATTGCTGTCGCTAGCCCGCTCGAAGTGATTGCCTTGTCACAACTCCGGAAACAGCTTGAGGTCAACGTGATCGGGCAGATCGCGGTCACGCAGGCGTTTTTGCCCCTGCTGCGCCGCGGTCGCGGGCGAATTATCAATATGGGGTCGATTGCCGGTCGTGGCACCATCCCGTTGTTGGGGCCCTATTCTGCTTCGAAGTTTGCCTTGGAAGCCTTGACCGATGCGCTAAGAATGGAACTACAACCCTGGGGGATTCACGTGTCGATTATCGAACCTGGTGCGATTGCGACGCCGATCTGGGAGAAATCGCACCAAACAGCGGGAGAACTTGAAGCGTCGGCTAGTGAAGAGACGAAGGCGCTCTATGGCGAGGCGGTGATTCGCATTCGCGCAGCAGTTGCCAAGGCGGCTCAACGGGCGATCCCACCAGCCGCGGTGGTTCACGCGGTGCGCCATGCGTTGACGTCGTCGCATCCTCACACCCGCTATCTTGTGGGCGTGGATGCCAAGTTTCGCGCATGGATGGTAAAGTGGTTGCCGGATCGAGTGCACGACAGGCTGCTGGCGTGGGTCTTGAAATACCCGCGCTAGGAAGATCGTTATCTGGTTTATTTGGTTGATTTAGTTCGGCTGGTTAGTTTCGTTCAACCAAATAAACAAGACAAACTAAATCAACCAGATTAACCAACCAGGTCGGGGTTGAGACGATTCAACGGTTTGATCGAGAGAGCTTTGATTTCGTTGTAGATGACCGTGCGTCCTGCCTGGCGATGGCGCGAGAAGACTCCTTCCACGATCACTTGGTCGCCTTCCCGCACTTCGATCTGACCGAGACTGATAATTTTTAGCGTGCCTGCTGGATCCTTCAAGAGAAATCCGTAGGCCTGCTGACCTTCCCGGTTCGTGGCGAGTTGGACATTGGTAACCTGGCCGGTGACTACGACTTCCTGATGGTCATATTGCTCGGGATGGGAGAGGAGTTCGGTGATCTCCAGAAGGCTGAACGCGTGGACAAGCGATGGCGCAAAACCCAACGCGATAAGAAAGAGAACAAGAGTGAAAAAC
>CAZVEZ010000215.1:0-4725 GCA_964626135.1 uncultured Nitrospira sp.
TCTCGCCGCGCTCAGAGGCTCAACGTACTGCAAAGAGTACGCTTCGCCTCGTCGCTTGCTGCGGCCTTGCTGGACGGCCTTTCTGAACAGCCTGCGATGACTGCTGAAGGGGTCTGTGTGTATCCAGACCTTGCGTGGCTGTTCTGCTCCAGTAGTTTGTCAACACCCGGTTAGATTCTAAGCGGGGAGGCGGGGTTTCTCCTATTGCGCGCATCGACCGAGCACATTCTGATCGTGCCGGTCTGCGAGCAGGGAGAGGCCCCGCCCCCCCCGCTTCCTACATCTTGCTATGTCCACCAGCCAACAGTTTCTCGACTTCCGCCACAATCACTTCTGCACCGGCCAGATCCATGTCGCCGACGCGCTGCCACCGGATCACGCCCTGCCGATCGATCACATACACGTTGGGAATAAACTTTCCTCCGCCGTATAATTTGTCCGTCACCTTGTTCGGATCGAGCATATATGGATAGGTGACTGTCACGGGAAAGACGGACAGGAACTCACCGACTTCTTTCTTCGAGTTGCCGGAAGAATTGACGCCGAGCACAACCACGTCCTTCCCCTTTGTCATCTCGGAAACTTTTTGAAGCGTCGCCCCTTGCATCATACAGGGGTCGCAGATATGAAACAGTCCGAGGACTACCACCTTTCCCTTATGGGCATCCAACCCCACAGTCTCACCAGTGATAGTCGTCAGGGTAAACGAAGGCGCCTTCTCGCCGATCTTGAACAATCCCGCAGCAAGGACTAAATGGGCCGTAAGAACAGGGACCAGCAGCGCCCCAAGAATCAGGATCATCCGTTTCATCGCAGCCTCCATGTCATCGCTTCGTCTCAGCACTCCCTAGCGCGCTATCCTACCACGCAGATTTTTTCATGGGCAATGGCGTAGAGCCGAGCCCCACACAGCCGCCACAGTGTCCCAGTGAGTCGCACTTAGAAGGCAAGAACGGAAGCAGGCTGCTCAAAACGTTCGTCCAGCGAGGCCGCAGGGAGTTCGGCGACTGAGGCGTACCCTCAGGGTACGTCGCAAGGAGACGGACGACTGAGAACGAAGCTGGCGGACTTTTTCAGCAGCCTGCTAGAGGGACGGTTCGAAGAGGCCAAGCTGCAACTCCTCAGCGCGGGTCAGGGGAATGGGGTAGCGCTCGGTAAAACAGGCGTTGCAATACTGAGCCGGATTGCCGGGGGACGCGTTCAGCATCCCATCGAGACTCAAATAGGCGAGACTATCCGCCGTGATGTACTTTTGAATCTCTTCAGTCGTGTGGCTGGACGCGATCAGTTCCTTCCTGGTCGGTGTATCGATGCCGTAGAAGCAGGGAGAGATGATCGGCGGCGAGCTGATGCGCACATGCACTTCTTTTGCCCCGGCATTGCGGAGCATTTTCACAATTTTACGGCTCGTTGTGCCCCGCACCAGCGAGTCATCGACCACAACAACCCGCTTCCCCTCCAGCACCTCCGGCACAGCATTGAGCTTCACCTTCACGCCGAAGTGGCGGATCGATTGCTCCGGTTCGATAAAGGTTCGACCGACATAGTGATTCCGAATCAGCCCGAGCTCGAACCGAATCCCCGCCCCTTCGGCAAAACCGAGCGCAGCCGGCACCCCGGAGTCCGGCACGGGAATGACGATATCCGCCTGCACCGACGACTCCTTCGCCAACTGTATACCCAAGGCCTTGCGCGTCGCATAGACCGCGTTCGCGCCGAAGATCTTGCTGTCCGGCCGGGCAAAGTACACATATTCGAAGACACACATGGCCGGATTGACCGGGGCAAACGGCTTGTGACTCGTCACACCCTTACTGTCCAGCACGACCAATTCACCCGGCTCGATCTCGCGGACCATTTCAGCTCCGAGCAGATCGAACGCGCAGGTTTCCGAGGCCACGAGATAGGTATCGCCCAGCCGGCCGAGACAGAGCGGCCGGAATCCATGCGGATCGCGCACCGCGATGATCCCCGCGTCCGTCTGCAAGACGAGCGAGAACGCCCCGCGCACCTGGCTCAACGCATCGATGATCCGGGCCAGCAACGTGTCGGCCCGCGAATGGGCGATCAAATGAATGATGACTTCGCTGTCTGAAGTCGATTGAAAGATGGCGCCGTACGCTTCGAGCTCATGACGCAGCACTTGAGCGTTGATGAGGTTGCCGTTATGGGCAAGCGCCAGGTTTCCAAAGGCAAAGTTGACCGAGAGCGGCTGGACGTTCTTGAGATCGTTTCCCCCGGCCGTGGAATAGCGATTGTGACCGATGGCCATCGAGCCGGTGAGTTGCTGAAGCACGCGGGTATTATAGATGTCCGAGACAAGCCCCTTCCCCTTATGGACTTGAAACTCCTCGCCGTCGCCCGACACGATGCCGGAGGCTTCCTGCCCGCGATGCTGCAAGGCATACAACCCGAGATAGGTAAGGTTTGCCGCTTCCTTATGTCCATAAATCCCGAACACGGCGCATTCATCGTGAAACTTGTCGGGGGTAACCATGGGTAAGGAGCGAGGCGTGAGGTGTGAGGCGATTGGAGGAAGTTTTTGGTTCTGACTCATGACACCTTACCCTTTACCCCTAACCCCTTACCACCAACCCTTCACGCCTGATTCAGTGTTCGTCCAATCGAAAGAGCCCACCGGTCGTACAGTTGATCGACCGGGAGGTCGATGCGGCATCCCTCGCTCCATTGCCCCTTGTCCATATCGATGACGAAACGGTCGCCTCCCACCGTCCCGATCTTCATCGCTGGAATACCGGAGTCCCAGGCGCGATTCAATACGTCGTCGGCCCTCTCAGGCTTTACCGAAAGGACGACCCGTGACTGGCTCTCACCGAACAGCAGGGCATCGCGCCGCGATACGTCGAGGGGTAATCTTATCACAGCGCCGCGCCTGGTGTCCGGGGCAGAGATACAACTTTCGGCCAATGCGACAGACAACCCGCCATCTGAGCAATCATGGGCAGATTGAATTATTCCCTCACGGATCACACTCAGTAGGAAGTCCTGGAGCGCCTTCTCCGTCTCCAGACTGAGGAACGGCGGTGATCCTTGTTCCCGGTGATGGAGCACTTTCAGATATTCACTGCCGCCCAGGTCCTCCCGCGTCTTGCCCAGAAGGAGAATCACATCGCCGTCCTGCTTGAACCACTGTGTCATCGTCTTATCGGCAGCATCGATCAAACCCACCATCCCCAACATCGGCGTGGGATAAATCGAGAGGCCGTTGGTCTCATTGTAGAAGCTCACATTGCCGCTGACGATAGGAACTTTAAAATACTCGCAGGCATCCTTCATTCCCTCGATCGCCAGCACAAACTGCCACATAATCTCGGACCGCTCGGGATTCCCGAAGTTCAAACAGTCCGTGAGTCCGATCGGCTCCGCGCCGGAACAGACCAGATTCCTCGCCGCTTCCACCACGGCAAGGCGAGCCCCTTCGTATGGATGCAGCAGGCAATAGCGGCTATTGCAGTCTACCGTCAACGCGAGGGATTTATTCGTTCCCTTGATCCGAACCACCGCTGCATCGGAACCGGGCCGGATCATCGTGTTCGTCCGCACCATGTGGTCATACTGCTCATAGACCCAGCGCTTGCTCGCAATCGTCGGAGACTCCAACAGCGACAACAGCGCCGCATTCGCATCCTTCACATCGGGAAGCGCGTCGTAATTCAGGTTGGTCAGCATGTCCTGGAAGCCCGGTGGTGAATAGGGCCGTTCATAACGCGGCCCGTCATCGGCGAGCGACTTCGCCGGAATCTCCGCGACCACCTTGCCTTGATCCTTGACTCGAAGAATCCCGTCACCCGTGACCCGTCCCACCACCGCCACATCGAGATCCCACTTCTTGCAGATCCGGATGCATTCGTCTTCCTTGCCCGCCTGCGCCACCATCAGCATGCGTTCTTGCGATTCCGACAGCATCAATTCATAGGGCGTCATGCCGGCCTCACGCCGGGGCACATCGGTCAGATCCAGTTCGATACCGTTGCCGGCGCGCGACGCCATTTCGCAGGATGAACTGGTCAACCCTGCTGCTCCCATATCCTGAATGCCGACGAGCAAATCGCCTGCCATCAGCTCAAGACAGGCCTCCAGCAACAGCTTCTCGGTAAAGGGATCGCCCACCTGCACCGTCGGCCGCTTCTGTTCCGACTGGTCGTCGAACGAATCGGACGCCATCGTCGCGCCGTGAATCCCGTCGCGGCCGGTCTTCGAACCGAAATAGATCACCGGATTGCCGACCCCTGCCGCCGTTCCAAGGAAAATCTTGTCCTTGTGCGCGATGCCGAGACAAAACACGTTCACGAGCGGATTCTGCGAATAAATGTCGTTGAAGACAATTTCACCTCCGACCGTCGGCACACCCATGCAGTTGCTGTAGCCCGCAATGCCGGCGACAACGCCCTTCACCAAGTGGCGATTTTTTGCCGTCTGCAGCCCGCCGAACCGCAGTGCATTGAGCAAGGCGATCGGCCGCGCGCCCATGGTAAACACATCGCGCAGAATCCCACCCACCCCGGTCGCCGCGCCCTGATAGGGTTCGATAAACGAGGGATGGTTGTGCGACTCCATCTTGAAGACCGCGCAGAGCCCATCGCCGATATCCACCACGCCGGCATTTTCCCCAGGTCCCTGGACCACGCGAGGCCCCGTCGTCGGCAATTTCTTCAAATGCACGCGCGAACTTTTATAGGAGCAATGCTCCGACCACATCACCGA
>CAZVEZ010000216.1:0-4718 GCA_964626135.1 uncultured Nitrospira sp.
GAAGCATACTTGAACAGTATGTTGACCGACTGAGTGGCGAGCACGCCCGTCGGAATAGCGTATCCGTCCAATCAGGGGTCAAGTCTTGCGATACGACATTGAAGAGTAAAAAGAAGGCCTTGTGCATTTCTCCTATGCGGGCGAGGCTCAGCGTTTGTTGTGGGCGAGGGCGTCGATAGCAAGAGCGACGATCGTTGTTATGCCGCGGTGCCGATGAGGCTTTCGAGAGGGATGCGGAGTTTGCGGTGAAGTCGTCGGATCATTTCCAGGGATAGGCCCCGCTTCTTTGTCAGGATTTCAGAGACACGCCCGCGCCCGCCAAGCATCGTTTCCAACTCCTTGCGCGTTATGCCGAGCTGATCCATTCTAAACTTGATGGCCTCGATGGGATCTGGAGGATAGATGGCATAATGCTTCGCTTCATAGGCTTCAACGAGCGTCGTGAGGACGTCGAGTTCATCTCCCCCTTTGGTGCAGGGCTTGGCATCCATGAGGTGCTCAATGCGACGCAAGACTCGGTCATAGTCTCGTGCTGTCTTAATCGGAGCAATCGTCATACCGCCTCCGTATCTTTAGATGGTTGTGCCATCGATGGTGTCATAGTCTGTATGCGTACCGATGGAACAAATATAGACAACTCGATAGGGATAATTGATCTTCACGATCATGCGGTATTGATTCCCCGCGATGTTGAACACCACCCGGTTTCCTTGTAGGACACTGGCCGACCGAAATTGCGTCTTGACTGCTGAGGGGGTTGCCCATTCGGCACGAGCGACTTCTTGATGCCAGGCTTCCAAAGGACCTTTGGCCTTCGGGTGTCGATTCCAGAAGTCGCGCAGCGTCCGTTTGGCAATGATGCGCACGGGGCCACTGTACCACGATCCCAATATGGGATCAATGGTCTATTGGGAAGGTGATGTCACGCGACTTGTGTAAATTGGCGAAGCACGAGCCAATTGGGAGGTCAAGTCTTGCAATACGACGTTGAGATGACAGATTATCATTAAATATGAGGTCTGCGATGAGTATTCCCGGTAGGCGAGAGCGTAAGGTGTGCCCCACTCATCCAGGTGCGATGTTGCGAGAGGATTTCTTGCCGGAATATGGCTTGACCGCCTCCGGGTTTGCGAAAGCTCTTCGGGTATCTCGGCAGACAGTGAATGAGTTGTTGCGAGAGCGGTGTGCAGTCAGTCCAGAAATGGCGTTGCGACTCTCGCGATTATTCGGCAACAGCCCTGAGTTTTGGTTGAATGCTCAACGGGCAGTCGATCTTTGGACGGCGGCCAGAAACATCAAGGGCAAGATCAATCACATTTCTCCTCTGATCGCTGCCTAACCGGCAGACCGAGTCCTTGGCAGCACAGCAACAGAGTTAGCGCCACGCATGACGCTTGACTTGTTTGTCGGAGTGTTGTCTCTTGCATGGCGGGGTTCAAGAAAACCGCCGAGAGTATTTTCTAGCACGGGCCTTTCCTTCGAGTGAACAGCCATTGGCAGGCCAGCGCGGTCCGTTCATCTCAAACATTCGGTGTGTGAATGAAGAAAAAAGACGCCGCAGTGGTAGCAGCAGAACCGACCCATGTAGATAAACTGCCCATCTATATGGTGGCGTGGTCGTTGCCTCCGGCTTTTGTGATCCTGGCAGTCGTGGTCTTGGGGTTGGATTCTTTCAATGAGACCGGTGTCGCGGTCATTAAAGGCGAGTATATGTTCCTCCTCGTGGTGGGTGGCACACTTCTGAATATTTGGCTGTACTTCGTGCTCCAATTCAGGCTGAAGCGCAAGCTCAGCGCGCTCCATATCGTTACAAGCCTGCTCCTCCCGCTTGCCTACATCTGCTTCTACTATGGCGTAGACGTGGCCGTTGTCATCGCAATATGCGTGGTAGGGATTCCTCTCAGCGTTCTATCTGCTCGTCAGGCTATCAACATAGTGTGAGTCCGGTCCTGATGGTGCTCCCGCCGCCGGATGAAACAGTTTGGGCTGAAGCGGCCTCCTGTTAGCTGAAGAACCAGCACGTCCGTCTCGTACGCCTCGCCCCACTCTCTCCATACAAACCGCCCTCGATCAGTCGTGAGTTGAGTCCGCGACGGATCGCGATTGATCGCGGGTGATCTGCAGTCTTTTTGCGTGGCTCAACACTCAGGCCTCGCATTTCAAGGAGTTGTACCGAGTCGTGTGCAACCTTCCAAGCGGCACGGCCTATGCACTGCATGATTACTGCAGAGACGATTCAATTCATGGAGTATCTGTCAGGAGGTGGCATGATGTTTCGTATGCTTATTTCGCTCCTCTCGCTCTTCGTCATTCCAGCCATGGCGCTGATGATCCCTCCGGGTGCGCAGGCAAACTTGGTGAGCCCTGATGAAGTCGCTCATATGAATGCCGGTCATATAAAAGTCGAAGGGATGGTCAGTGAAGTCAAGTCCGGTTTCTACACCGTCAAGACGTCTACGGGGAACACGTATACTCTGACCAAGTCGGCGTCTGTTCGTCATGGCCATGGTGTTCCCAATGTCGGTGATGCCATGACGCTCTGGATCAATGAAGGCAACATGGTGATGGATGTCAGTATCACAGGGAGGGCCGGTCAGTCCCCTCGCTTCATCTCCGGGACACTGGCGTCGATAGATACTGGTCAGTCTCAGATGACGCTCTCTACGTCGGGAGGTGAGAGAGATTTTACGCTCAGACCCGAGAGCCGCACGTTCAGGGATATTGTCGCCGGTGCGCAGGTCACGATCGAAGTGAACGAGGCGGGAGAGGCCATTGATATCCACAAGGACACAAAATAAGGTGGTCGGAGTTCTGGTGAAAGGTATAGCGCAGGCGTATTTCGGTAATTTCAACGGACCATGTGTATCGGTGCGTTGTGAGACGTTAGAAGAAGTGTCGTGGCAGGCATCAGCTCGGTTTTCTGGGGAGTGGACAGTCAAAAAAAGGCAGGGTCTGTCAAACGCAAAGCGGGTAATAGAAGACGTATACTCGATCTCACTGAGCTCGAAGCGCGCACCATAAACACAATAACCCTCCCACCACCATGCTCACCACAACTGCGGCGATGCTACCGACGAACCACAGCATGAATAACTCGTACAACATGGTGTGAACCTCTGTAGTGTCGCCACCCTCGCAATTTCTACTGTCAGCAATATTAACACGTGACTGGTTTTACCGCACTTTTGATGTATTTTGATGTATTCGACGCGACGCCAGAACTCGGGATCGGGGCGACGATGCTGGGGAGGTGGCGGCGGGATTGAACCTGACAAGGTGCGGAGGGTCGGAAAAAGGAGTCGGAGCGCTTTGCGTCGCTGTTGTTGAAGGACAGTTCTTCTAGTTTCCGCAGAACGCGGCCCTGTCTCTTGCAAGGATAACTGGTTCACGCCTGTGCTGGCGGCGATCTTGTCGCCAGATACGGCAGACTATAGAGGTCACGAGACCGACAAGACAATGACAAGAACGGGGCGTTACGCGTGATTTGTACAAATATGTCAGTCCATTCTATGTCGAGATAGGTCGAAGGGCCCAGGGAGATGGTCCCAATATTCTTATGTCTGCGATCTACCGCTAGACCAAAAAAATCTTTGCATTTGTCTCCGGAATCCTGTTACACGTTTGTTTGGAAGACGGCACCGTCTGGCACTATTTCTCAAGAGGTCTGACGGAACCGGTCCCTGGGAATTCACGCAGGTGCAAACCCAACTCCACCAATAGTGGTGCGTACGGTTGTCGGCTTCTCATCCAGCGGCCGGCAATAATACAAGCCAGTGAGGCGCACACCTCGAAGGGGCGCGCCCGCTGGCTTTTTTTATGAGGAAATTGCCTCTGATGAACACACACGCACATTCGCATGTCCCGTCAGGCCGGAACATTCCTAAGGGAACAATCGATGGGATGAAACGGTATCTCCGCTACGATCTGGTCTCCGGTTTCTTGGTATTCTTGATTGCGCTTCCGCTCTGCCTTGGCATCGCGCTGGCCTGCGGATATCCTGCGATCGCCGGGATTTTTACGGCGATTATCGGCGGACTGGTCGGCGCGACGATGAGCAATGCAGAACTCACTATCAAAGGACCAGCGGCCGGACTGATTGTGATTGCGATCGGTTGCGTGGTTGAGTTTGGGTTTACAGGGGGGACAGATCCCGCGGCAGACTACCAAGCCTATCGACTGGCCTTGGGAGTCGGCGTGGCTGCGGGTCTCGTCCAAATCCTCTTTGGCCTTCTCCGGGCAGGCATCTTGGCTGAATTTGTCCCGACCTCGGTCATTCACGGCTTGCTCGCCGCGATTGGAATTATCATCATCGCTAAGCAATTTCCCATCATGATGGGACTTAGCGCCTCCGGAGAACCCTTGGAGCTGCTGAAGGATATTCCATCCTTCATCGTCGACATGAACCCTGAAATCGGCTTCATCGGGCTGCTCAGCCTCGCCATCATGGTCGTTTATCCCTTTATCCCAAGCAACACGCTCAAGAAGATTCCCGCTCCTCTCGTCGTGCTTTTGATCGCGGTGCCCTTGGAGTTTTATTTCGATCTCGACCATCCCCATGCGTATTCGTTTAATCATCATGAATACCGGGTCGGACCGAATTTTCTGGTGAATGTGCCGATGAACATGTTCAACGCCATGGCCTTTCCTGATTTCTCCGGACTACTTACAGTGACAGGCTTTAAATATGTCGTCCTGTTCGCTCTGATCGGCAGCTTGGA
>CAZVEZ010000217.1:0-4701 GCA_964626135.1 uncultured Nitrospira sp.
CCATCGCTCGCATCTACGACGAGATCCTTGTCCAAACAGGAAAGGTCGGGCACTACTACGACGATTTCCTGGATACGGCAGTTACAGCCCCGCAACTGTTATACCGCGCGCTGAACGAACCGGAAGGGCTTACGTTCGGCGGTTAATATCGGCTTCGCTATGAAACCATGGACGGTCGGTGGCGCCAAGGCGAGGTCGGCAGCGATCGGCAACTGGCCCAACGGACCCGTCTCTACTTCGGAATCAAGGACATCTTCGATCCCGTCCGGGGCGTGCTTGAACTGCAGGATTCCAGAGCCTTTCTGACCGATCGAGGTTCGTTCGTGAACAACACGCATGTCAATCAAACCGATATCCAGCAATTGCACGTTGATCTGGTGTCCTCGAACTTCCTGGGGTCCGGTCTTTTTACGGAGTTCAGTGTAGGCCGGCTGAATATCGATCTCGGACGACGGCGCTGGGTGGCAAGGAACAGTTTCCGGAACGCCACCAACGCCTTCGACGGAGTGAGCTGGATGATGGGCGAAACGGATGTCTGGAATGTGCGGGGATTTGCCGTCGCGCCGGTCCGCCGGTTCCTGCGGAGCCTCGATGAATCGGACACGGAGCGGCGATTGTGGGGCCTGTACTACGAATCTCACCACGTGGAATGGATGAGGACAGACCTCTACTACCTCGGTCATCGTGACCGGGGCCCCTATCGGGACTTCGACATGGCAGGGGGGCGGATCAGAAAACGACCGGCTGCAGGCGAACTTCACTACGAAGTCGAGTCAGCCTATCAATTCGGCAACGTCAGCGAACGGGGCAAATTTCAACATTTTCAGCACGTCGAAGGAGGCTTCACCTTCGACGGAACCTGGACGCCGCAGGTGGCACTTCAATTCGACTACGCCAGCCGCGGCTTTGACTTCCTCTATGGGGCCCGGGCGTTCGAATTCGCGCCGACAGGTATTTTCGGGCCGTTTTTCCGCAGCAACCTCCTGTCACCCGGGCTGCGCCTTGTTGGCAACCCGACCGAAAAACTCTCGATCTATGCGCAGCAGCGGGCCCTATGGCTGGCCGATGGCCGCAGCCCGTGGGCGGGGAGCAACCGTCGCGATCCGTCCGGCGCAGCCGGAACCTACCTGGGCCATACGACCGACCTGCGCGCGGGGTATACCATCGCCGACAACCTGTTTCTTCAAGCTGGTTTCGTCCACTTCAGATTCGGAGGCGTGCCGAAACGGGCGCCGGACGCAACCGGAGACCACTATACGAACTATGCGTACACATCGCTGGAATTCATATTCTGAGCTGTGCCCGGCCGGCAGTCGGGCCAGACCTCCGGACTCGGTAACCGGCCTCGAAGCCCTTATTGGCCGGCCTCACTTTTCGTCACCGACCAGATGACTTTCTCCGACTTGTCCCGCAACAGCATCGACGGCTCTCCTTCCGGATCAAGGAAGAGGCTTGCGCGCTTCATGTTCGCCTCATCCAGAAAATCGAGCGCTGTTTCATTATTATCCCGCAGCCCCAGAAACGCGCTGTGTTTCCCTTTCTTGCTCAACAACAGGCTCGGCCTGTTCTCGCGCTCGATGCTCAGGAAGATGCCGTCGTCGCCGGTCATGTCAACCAACGACAAGAGCGGCCGCTCCCGCAGAATCAGGTTGGGCCGACCGGCCTCATCCAGGTTCAAACCGGCCCGTAACACGTCTTTCCCATCGTACATCGCCAGGAGAGGCACCTCTTTTTTCGACAACGGTTCGACAGACAAACTGACCAGCCGATGCCCATCCTTGTCTTTGAAGGCCAAGCGGGGCTCGCCGTTCTCCATGATCTCCAACCTGGCTCTCGGTCTCCCCTCGGCATTGACCAGATCCAATCCGTCGAGATTCAGTCCTGCGCGCGGTTTGCCGTCACGATAGAGTACCAGGCTCGCCTTCTCCGTCGCCGCGGTGAGCACGGCGTTCGTCTCTTTCTTCTTATCCTCAAGAAGCAGCCGGGGATTACCGTTCACGAACAGGATCGAAGCGGACGCACTGCCTTCTTTTCCGCTCAGTCGCAGATCCGGCCAGCCCTCCGGCGAGAGACCGAGACTTGTCACCGATCGACCGTCATTTTCTATCGTGAAGTCCAGACGAGGCTCGCCTTTTCCGAGAATCGCCATTCGAACCCGCGGTCCCCCGTCTTTGCCGTTGAGCCGGAATTCAGCCCCGCCCTCTCCCGTCAGGGCAAGGCTTGCCAAGGGCTTCCCGCCCTTGTCCGCAAGATCGAGACGCGGCTCTCCTCCTTCAGACACCGCAAGCTGCGCGCGAGGATTTCCCTCCTTGTCGGTCACGATCAACTTTTGCACCGTCACGACCTGCATGTGCGGCTGCGCCTCCTGCGCGATGACGGAATCGGTCGTGAGCAGCCGACTTCCCGCCATCCCGCCGACGAGCCCCGCAACCAGCGCCAACGCGACCATACCTCCGGACCCCTGTTGAACCATACGGAACCTCCTTGCTCTCTGCCACATGCCCGGTGAATGAGGATGCCACTCAACGACTCAGCCGTATCGTCGGCCGGGCCCGATTTTCGCCCACCATGCCATGGCGTGGCAAGTGGCGTTCCGCTGCTATGCCCTTGCCGGGGCCGAGCCTTCCGGAACCTGGACCTGAAAGGGCTGGCTGGCTTCTCCCATATAGAGCGTGCGGTGCGGGAACGGGATTTCAATTCCCTGGGCATCGAAGGCTTGTTTCAGCCGTCGCCGATACTCGCGGCCGATGTTCCATTGTTCCAAAGGCCGGGTCTTGATCCGGATGCGAATCACGACGGCCGAATCGGCAAAATCGTCGACGCCGATGATTTCGATCGGCGACATGAATTTGTCGCTGAAGGCCGGATCATTGCGCAGATCCTCACCCACCTGGCGCATGACGCCGGCGACACGGTCCGTGTCCTCTTTGTACGCCACCCCCATATCCAGGACAAAACCCGACCACTGCATCGTCATATTCGACAGCGTCGTGATGGTGCCGTTGGGGAAAATATGGACCACCCCGGAGAAGTCGCGCAGCGTGATGATCCGGAACGTAATGGATTCCACGAGGCCTCCGGTGCCGTTGATCACGGCGACATCTCCCAGACGCACTTGATCCTCTAAGATGATGAAGAACCCGCTGATCAGGTCGCGGATGAGATTTTGCGCGCCGAAGCCGACGGCCAGACCCAGAATACCCGCGCCGGCCAGAATCGGTCTGATGTCCAACCCCGCCTGATGGAGAATCTCGACGATCACGATCGCCCGGATTATCATCAGCGCGCTGGTCAGGAGAATCCCCGTCAAGGTGGCGGCCCGTTTCTTGGCGGTTCCCGGCACCAGCTCGCCTGGCTCATTTGCCAGCACGATGACTCGTTCCAACTGTCGCAGTCCGAGCCTGACGAACCGGGTGCCGAGATACCCGACCGCCAGAATCAACAGAATGTGCAACCCGGCTTCTCCGGCCGTTTCGGCATGGGCCAACAACCACGGAATGAGTTGTTCAGTGGACAATACCGCCATGATACGAACCTCCCTGCTGGGTGTGAAAGATGCGCCGCAATCGATCAAGTAGAATTCTAGAATTCCCGAATCAGCCGGAACCCGATATTCGGCAGCGTAAGTCCGCTCGTGAACCGCGCCCCGGCTCCCGCCTGAAGCATCCAGAACGCGCCGAGTTCATAATGGATCTGCGGCATGACGAGCAGACTCGTGTGTCCTCCGACCACTTGCCCGAAATTTGTCTCCACGCCGGCGACGACCCGATCGGTCACATCCGCAAAGACCGTGATGTTCGACAGGAGTTCGACCTTCCGTCCTCCCGGGACTGCGCCGATCTCATGCCGGGGTCCGAACATTCCGAACAGGCTCCAGGTTTCGTCGAACCGGACACCGGCCAGGTAGAGCCATGTCGCCGTCCAAACCTTGGGATCGAGATCGTACTGCACGATTGCCTGGGCTCCGTGAATGACGTGATGGTTGAATGCGGTCCCGAAGGTGATTTGTCCTGCCCCCTTGTACGCTTCAAGATACCCGTTTTCCAGAGGGAGCTCGAATTCGACCGCGAGACCGTCGCGGATCATATATTCGACTTCCGGCGCCCATTCGATTCCCTGGCGATCGGGGCTCCGTCGCACGAGTCCGAGAGGATCGGGCGAGCCGTTCACACGCCCGGATCTTCGATTCAGCGGCACGAGACCCAACGTGTTCACCTCCATTTCGCCCCGTTTCGCTCCCAGAGGCCTGACCAGATCGAACACCATCGGCTCAGGAATCCGGGGTCCGCGCGCCTCACCCGAAACCCGTTCAATAGTTTCAACCTCCTCAGGCTGATCCGACCACAGACGTGGCAATGATAGTGTGTTGTAGGCGCGCCCGCCCAGCATCGGGCCAGAAGGCAGATGCGTCCGCTGGTGCATGCGCGTATCGAAGAAAGACGACACATTCCGGGGGTGATCGGGCAGCTCCGGTCCGTAGAGCTGCGCCTCTGCTGATCCGGCCAGAATGACCAACAGCCAGAGAGGAACCACCCATGAGAGAACAAAAAACCGAGATTGAACCTGGAAGTCTGCGCGTTCTGCGCGCGAAGACTCCGCCTGAGAGTGGATGTGTGCCGTACCAGTCCGAACCGCACAAGGCCGGCTCCTGCTGAGTCGATCCAATGACCGCTGCTCCCTCACCGTTTGAATTCGTACCCG
>CAZVEZ010000218.1:0-4697 GCA_964626135.1 uncultured Nitrospira sp.
TCTGGAACAACGAGAGCAAGGACGTCTTGAAGGTGCTCCCCTACTAAGGGGCCAGAAGAAGTAGAGAGACTTTCGGCGTCCTAAGCGCCGCCCACGGGCGACCTTACAATAGAGTAAGGTCGCCCGTGGTGTTTTAATAGACAAACTCCCCTTATTGACAGGAAGAGGAAGCGGGAGTATGAAGAAAACGATTATGCTTTTATTCTCGAAGAGGAGGTTGCTGATGGAAGATCTTGGTCCACCGGATCTAATTAGCCCGCTGAATTGAAGGTCCGGCTTTCAGCTGGTCTGCAAGCCCAAAGGGCCTTCAATCACGTACTCAGTTTCTCCGGTACCACAGAGGTTCCCATACCTGCCTCCCTTGATGGCCACTGCCGTGGCGTTTTCCGTGCGGATGTCGCCCGGTGGTTCTCTGGAAAAAAAGAATCTTGGAGATCGATCATCAGAAGGGAGGTGGCCATGCTTGTCCATGAAGTCATGTCGACCGGTCTCGTGACGGCTAAAAAGACAGATACGGTCCGGTCGGTCGTGAAGAAAATGATCAACCGCCATTGCGCGACCATCCTTGTCGTCGAGGAAGACAATCAGCTCATTGGATTGGTCACCTTACGCGATGCCTTGCTGCCGCTGTATCCCAACTATGGCGACTACATTCATGACAATGTACACAGCCGGAATTTTGTCGAGATGGAAAAGGGGTATCCTGAGGTTCTTGGAGGGAAAGTAGAAGAGGTCATGAGTCTAAATCCCTTGATGGTGACACCCTGTGATCTTGTTCTGGAAGTTGCCTCGTACATGGGCCTCAAGAATTTTCGACGAATCCCCGTCGTTGACAAGGACATGCTTGTCGGAATGGTCAGCATTGGCGATATCAACCGCGGATTATTCTTCGAAAAAGGGAAGGAGCATTGATTCGCACCTTCATCAAGGAATGCTCATCTTGTCCAGGGCAGTGGGCGAGACGTGCTCCTGGAGTCATTCCACGGTTCAGTGCGTAAAGCCAGACGCATCACGCAGCAGCTGATCCGTAATACTTCCGCCAAAAAACCGTTTGATCGCGCGTGAGGCGTGACGGCTCATAACGATGGTTTCGCGCTTCCAGCGCGAGCTTCATCGAGAATCGTATGAGCGGCATCGGCTTCAGCATGTGAAACAGCGTGGCCTGCACATCGCGAGTATACGCAGGAGAGCTCCGGCATAGCACAACGCCATGGCAGAATGCTCGGAGCCATCGACTGCGATCAAGATTCGCGTGAGAAGAATGTTCTTGCGCGACATTGTCGCCGAGTGAGTCTGCGCATCGTTCGCTACCAGTCTTCTGAGGATGAACGGTGGAATTCCGCTACCACCGGAAATACGAGCGCGGCAAAGTCCATGTAACGCATGCGGATCGCGTCCGAATGGGTTCCGGCTTGGAAGACGATCTCTTCGTCCTCCGTGAGCGATTGATCGACATACACAGGGAGCCCATACAGATTACCGAAGGGAGGCATTGCACCCAACTCGCAGTCAGGAAACAAGCTTGCGATCTCATGCTCGGTTGCGAGCCGTACATGACGAGTCCGAAAGACATCTTTGAGACGGTGGAGGTCCACGCTCCAGCTTGCAGGCAGCACCGTCATGACAGACCGCCCACCTACTTTCACGATCACAACCTTAGCCATTTCTTTTTCAGGTGTTTGCAGCGCGTGGGCGATGTCTGCAGCGCGAAACGCTTTCGGGTGACACAACACGTCATAGTGCACGTGTTCATGATCGAGATAGGTGTTGAGTGTTCGTGAGATGGGCATGGTGACACCTCCTGTAGTGGGCGACCTCTCAATAGAGGTCATTTCAGGGATGGTCGAGAGAAATGCGGGATAGCACGATGGCGACGTATCTGAGGCGAGGACGAATTTCATGATCAAGGCTCCGCTGTGATCATGATGACTGGCTTGACAGACACAGTATACGCCGGTTTTAAAGTCCATGCTTGAAAAATGTGTACAGGCACACACAGCGCGAGTCGAACCATGAGGAAGGAGGTGAGGGTGAGATCCACAGGGACCGTTGCACGGCTCTTTCCGTGTGTTGCGGAGAGGGGAATGAAATGACACACCGTCAAATCTTCAGGCCAGCTATCAGGGTGGAATGAAGTGACCCTTCTCTGACTCCCTTCAACTGTCCTTATGAGCTGTGCTTTGGATTCAATCGACAGGCAATGACAAAGTCACGTTCATATGGGTATGCTTCCGCCATGGCAAATCCTATGCGATTTCGTTCGATCTGGCATTCCTCAGGCGTGGCAAATGTATTCAGCACCGTAACCTTTTCGAGTCCCGGCACGATATTCAGTAGGACGATGATTAACAACCACATAGGGCTCCTTTCCGCCGCTCCAGCGGCGCTGGGACAGTCCCCATACAGAGCCTTCACCCCTACCGTCGTCTCCCTATGTCGTGTGCTGTCACCTGCCATACCGGGCTACCCTCAAGGTGCTGGTGTCATCCAATCAGTGTTTCTAACTAATAATAACACTCCCCACGAACAAGTCAACCGAGGTGTTGAAGACCGAACGTGGCGTCAGAAGGTATTGTCGCCTTGTCCGCGCATCCGGTCTTGCGTGACGGCCTCCGCATGATTAGAAACTTCCCAGGCCAATCGCCTGGCTAAGACGGGTGGATCTCATTCGGCATGTCGCGCAGGTATCATCTATGAGCCGTCGCACAGTGAAGAAGGATTATCCGAAGCTTCCGCCTGCCTGCCGGTTGAGTTTCCGGTTCCTCATCACACTGCTGGTCCTGAGTAGTGGATCTGTGAATGCGGAATGGGTCGCGGTGGAGAGACGTTACCTCGTACCGGGACTACAGACGCTCTACATTGAGCCGGAAACCATTCACAGGGAAGGGAGTCTGGTAACACTATGGCAATTACTCGACTTTAAATGGATGCAAGGGAATGCGAGAGGACCTTCCAGATTCTTGTCGACAAAGACGCACAAGGAGTTCGACTGTGCGGGAAAACGTCTTCGGCTTCTCGCGTTCACAGAGTTCTCACGCCAAATGGGAACCGGAATCCCGGTTGACGGATACGTAGACACAGGCAACTGGCTGCCGGTAGAACCGGAGAGTATCAATCACGCTCTGTGGGAAGTGGCCTGTGGCAAGGAGTGACCACGCAGCCGCATGCAGAGACGCCTCACATAACCAAGGAGGGTTTATGCCCAACTCACGATCGACCTACATTGTATTGATTGCTGTGTTCCTGCTCGGATTCGGCTTGGGAGGGGTTTCGCTGCATGTTGCCCCGGCTCAAGGACTTTTCGGGTTGAAAACTTCGGTCAGCCAGATTGGAACCGCTCTGGTCGAGATGCAGAAGAATGTGGACGCGTTGCAAAAGAATATGGACACGATCAAACAGGCCAAAGATCAGCTATCAGCCCTGTCGCCGGCTGGTGGGGAGACCATCAAAAAAGAGGGTGAATCCTTCAAGCACCTCATCCCTGGAATGGGCCAGTAACTGTCATTGGCTCTCGGTCAAATTTTAGGTCCCGGCGAATTGTGCCGGTGCTATGGCTTCAACTTTCCGAAGACGCCCAGTGGCGTATAGAGGGCATGCCGCCAACTCGTTGTTCCGAAGGAGTATAATGTATATCCCCAGATCGCCAGGTCAGTCAGGCTGCCCCATTGGAACGTTCCATGCCATACTTGAAGCAAAATTTGCGAAATGTAGAACACGGCGATCAGACGAAGCATGATGCGCCCTATCGACAGCCGAAGGATGGACAGCACGCAGGCTCCTATGAGGAGGCCGGCAAACACATCCGACATGAGCATGTTACTGTCGGAAGATCGAGCCAGAAAATGCCTGATCCCTATCCAAATGAGGAGAGCATGAAAGCCCCACCAGGTGATCGTCCCAAGCAGTTCATCCCTCTTCGAGGTGTCCATCAAATCGCCCTCATGTAGTATGGTGGCCGGTGGCAGTTATCTCGTCCGATGCCATACGTGCACGTCTATCTTCGACCGAGAGCCACCCGCTGTTGATCGATACATTGGCGCGACCTGCGCGCGGGGGATAATATAGCAGAAACCGATTGCGAAAGCGGCATTGCGTGGGGTATCCCTATCTCATTAGAATCCTGCTGGGATTGATTGTCGATCCGAGACTGGTCGATGCCGGGTGGCATGTCGCACACGCAGCACCTATGAATTACCGGTTGATGAAGAAATGGGACTCTCTCGCGATTTTGGTATTGGGTCTCGTAGGCGTGCTGGCGAATCCGTGCGGCGCGCAAACACCGTCGCCCGCGCCACCGGTTCAAAATCAAGCAGGACAGCTTCCACAAGTCGTTCCTAGCGCCGTGGTTCTCGGTCAGGCTGGCGCCGGGTCGACATCACCGACGGCTCCCGTGATGGGATCTTCGGTGAGCTCAAGTACCGGGAAGAGGTTTGGTTCCGCCGGACGAGAGCTCCCAGGAATGCCAGGCGGTCTACCGATTAAGGGATCGATGGGGTCTCAGGATCCTTCAAACCGATACATGAGCCCTCCGGTGATTCCGTCATTGTTTTGCGATCCGGCCGTGAATATTCCTTGCTAGCCGGTTGTTCTGGTTCGTTGGTCTCTCTGGTTAGAACCTATCTCAAAATCGATCTACGAGAGCGTTTCGCATATCCGCCGTGCACCGAGGCATAAACAAATCGCCGATTCGTTGGGAA
>CAZVEZ010000219.1:0-4682 GCA_964626135.1 uncultured Nitrospira sp.
AGTACGTTGAGCCTCTGAGCGCGGCGAGAACGCCGCTGGCGGACTTTGTCAACAGACTGCTAGAGGGCTATCGGTAAAAAGGGTGTCGGTGAGATAGCAAGAACCGACACCCTTTCTTTGCTGTTCTGCTGTTTCCAGCTTCCTATCCCATCTCTTTCGATTATCGCAGAGAAACGTTCCACTGTGCATACCGACTGATCGTTTGCCGGAGTAGAATGGCATGACGCGGACAGACTCTTGGAAGCTGAACATGAATGGAAGGTTGAGGGTGCTACAGATAATCACGCGAGTGCCGATCCTTGCAGGGCTCGTCGCATTGATGCCGGCCTCTTTTGCTCATAGCGCGGAATCTCCGACGGTCTTGTCCATCGCAGCGGGAGGGCGCCATACCTGTGCTGTTCTCAGCAACGGCACGATCCGTTGTTGGGGAAACAATAGCGATGGCCGACTGGGGAACGGCAAGCTCGCGGAGGATTATGGAAGAACGGTGCAAGTGGCCGACATCAGCGCGGCCCGGCAGATTGCTGTGGGACTGAATTTTTCCTGCGCAAGTCTGGCCGATGGAACCGTTCGTTGTTGGGGAGGCAACCAGTATGGTCAACTCGGCGATAGAACAACCAACAAGGCGATCATGCCCGTGACGGTCACAGATCTTCGCGCGGCCACAGCGGTGACGGCCGGATTTTTTCACGCCTGCGCGCTCAGCTCCGCTGGTTCGATTTCTTGCTGGGGCCGCAACGACCACGGTCAGTTAGGCAATGCGACTTACATCGATTCCTTGATTCCGGTGCCGGTAAAAGGGGTGACCGACGCCACGGCCCTGAGTGCCGGGCTCAGCCACACGTGCGCCCTTCTCAAAACCGGTACCGTGCGCTGTTGGGGGAGTAACCAATGGGGAGAATTGGGAAACGGCACAAAGATAGATTCTCCGGTCGCCGTCGATGTCGCCGGCCTGCAGTCGGTGACGGCGATCGGGACGGGGAACAATTTTAGCTGCGCCGCCATGGCCAATGGGAGGGTGAAGTGTTGGGGAGATAATCGTCAAGGTCAACTCGGGAATGGAACCAGCAAGGGGGCCTTAGTTCCTGAAGAAGCCACAGGTATTTCCTCTGCGAAAAAGGTTGGCGGCGGATCTCTTCATGCCTGTGCGTTGTTACGACAGGGAACGGTCAACTGTTGGGGGAGGAATCAAACGGGGCAACTCGGCTATAGCACACGAGAGGACACGACCCGTCCGGTTCATGAACAGGGCATTTTTGTCCCCGATGAAGTCATCGGTGTACGATCTGCCCGTGAGATGGCCACCGGCCTCATGCATAGCTGCGTGGTGGAAGATAAGCGTACAGTGAAGTGCTGGGGAGGGAACACCAATGGAGGGTACTTTACGACGATGGTCGGCGCCTCAACGATCACGCCTATCGACGTCAAAGTGGTTCCGTAATCATTATGCGCCGGACTTGCGCGACATGCGAGAAAAGCGAGACTGGTTGGAAGTTCCATTCTCATGAATCGCGCATGGTCTAGTTTATCCCGCGCACCATTCACGGCAATGAGGGACAGTGCCGTAGTTGGGGTATTTTCTGGAACGAAACCAGACCAACCAGAGAGACCAAATAAACTAAAAACTCCCTGCCTGCACCACATCGTCGAGGCTATTGATGTCGAGCCAGTGGCCGGCTGTATAGAGCACTCGGATTGGATACTGCCGTTTCACGAGTTCTTGGAGCAGTTGGGGGATGCCTGCCTTGCGGTTGGCCGGCTTGGCCAGCAACTCTGCAATGATGGCGATGATGTGGGCGGTAGCGCCGGGTGAAACTTTGAGAAACCCCATCCACACGCCATGGATGGATTCTTTGGGGATGTTGTTCCCCAGTTGCTTGAGGTAGATCTTGGCGTTGAAGGCTTTTCTCGTATTGGGAATGGTGCATTCGGTAAACCCGCCGAGACGGGCATAGCTGGTCTGCTCCTGCCAGTTGCTATCGACGAAAATCGTGTAGTCATCCATTTGCTGGCAGAGGGTTTGGGGAATGTATTTATTGAACAGCACGTCGCCATAGGACACGATCGTGCTCTGCGGCGCAGGGCCTGTCCTGGATCGGAGGGCTTTCAGTAGGGAATCCAGCTCTCCGGTTTCCGCGAAGTCGTCGTTATCGATATAGGTCAGGTTAGGAAGATTGACGGCTTTTTTCTTATATCCTCTGACCACCACGATATCTTTGATGCCGACGGCATTGTAGGCGTCCACTATGTGGGAAAGGATCGGGGCGCCCTGGATATTGACCATCGTTTTGGGCTGGTGCTGGGTGAGTTCCCCCAATTCATCGCCGCGGGATGCGGCCAGCACGATGGCGCAGGTGTCTTCAGCGCCACGGGGCAGATAGCGGTCTTCGGCTTCCTGCAGTTCCTCGGCATTTTGCAGACGGAAGATTTCGGAGACCGGCGCAACTTTGTCTTCGATGGAGAGCAGATGTTCCTGCTCCTTGAGGGTTCGCGCGGTTTTCTGCATGGCGGCCACGCCGGCACGGAGCATGTGATTGGCCCAAATCACCATCGAAAACCCGTGTTGACGAAAGACATCGGTGGGCGTGGCGTAATATTTGGTGGGTACGATCACGACGGGGCATCGATTCCCCCATTCCTGTTTGAACGACAGGATCTCATCCGGAACCGATAGGGCGCTGTGAATGAGGATGCCGTCCGCCCCGGCCTGATGGTAGGCTTCGGCTCGACGCAGGGCTTCCGCCAGTCCCCAGCCGCAGATGAAGGCTTCCACCCTGGCAATAATGCAAAAGTCAGGGTCGGTCTGGGCGTCTTTGCCTGCCTTGATTTTTCCGCAGAACTCCTGCATGTCGGCCATGGGTTGGGCATCCCCCTTGATGAAACTATTGGTCTTGGGGAAGAGTTTGTCTTCTATGCAGACTGCCGCGATGTGACGTTGTTCGAGTTTGCGGACGAGCCGCTGCATATTATTGAAGTTGCCATATCCCGTGTCGCCATCGAGTAGAATCGGAATCGTGGCCGCGTCGGACATGAATTCCAGCACCTCAAGTATCTGGGTCCAACTGGCTTCGTTGTTGTCACGGACGCCGAATTGAGCAGAGATGGAAAGGCCGCTGGCCCAGATGCCCCGAAAGCCGGCTTCTTGAACGATTTTTGCGCTGAGGCCATTGTGGGCTTCACAGATGAATTCCAGCTGTTCTGACAAGAGAAGCGTCTTAAATTGACGCGATGCGGTCGTGCCGGGTGTCGAACTCATGGATTCCCTTCCTCGGTGTCGTCGGAACGATTCGAAACGGGCGCCGCTGTGATGCGCTGGTTTTCCGCGTAAAGAATACCGGTTTCCCTTGGATAAATCATCCTGTAGTTCAGAGGGGAGAGCTGGGCGCATATAGCTGAAGGCACGGCTCGTATCGAAGCTCACGGTTGTCTGCCTGGGATATGCTCCTGTGACGCCACAATATTTTCCCAGCGTTTGAAAACGGCGGCCTCCACCGCTACCATGATTGAATGCAGATGGCCCTCATCTGCAGGTTCACAATTTCTGTGGATAACCCTGTGCACAAGATGGTTCTGGAGAGAGAAATCACCTATACGGAAAGACTGGTGAACTGTTTGCCTGAAAAATGGGCATTGTGTTTCATTAAATTGCCCCACAACATTTTGTGGCTTGACAGATAATTCTTTCACTTTTCCACAAGGCGTGGATTTTTGGTAACAGACGGCTAATTTCTTCTCTGAATCGGACAACCGCACATCGAGCATTAAGTAGAAGGCCTAATTTATCCACAGCAGATGACCACATTTCACAACACGGTAAGCTGCGGGCACCTGTTGCTATGGCCTTGCTGGACGGCTTTCGAGGTTTCTTCTAAGCTAATCGTATGAAGCGCGAGGACCATGATCGTGATAGGTCGATCGGAAGTCCCTATTGCACGGAACCGAAAGAGCTTGATGTATCAAGACTGTGTGAAGGGGGGATTCGGCGTCGATGCGGACGGTGTTGGGACTCTGGATAGCGAAGTAAGTATAACCGGGAGGAAGTTATGTCAATCAAGAGGGTGATTCCTCGAAAGCGAACGCAAGATCGGCCGGTTGGCCGAGTAAATAAGAAGAAATCGGGAACAAAGCGGAGTGAGTTGGGGCTAAGCCGTCGGTTGCAGGACTTGCGCGAACAGGTCGAGATTGTGTTGCCGGAGATGACAGCCAGGATTGCGGCGCTGGAGCACCTGCTGCTCGGAAAGCAGCTCTGCACCAGAAAGGACCTGATCGATGCGCGCCAGTTCGTGCGGATGCAAGAGGCGTAGACGGCTGCCGGTACGGAACTCAGACGAACCAGACCCAGTGCCGCAGCTATTTAGCAGGGCGTCGACAAACTACTGGAGCAGAACAGACACGCAAGGTCTGGATGCTCACAGACCTCGTCAGAAGTGATCGCAGGCTGTTCAGAAAGGCCGTCCAGCAAGGCCGCAGCACGCGACGAGGCGAAGCGTACTCTCTGCAGTACGTTGAGCCTCTGAGCGCTGCGAGAACGCCGCTGCGGACTTTGTCAACAGCCTGTTAGCGGCGATATGCATAGGTATGATCTCAGTAGATAGACCTCTTGCGAGGGGGTGATGTGCTACCGAGAGCCTTAGTGGTGATTTGTATAGATATGATCTCCGTAGAGGGTCCACACGTTGATT
>CAZVEZ010000220.1:0-4671 GCA_964626135.1 uncultured Nitrospira sp.
TTGCCGCTTTCCGCATCGAGCAGGAGTTTCACCAGCCTGGCTATCTGATCCTGTTGTTCCCGGTGTTTCTGCGCGAGCCTGGCCGGAGGATCGCCGAGCGGTCGCTCCGAGGGAGGGACGGGCAAAGAGATAGCGGAATCTGCCGTCGGACGCGATCGTCCCCTCATCGGGTTGTACAACGGATCTCCGAACAAAACCATCCGCCAGCTGACATAGCGGCTTGTCAGGTAATACGTTTCGATCAGGGAATACTTCCCCGTCAGCAACAGCGTCATAAAGCGAGCCGGTTCCGGAAACGCATCCAAGTAGGGTTCTCCCACCGATCCCAATGTCGCCGTGATTCCTCGCTCCAATGCATTCTTGCACCAGCCGCGTTCACGGCGGTCGTGCACCGTCATCGCCTCTGCCGACGCCATGTGATAGCCGATGGCTCCTGGATTGAACGTGAAGGCATCTTCGTAGGATCGGAGCTTGTACCAGCCGATATAGAGGGCGACATCCGGGGCGGCGCCCGGCCGGCTCAAGGTCGCCTCGTTATTATCCAGCACGACCCGGTATTCTGATCGTTGCTTCACCACCTCAGCCGCATCCCGCAAACTTTGATCGTAGACCCCATAAGTGTCGGTGGCGTCTTTGGCTTTCAGCCCGCGCGCGTCGAAATAGACCGTGCCCTGTAAGCCTGATTGTTCAGCCTGCATCGCCAGATCGATCAAACCGTTTGCCAGATCGGCTGTCGGCGCATCGAGCCGGCTGACCATGAGGATGGGCAGATCGTTCGGAGCCGTAACCGAACCTTCAAACAGCGGATTTCCCCAACGCCAGGCGACCGGATAGAGATCGCGGTCCCACCACAAGAAAGCCACTTCGCTATCGAGACTTGCATCGGCATGGGTGTAGGTGAGTAAGTCCACTTCAGCGCTTGCGAGTTCAAGCACCCCGCGTAAGCCGAAGAGTCGCTCGGCCCAGCGATAAATGAGCTGACGTTGAGTCGTGATCGGGCTGCGTCCAAACCCGTTCCATACGGGGCTTGTCTGTTCAAGGAGTGATCGCCAGGCCGCCATGGCCGGAGTATCGGAGGCTCGATCGAGCTGCCCGCCGCTTGCTGTTTTTTGAAGGAGAATGCCCCAGCCTCCATACTGCTGAGCCAACCGCATCAGAGACTGTGTCTCTTGCGCTTGCTCGGATTGCGGTCGCATTGTTATGGACGCCACAGCCCTGCGCCACGCCTGATCGAGGCCCGACAACAAGGCGGCGGTTCGGGCCATTTCGAGGATATCCTGTGCGGGTATGGGGCTTGGGCTCTCGCTGTGAGGCGCCTGTGATTCCAGACGATTCAGCGCCTGCTGCACCTGTTCCAATGCCGCGCGGCTCGCATGGACTCGGCTCTGCGCATCGGCCAGCAAGGCCTTCTCCGAAGACGAGAGCCGTGGCGCATCGACTCGTAGCGGCACGCCATACGTTGTCACAATAACTCTGGTGGTCGAAGCGAGAGCGGCGGCGCTGATTGACCGGCGAAGTGGGGCCACAATCAGGTCTTCATATTCCTGGCGCGTCAACGAATCACGAAACGGAAGCTCCAGCCTCACGATATGGCCGGCCGGTATGTTGCGGCGAGACGCATAGTGCGCGGCCACAGCAAGACTCTCCGGGCTGTTTGCGTTGGCGAGGATCACAACCTGATTCGGCTGGAGATCTGCATGGGCGCGCGAAGGATTGCCGGACAATCCAGCGCAGAATAGAATGCTCAATATGATGGCCTGACACCTTGTTGGTTTCATGGATAGATCGAATACTCTACCTGAGATGCGATGAGGAGAGAAAGGGCAATGACCTATCGGTCAGGAAGCTGTGGAGGTCTTGAGGACCGGCGTCCTTCTTCGCGACGCCGGTCCCCTGCGATGGCCGCCATTGTGGAAATACGGCCCCGGATTCATTCTCGTACCGTTCCAGAATGTTCAGCTTGACATATTGATGCCTGGTCGATATGCTCTGCCACATGCGCACGACCGTTCGACTCGACGATCAACTCCTGAAATCCGCAAAACGCTTCGCCCATGACAGGGGCAAGTCATTGACGGCGGTCATCGAAGATGCGCTTCGGCAGGTTCTCTCACGCCGGACCATCCAGCGGCCGCGCAAGCCGGTGAAACTCACCACCGTCTCCGGACACGGAATCCTTCCCGGTGTAGACCTGGACGACTCTGCCGCGCTCCTCGCCTTCATGGAGCGCCCGCATGGTTCTTCTTGATGTCAATGTGCTCGTCTACGCCCACCGTCAAGATTCACCGCACCATCATGTATATCGCAAGTGGCTTGAACACCTGATCAACTCCGACGGTCCCTATGGCCTGTCCGATCTGGTGTTGAGCGGCTTCTTGCGAGTCGTCACGCACCCGAACGTGTTCAATCCGCCAAGCAGCATCAACAAAGCCTTGTCGTTCGCAATGGAGCTGCGTGACCAGCCAACGTGCACGATCATTAATCCTGGTCCCCGCCACTGGGAGATCTTTTGCGGCCTGTGCAAAACCGCCGATATCAAAGGCAACCTCGTTCCAGATGCCTTCTTCGCTGCATTGGCCATTGAAAGCGGAAGCGAGTGGGTGACCGCCGATCGCGACTACCATCGCTTCCCCGGTCTTCGCGTCCATCACCCTCTGGAATAACTCGCCGGATACGCTGGACTCGACCAGACCAACCAATACACCTGCTATCATCCCTTGGGTCCAAACCCGTGCTGGTCTGTTTGATCTGTCTCGGTAACTACTCAGGGATTCAGGCTGAAGACTGAAGCGTCCAGTTCTCCGGCCTCAGCCCTTCAGTCTAAAATCCTTCAGCCTATCTACCTGAATAGTGACAACCAGGCAAACTAGCGCAGCAAGAGATCGAATGAAATCCGTTCGAGAAAATGCTTCCGGTACGTTTCCGACTTGCGGACTTGGCGGCTTTCAAGCGGGTTGTAGTCGTCGGTGACGACGAAGCCGCTCCCTTCCACAAACCGATGCTCGTGATCCAGCAGCCAGCGCAGGCGGCGATCGCCGGTCTGGGGATCGATGGCCACCGGTGCGAGCGACGCGAGGAAAACAAAATCGGTAAATTCGTTCTTATCCGTGACGAACGTGCGCAGGTGGGGGAAGAGGTCTTGCAGTGTTCGATGCACGGCCTCGACGGCGTCCGATCCTTCGCCTTGTGTGAAGCCGACGTAGTTGAGGGCCAATATTCCGTGATTGTTCAACATGGCGCGTAGCTCATTCAGCATTTCCCGGCTGAGCAAATGCGTCGGCTCTGAGCCGCCGGTGAAACAGTCGTGGATAATGAGGTCGTAGCGAGTCGTGAGTTGTTTGATCTCATAGCGCGCGTCGCCGACCAAAAACAGCCCCGTCGGCTCAAAATGAAAATGGCGCCGCGCCGCGCCGGCGACTGCCGGATCGATTTCAATCGTATCGGTCATGACGCCTTGCGCCTTCAGATCTCGCGCGACATGCCCGCCGCCCAAGCCGATGAGCAGGGCTCGCGCGGCCTGCGGCTGTATCGTAGGGAGCAGGCCCAGGATTTCCTGGTAGCCCAGCAGACTGCGATTCTGTCTGAGGTCTACAGCGCTGATCACGGAGGCGTCGGACAGGAGTAACCTGAATCCGTTCCGATCATCGTCCACGACACGCACCCACCCGTAGAGACTTTCAGCCTCGAATTGAACCGTAAATCCCGGAACCGGATGGCGAGCGGCAGCGAGACCGGATACGGCTGTGACGCCGGTAAGTATGACGGCGATGACGACGGGACGGATGGATCGGCGCAGCGAGACGCTTCGCGCTTCATACCAGGCGACCAGTCCCGCAAGGATGGCTAAGAGCAGGCTGAGCGAAAAGATGATGGTCCTGGTTCCAAACATGGGCAACAGAAAAAACCCCAACAACAATGTGCCCGCCACACTCCCGACGGTGCTGATCGCGTAGACAGTCCCGGATGCCGTGGCCACTCCGCTCAAGTCGCGGGTCGCTCGCTTGATCACATAGGGCCCCACCATGGCAAGAGCCGTCAACGGGAGGGTGAACAGCAACAACGCGCTCGTGAAGGCGCCGGCGCGGAGGCCGAGCGGATCGGTCATGCGCAGGATCGGTCCGCTCAGAAACGGAATCACCACGGTCGTCAGAGCGGAGGCTACAATCACTTGAGCCAATCGTATTGCCGGATATCGGTCAGCGAGGTAGCCGCCGAGGAAATAGCCTATCGCCAATGCGATCAACGTCACCGCAATCAGCGACGACCACACATACAGACTCACGCCATAGAAAGGACCGATGATTCTTGTGCCGAGCAATTCCAAGATCATGACCGCCGCGCCGGTGAGGGTGACGGTGGCGTAGAGGAGGATGGGAGCCTGCTGTCGGGAGGCCTGGGTGATCTGACTCATGGGCTCTTCATTTTCACAGTACCTGTAACTGCTCAGGTAATTAGGCTAAAGACGGAAGGTTGAAGTCTGCAGACTGGCACTGTTTGGGGACAGGCACCGTCGAGGACGACGGAGCCAGTCCCCTCGCCCCCTTCAGCCTTTCCGCTTCGCCTTTCCAATGCGCCGTCAAATGAAGAGGGGAGCTGACGGGCTACCCCGCCAGCTCCCCTGCAACGGGAACAGATACCGAAAAACTATACAGACGCGCGCTTGCGGCGCGC
>CAZVEZ010000221.1:0-4666 GCA_964626135.1 uncultured Nitrospira sp.
ATAACCTGACGGCGCGCGGCAATGTAGCCTGGGGACAATGTAAAGGTTACGGCTTGCAATCGGGCCACTTTCTCCTCCACGGGGAAGAAATTGCCGACATCAACTCGCCAGGCGGGGTCCATTGCGACCACCAGCAGACGCTGACTAGTTCCGCAGTGCTTGCCTATCGCTTTTTAGAGCGGACGACTCTCACAGGCCAGATGCTGTTTGCGTCTGGATTGCGGACGGCGGAAGAGGGAGGCAAGACCAACTCCACTCATAGCCCTTCGTATACGATTTATAATATGTCCCTTACGCATGTGATCCCACTCCCTTGGGAAAGCGGACAGAAACTCCTCGTCGGATTCGATGTGGTGAATCTGCTCGATCAGCAGTACTTTATCAATCGAGGGGAGGGAAGCATCGGTCTTGGTGTTTCACATGCGGGGATGCCGAGGTCGTTCTTCTTTCGTGCCCAGTATTTCTTTTAATCAGATGCCGAACAAGGCCCCCAGCGGCGTTCTCAGTCGTGTGTCTCCCTGCGACGTACCCTCTTGGGTACGCCTCAGTCGCCCCACTCCTTGCGGCCTTGCTGGATGACCTTGTTGGGCATCTGTATGAAGTGATACAAAGACATATTGATCGGGAAGTACTCAATATGAAGCTTATGATCTTTTCAAGCCCAAATTATCCTCGAAGCATCATCTTGAGTTGTGCGCTTGGGATGATTTTCCTGCCGGCCGCTGCCTATGCGGTGGCCGGCGATGAGGCGACGCATGAAAGCGATCATCAGGAGGATGTGCTGGAGCTGCCCGAGGTCCATGTCCATGGCCTGCCGCTCAATAACGATCAACAGCTGGGGCCGGTTCCTAAATCCACGCCCTGGCCGGCCATTCCTTCCGGATTGGACGGCAACGAACTCGACGATTGGATGAAGGCGCGCATATTGGTTTCGAAAAGCGCGGCGGTGACGGTTATAGTCTTGGCGCCGGCCAAGCATCGGGAGCTTACCATCGCCGGGATGGCGGCGCTGAATAAATGGACGTTCGATCCCCAGTTACAAGGCGACGAGCCGGTGGATGGCGAACTCACCGTGCGCATCCATTTCCGCACGCGCTGATAACAAACGACTCAAGGTGATGGGTAATGGCGTATAGTAGCTAACACGGCCCAAACTTATTCCGAACAACCAGATAGACCGGATACACGAGATAGACCAGACAGACCTTTTTAAAGCTTGACGGTTGACGCTTTTCGGCATCCACATGAGTTGGGACGAAGCCTTCTTTCGGGCCATCAATACGTTGACCGGCCAGGTCGCTGTTCTCGACTCTGCTCTGATCACACTAGGCAGGCCGAGCACATATTACGTTCCATTCGCCCTCGCCGTTTGCTACTGGCTATGGATGAATGTGCGGGAAGCGATGATGGGTGGAGCGGCTCTTGCCGGAGTGATTGGGATTGTCGATGCGGTTGGCGCTCAGCTCAAGCATCTCGTTCAACGTCCGCGTCCCTGCCTGGCAATGCCCGACATCATTGTGCTGGAACAACCGTGCGGAGGACTCTACAGTTTCCCTTCTAACCATGCGGTGAACACCGCCGCCGCTGCCGCCTTTCTCCACATTCTGTATCCGAAATCAGGCTGGGTGAGCTGGCCGCTGGTCGGACTGATTGGTCTGTCGCGTGTGTATGTCGGAGCCCACTATGTCACGGACGTATTGGGAGCATGGGTGATCGGAGGCCTATTGGGAGCCGGTGCCGCGTGGCTATTCCTGCGCTATGCCCGTGATCGTGCTCCACGTGAACATCCTGCTGTTTAAATCCTCGTATTCTCCCGACTTTCAAGGCAACCCAATAGTTCTGCTTGGCAGCGCTCCTGGTCATAGCCCCGCCCGATCAACACGATGGCGTGGCTCGGTTCGTCGAGTAACGTGATCGGTGTGATGGTGGCATTGCCAGGATGGGCATATTGAAATTCTTGAAGTTCCGGCCCCTTGGCGAAGCGGAAGAAGCCTTTCGCCCGTTCAAGTTCGGAGGGTAGGGTCTTCATCCAACGCAGGAATCGTTCAAAATTCAACGGACCCGGCAGCCGAACTGTTGTGGCGATTGGATGATACGAGGCCCGTACGCTCGTGACGGATGATCGCGGCGCGCCGAACTCTACATTCACCGCCGGCGCAGGCGACATGCGGGTGATCGGTTCCAGCAGCGAAGAGGGATCGACCCGGGCATGGCTGGTTTCCCATATCCGCGCATAGGCATTCTGATCGATGATCGAGGACTTGAACCCCTCCCAATGCCCAGGAACATAGAGGTCCCGCTTATTGAGAATGAGTTCGTCGGCGCAGCGTATGGCCTGTCTGGTGACGAATCCCCCCATACTTTCCCTGTCTGTCGGGATGGGATGGAGGAGGGCAATGACCTTTTCCAGATGTGCAAGCCGTGCAGTGTAGAGATCGGTGACGCCATCGATGACTTCGGCTGGATCGGCCATGCCTGAACATTCGAGGATGATCACCTCCGACTTATAGTCCTGCACCAGTTGGGCGATTCCCCAGGAGAGATCTTCTTTCGTATCGCAACAGACGCAGCCGCCGGCAAGGTTCATCACTTGTTCGGCGATGGTGCCCGCGCGAGGGCCATCGATGCTTACCTCACCGGCTTCGTTCATCAGCACGCCGGCTCGCTTTCCCTGGATTTTCCAATGTTCAAGCAGCCGCATCAGGAGCGTAGTTTTTCCCGCCCCGAGGGAGCCGCACAGAACATAAAATGGGATCGGGGTCGGCATCATTGTCTCCGAGCGCGAGACGAGCATGAAAAGCGCGACTCGAAATTTCCGAGTCCTGCTTGTTTCGCCCCTCCCGCTTTTCTCGCAAGTCTCGCCCGTCTTGCGCCTTCAGTGATGCACATGGATGAAATGCTCATCTTGATGCTGCTTTGCCAGCGTGGCGAGATCGCAGTGGATCTCCTCAGGGTGGCAACAAGCGGTTCCCATTTGAATCGTCAGGTGTTTGATGCCGAAATCTGCGCTGACCCTGGCGCGGATGGCGTGGAGAAGGTCATTGGTCAGTGCCGAATCGTCTCCATCGACGAGGATATGACAGGTCATCATGATCAAGCGAGGTTCGACCGCCCAGATATGGAGGTCATGAACATTTTTCACGCCGGGGATTGCCTCGATGGTTGCCGCGACATGTGAAGCGCTGATTTTCGGCGGGGTCGATTCCAGCAGAACCTCCAGTGATTCTTTGAAGATCGGCCAGGCTCCGCGCAGGATCGCTCCCACCACCAGCAAGCTTATGAGGGGGTCCAGCACCGTCCAGCCGGTCAATAAGATAGCTCCGCCGCTGACGATCACGCCGAGAGAGACCCAGGCATCACCCAACATGTGCCAGAAGGCGCTGCGGATATTCAAGTCGTCCTTCGCTCCATGCTGGAGCAGGAGAGCGATGCCGAGATTGGCCGCGAAACTCACCGCGGCGATCGCCATGATCCAGCCGCCGTCGACGGGAACCGGTTGCAGGAGACGCTTGATCCCGACGACAACGATGCCCAGAGCCGTCAACAACAGAATGAAGGAATTGAGAAACGCCGCGATGATGCCTGCGCGATGGTAGCCGAACGTACGGGTTTCGCTCGCAGGTCTAGCGGTGAGGATGTGCGCATAGAGCGCAAGGAACAGCGCGCCCTGGTCGACGAGGTTATGCCCCGCGTCGCTCATGAGCCCGATACTGTCGAGGATCCATCCGCCGATGAACTCGGCGACGATGATCACGGCGTTCAGCGCCAAGGCGAGTGTGAGCCGGGAGCGGAGATGTTCGTATGAGGCGAAGGCAGACATCGATTATAGTGTCGCACGGCGTTCGTATCGCGGCAAGCCTTCAGGGTAGATGGGGAGTGAGCTGTGCGAGACACGATGGGAGTATGTTCCCGCGGGCCGATCCGCTCCATCCGGTTTGTTTTGTTCATCTGGTTATTCTCGTTCAACCAAATAAACCAAACAGACCAAATACACGAAGTAAGGAACAGCAGATGCCCCATCATCGCGTCGGTGGCTTGAGTCGTTCGCTGACCACGGGATATTTCGCGCTCCCCACACCGACATTTCCGCTGGAGGGGTCGGTTGCCACGACGCGGAGGGTGATTCCGTCCGGCGTATCGTTGGGGAGGGGAACGAAAAACGGCGCTTCGAAACCGGCTGTGTCGTTATTGTAGAAGAGCTGCAGCCGTTCCAGCACACGGGTGCCGGTCAGCACTTCGCCATAGATCTGTATCTTTCTGGAGTCCCAGTCCCCGTGTGGACGAACCAACGATCCGGACAATGTTCGCACCGATGCGCGCAGGGTCACATCATCTTTCGCGATCAACGGCTCGCCTGAGCTGGGATGTTCGATTTGGACAATGTACCCGTAGAGATGAAGAACGATGCCGTCGTTGATCGTGCCCTGTCCTGGAACGAGCCACACCGTCGTCGAAGCGCGCTGGGTGGATTCAGGGTATGCGAGGGGTCCTTCCGCAGTAATCTCCACGAGAATCGGATGGGTCAACTCCAGAGTGGTCGTGAAAGAGGCGGAGCCGCGTGAACTATAGACCGGTTCTCCCATCATGCGGGGTGTGCGCATGATCTGATTCTGATCGCCTGCATCACCCTGTTGCAGGCCGGAGGCGAGGATCGTTCCGCTAGTGG
>CAZVEZ010000222.1:0-583 GCA_964626135.1 uncultured Nitrospira sp.
TACCCACATCGCTGTTGCACCACAGACGGCGATAGGCACTGCTGTTTCGTTTCCAAGCCTAAGCCCCAGTGCGGATGGGATCGCATAACCCATTCCTCCCGCCGATGCTGGCTGCAGGAATCCGCCCGAACGATGACTCTGGTAATAACGATTCATAAAGAGACGATTCTCACCTGCATCGCATGTCACGATACAATCTGGGTCAATGTTGGCGATGAGTTCAGATACGAACCGCTGGGGGTGTATAGGATAATCGTCAGAAGACCCATGCGGTCGCGAGAAGCTCCGCCGATCTGCCTTAAAACCGACCATATCATCAAAACGCTTTTGGACTATGCGAGGCGTGATGGTGTCCCCAACCTCATGTGCAATCGCAGCCATTACAATGGCAGCATCCCCAAGAAGCACATGATCCGCCGGAACCGTCCAAGCAGCGTTTCGGGGTTCAATATCGACTTGGATGATGGTTTGATGGGGCCCGAGTAGCTCTGGATTGCCAAAGCAAGTATCAATGGGCCCAAGTTTCGTAGCGACCGCAAGCACGAGATCCGACTCGGCGATAATTTCGTTCGCTGCGGGGTTC
>CAZVEZ010000222.1:593-4568 GCA_964626135.1 uncultured Nitrospira sp.
GTCATGAAACTCTGACACTACCCCCTTTCCAGCGGCTGAAGTAACGATTGCCGCTCCAACGGTTTCCGCTAGCTCTATGAGAGCCTCAGAACCACCACGACTGCTGCGCAACCCGTTCCCAGCGATGATGGTCGGTCTTTTGGCTTCTTGAAGTAGCGCTGACACAATACCGAGGGATGCCGAACTCGGAACGCGTGTATCGCTATGAATGTAACGCCCGGTATCGTGCAGCCTAGGACGCTCCTCCAGACCAACTGTTCCATCCAGCGCTTTGCTATGTAGCAGCAAGGCGACGGGTCCCTGCTCACCAGAAATAGCGTGCTTCAGGGCCAATTGAGCGAGTTGCACCGCTTCGACCGAATCATAAGCTACAAAAACCTCCTTCGTCATGCCACTGAGAACCACGGCGGCGTCCCAGCCTCCATAGTGACCAGTGGCAGTCTGGTAAGGAGCCAGCTGTGTGAATGGGGCGTTGTCCGACAGATCTCCAATGAGCAACATCGGGGAGTTACCCATATGCGCTTCGAGAATCCCGGTTCCGCCGTTACCGACCAGCCAGCTAGTCTGTCCCATCGCTACCCATGGCTTACCGGTCGTCCGCCCCAGCGTCTCCGCCATGATAGTGGCAAGACCCTCTTCTCGCACGAGAACCGTCCGAATATCAGGTCGATCGAACAACGCGTCAAACACCGGGCCCGTCTTACCACCGGGCATTCCGATGACAGTATCGACCCCGCCCGAACTAAGAGCGTCGACGATTGCCGCTGGAACTGTCTTTTTTTTGGCGTTCACCGAATTCTCCATCTAGCGGGCGTATTAGCGGTAGCTATTCTTTGCTTCGTCCCTTTGCGATGATCTCGTATACAGCAACCTGTGGATCAGCGTGTTCTCGCAACTCTTTGGGCCAGTTTCTTACTGAAAGGAACTCCTGGCTTTGCAGGACTTCGTGGCTGTCGATTTCGTAAACCGAAAGGTATCCAGGGGTTTCATCGGCCACAGGATAGGTCGGGTGGGATCGGACAACCCGGCAACGGAATCCCCAGTTAAATCCAGGCACCTCGACAAGCTCAGGCAAATGTACATCGCGATACCAGCGATCAAGGTCTTCCACTATCGTTGGATCGACGCTCGTGCGAGCGACCATCAAGAATTTTCCGTCAGACACTTCTCTTCTCCATTCTGCTGTAGGTTTTGTCTCCGCAATGACTCAAAGCTTCTCCTCAGCCAACGAGGCCAGGGTTTGCTGATGGCTTATGATCCAATAGTCGACATCATCTTTTCAAAGCGTTCAGACCACGGTGCCGCTTGCTCTAGTTGGCCAGCAAGCTCAAACAATGTGACTTCGTCACCAAGCCGAGCTGTGAACTGAACTCCGACTGGTAGCCCATTGTCGGTCCAATGAAGGGGAACCGAAGCCGCCGGTAACCCAGTCGCTGACCAGACGACGGTAAATGGCATGAATTTCCAGACTCGGCGCTGAAACTCGTCGATGTCTTCCAATTCAGCGTTGAAGTAGCCAATCTCTTGAGGAGGCTGTGCCAGGGTAGGCGTAATGTAAACATCGAATTGTTCAAAGAATTCGCCCGCTGACCGGCCAACCATTTGGATAGTGCGGACAGCTCGTGCGTGGTCAGCTGCCGTGTAAGTGTTTCCGAACTGTGACCTTCGCCAGACTGCCCCTTCAATATCGTCAGGACCGGCTTCTCTCCCAAGTTCCTTCCACCGGTTCTGCAGATCAACGAGCACATAAGAACCGCAGATGATCTTGTAAGCCTCATGTACCGACGCGGAATCGTAGCGGAATGGCACTTCACTCACATCATGGCCAAGACTCTCGCAAAGATCGACCGCCGTCTGGAGAGCATCAAGACACTCTTGTTCGACTGGCGCGCCGGATTCAGCAATTGGGGAAAACGCGATTCGCAGCCTTCTCGACCGAGGATGGCTGGTGGCATCCTCATAACTCGTGCACCCGGTCGGTGGAGAGGCATAAGGATCCCCGGGTGCCGCTCCAGCAGTAGCGTCGAGAACGGCTGCACTGTCACGAACACTCCGACTAACCACGTGATTCACAACAAGGCCGGCCCACTGATCGCCGAGCTTGGGTCCTTGAGGTGTCCGCCCTCGAGACACCTTCAGACCAAAGAGGCCACAACAGGATGCCGGAATGCGTATCGAACCTCCACCGTCGCTTGCATGAGCCACTGGGACGATCCCACTAGCAACCGCAGCCGCCGCCCCTCCGCTCGAACCGCCGGTGCTAAACGCTGTATCCCAAGGATTAAGAGTAGGGCCATGAAGAACCGGCTCAGTAGTGATATTCAACCCCATGTCCGGGGTGTTAGTCCTCCCAAAGATGAGCAAACCAGCTGCCTCATACCGTCGTGTCAACTCACTATCAAAATCAGCGACCCAATCACGAAATAGATGGCTACCATGACTCGTCACCTCTCCTTGGATATGAACACCCAAGTTCTTCAGTAGAAAAGGCACCCCTCCGAACCGTGACCCAGAAAACCCATCACCAACCCTCCGCTCTGCCCGTTCCTGTAACGAAGAAACAACAGCATTCACCACCGGGTTGACCCGATCACGACGAGCCAACGCAGCTTCTAGAAGCTCACCAGGTGAGATATCCCCAGCTGCGAGATGTTCTGCAGCAGCAACCGCATCCCACCCAAGATAATCGACCTCACGTATCAAATCAGACCCCCCCATCCACGAAACCAACTCACATCACTCTGTTCTCTCAACAAACCAAACCTCCCGCTACAAACCACAAAGCACTGTCACGAACCGGCGTATTCGCTGGCTCTACGCTTATGTGCACTAGCATTTGAGAAAGAACCTACATCCAGGAATCGTGGCGACCAAATTTGGAGGGGCCTGAAGCGTTCTGGGTTCGGTAAGGGTCCCTGAAACTCCCCATACACCACATCCGTGGACCTTACTCCTCAACATCTCAGGAGATCCTTGCCCTAATTCAACAATCGCTCGCCCTCACGCAGCTTGCGGACAGCCTGTTCCGGGGTATGCCTGTATCTCTTCATCGTGGTCATCCCGCACCGTCCGGATCAGATGCCCACAACACCTGGACTACTATCTGGGGCTCACGTCACCAATTCAGCAACGTATACCTACGCGCTCGCTCCTCCAACACTTGGCGTGTGGCGCCAGTCATGCCGACACAATCCACTCTTTGTTGAGGGTGACGGTATCCAGGCCAGCCCGTCTGCTTGCGTGATTGCAATTATGTTGAGCTGTACTAGGTCCTGGTATCAATTCCACTCGATGCGGCAGGAAAATCGAAGATCGAGCGGATGTTGCCTCCTAGGATAGCCGAGCGAGCACTTGGAGAGAGCGGCGCTAAAGTGTCGTCGAGGATCCGGGTGCTGCAGCCATATCCCGGGACACGAGCACAAAACGGCCAGTCGCTCATCCAAAGTAGCCGATCCTGTCCGAAAAGCTCATATAGGGAACGTCCATAGGACTGCATATCCCTGTAGGGATAAGGTTCTTTGCTAAAGTGGAAGTGAGCCCCGAATTGAACGAATAAGCGGGGAAGATCAGCGAGGGGTTTGAGGTACTCCCACGACGATGGCGGAATCGTCGCATCAGGAGAATTCGGTCGTCCGAACTCGTCTGTGGCAATGTTCGTAAGTCCCGGATGGGGATATCCAAGGAGATTGAGGACAATTGTCAGCTCGGGATACTCCACCGAAATTTGCGGAATAGCCTCAAACTCATGCAATGGAGCCCAGAGATACAGAACACTCCCGGAATCCGCCAAGAGCCTCAACAACTCGGCGCTCTCCCAACCCTCCAAGTTCGGCGAAGTGACACCCAAGTTTCCAACACGCACGCCCCGAATGTAGCCCAGGTCTATTGCCCTGCGGTCTTGCTCGTGCGCCGATTGTTCGTTCGGGTTCTGTCTCGAAATCCCGACGAATCGACCTGGATACTTTTCTAGGCATT
>CAZVEZ010000223.1:0-4549 GCA_964626135.1 uncultured Nitrospira sp.
GACACCATCGCCTTAGACGACGCTGTCAGGTAGGTGTATTGGCCGGACGCTTACTGCGCATCATGAGATTGACCAGTTGTGAGTGCGTGTAGATAAAGTGATCTAGCGGTCTGAATGCGTTTGCTATCCAGCGCAAAGAAGAGCGGCGCATTCAACATCTCGTCAGAGCGACACTTCACCTTTGAGAGGCCAGCCCTCAGGCACCAACGCCGGAGGCTTACTCCAAGGTGCCTCGACCAGAGACTTCTGGAACCAGTCATCCCGTAGATTTGCGTGCTCCGTGATGATGATCTGGAAGCCTGGTACGTCTTCGACCGTGAACTGGTAAAGCAGGTTGAACAGCTTGCGTACGGAGTCCATGTCGGCATCGGATTGCTCTGTGTTCAATACCGTACCGTCGACCGCTTTGTAGGACTCCTCTGAGGGGAAATACACTTGTGTCGGCTGATCGATCACCAAGAAGCGAGGCATGGGTCGATTACTCTTGACGCAGTACCAATGCAGGGCGAGCAGCGCAGAGAGATGATAAGCCAGATAGTTTTCGCCGCCGCCTGTCCGTGCCATGGGTACGGAGCGCTCAGGGCGGTCGAAAATGATGGTCAGTTTCTTCAGGTCGAACCGGGCCGGATAGGCACTGAATTCCGACTCGAAGCGTTTGTTGTAAAGATTGAACTGTGCCGAGATGCTATTCAGGATCGACGCCAGGCGGTCGTCAACATCGACATCTGCCAGTGCTTTTTCAAGCTCATGTACGCGCATTTCCCTACGGCGATAGTCAGCTTCTTGCTGTTTCAGCGAATTGTCAGGGACAAAGCCTTCAAGGAAAAAGCTGATGCGCCCTACTACATACTTGGCGGCGTCGCTTTGCTTCTGGGCGTTGGCGAGCACCGTATTGGAGGCGATGGCGGCTGTCAGCTCCGCTTCCTTCTCGACAATCGATTTGGTGGTGTCCTGAAGGCGTTGGTTTTCCTCCGCCAGGTAGCCCTGAATCTGCGGACGTTGCCCCATCACCGTCTGCATTTCTGCTTCTAGGGACTCCAGTTCGCCGATGAGCGCGTGGGCTATGGGAGTTTCCATGGCCAGGTTCTTTTCGGCGAAAGGCCACTGCCATTCGCCTGTTGTTGCATTCTTCGGAAGCGACTTGATGGATAAGAGACGGTCGATGTGTTCCGATGCCTCGCTCTGGAAGCCGCCGGCACGTCGTTCGAATATCAGGCCGGCCTCAATTTTGGATTTGATCTCGCGCTTGGTTTTCCTCAGCTTGGCCAGCTCAGACTCCAACTTGGGAACCTTGTCCTCAGGCTGGGCGTGCAGTTTGGCAGGAGTCCACTGTGCTGCTGTTTTGAGGGCGGTAATGATTTTCTCGTCCTCCCCAACGAGGGAATCTTGAGGGAGTATTCCTACGGCCTTGGCTTCAGTCAGCAGTGCGATGGCCAGGTTTCGGTTGTTGCCCACGGCTTGCTTCGCCTGCTCCAGCAGCTTTGTCTGGGCCCTCAAGTCTCGCTGAGCTGAACGCAGCCTAGTCTGCAGCTCGTATCGTTCGTTGGTTGACGCGCCCAGCAGGATGGGAAGCGTATCTTTGATCGCCTGGGGTTGGAACGGCTCGTTCTGGCGATAGAAAAGCTGATCCTTGTTGGTGACCAGGCCCTGCCTTTGGAAGAGGTAGTAGTACGAATGCTTGATAGAGGCTTCGTAGCTATTACGCGTGTGCTCCTCCGCAACCTCTGTACGGTTTTCCGGAATGCCAAGTTGACGTGACAGCAGCGAGGTAACGGCGATGTCGTCTGTGTTGACCACAAGCTCGGAAAACTCAGGGGGCTGCACGAACTCCCCGGTACGGGTCATGGCGAGGCTGCAGCTCGCGCCGCCTGATCGCGGGGTCGGCTTCGCCACCATGACCTGCACGTCCGGAAATTGGTAGATCACTGCAAACCAGGACACCTTGTCCTGGATTACACCATCCGAAACGTTGAAGTTGGATTGGCCCATGCAGTATTCGATGATGTCCGAAAGGGCGGATTTACCTGTCGACGAGCGGCCCGTAATAATGTTGAGCCCGTCGACCTCGAAATTGACATCGCGGCGCTGGCCATCGTGGCTGTATACGTGGATGGAGCTGATTTTCATGGTCGAATTCCAAAAGCGGTGTACACCGTAACCCGGTCTGCAATCTTGGCGAACTCTCTCCCCAGCAGAGCCGCTGCGCGTTGGCACGCTACTGATTCCTCGGTGCCCTCGATGTTTGCTTTAACCCTCCTGGCTTTCGGAAGGAGTCGTCCCTGTGGAGTGACCTCAAAGCAGTCGGTGTAGTGCGCCAACGCAAATGCCTCGAACGTGAACGGCAGCATTTCTGTGACCCGCTCGGCCAACCCGATCTGCATCTGGGGGTACGTTTCCACCGTCTTGAGCAGGTAGCCCTTGTAGTGCTTGAGCAGCGCGCTTCGAGATTCGTGGTGGAGACTCAGCGGCAATACAAGCAGTGACATCGAAAAAGGCATGCCCTTGGGATCTACCACTGCATAGGCCTTGAGCGCGCGCATCAGGACTACCGCGCAGAAGGCAGGGTTGAAGAGGTTCTTGGTCTCAAAAGGACGTTCATCCCAGCGAATCATTCGGCCTCTCCTGCAGCCTTGGCCAGGCGATCCAGCAGCTGTGGATGCCAATAAACGGTGGGATAGGGGCGTTTGTTGGCGAGAATCTGAAAGCTGCCGCGAAGTACGTAAGGCTCCGTCACGCGTGCCCGGATTTTCAGATGAGCAAGCTTCTGTGCTTCTGTCTCAGCCCAGGTATAGAGCTTCTTGCCAACGGCAATCAATTCCGGCTCAGAACAGTCCTCGATCGGGGTGTTAAGCGCATCATCGAATAGGGCGTCTTTGGTGCGCTCCCACTCATTCGTCAGCCGGCGTTCATACTTCATGATTTCTTCAGAGCCCACTAAGCGCTGCCTTGCCCAGGCAGAGCGCTGCTCAAATGCTCTGTAGTAGTCAAGGATCGCATTGCGGATGCGGCTGGGGCTGAGTTTCAGATCACGGAGTTGGCTTACGAACAGCCGATTATCGGTGCTCGCATCGATGGGGGCATTGGGCGTCGCGTCCTCGAAGGTGATGGGGAGATTGTCATCCTTATACTCCTCACTGAAGCTGAACAACTTCTCCGAAACATCACGGGCATATACGGGCTCGCTCTGCGGATCGCAGAGCATCTGGATAATCAGATCATTCCACCATCCCTCTAGGCGCTCAAAGACTGCGTCCCTGTGCTCAGGGCGGATTGGCCGCATTTTCTGGGCCTTGATGAGTGCTGGGAGATCGTCAATCCGAGGCGTGCTGTCAATAATCGTAATTCTCGATACGAAATCCTCTTTCTCCAGCGCTGTCAGCTTCGAGAGCAACTCCTTGATCTTGGTGAACGATTTCGCCTTGCTGGTGGCGAGCGTGTTCTCTGTCAGTTGCCAAAGGCTGGGATCAGCCTGGGTTTTATCGGCACCGTACAGGAAGAAATTTAAGAATGAATCCGGGGCGACGGACGAGGTGGTGAACAGGAAAAACTGATAGTCAGACTCAACCCGTCCATTGGCCTGGTAACGAGTTAGCCAGATATTGACCGACTTCCAGAAGTCTACAGACAGGTCCGTCAGGCGTTCACCAGCAGCCTTGTGCTTGAGAGAGGCCAGTGTCTTCTTTCCGGAGGACTCCAGGAAATCGAGGTCATCTTCCTTCTCGATGAGGATCGCGGTGTCCTCTGGAAGCTCCAATGCCTGGTACAGTGCAAAGCGGGGTTGAAATATGTAACCCAGTCCCTGTTCTCCGGCGCTGTAGGGATCGCTTTCTTTCTTTTGATCTGCGGAATCGTTGCTTGCTACAGAACTCATAATTCAGCCCATGTTCCAAGGTCATTCATCCCAGGTCTGTTGTGCCAGGGATGGGGGCGAGCCGAGTCTATCAACCGCCTTCTGTTGCGGTCGTACACGCTGCAAGCAACGCCCAATGTGTAGTGGTGGCTAAAACTGCCTGCTTGGCTGCGAGCACTGAGGCGAGAACTTGCCCACGGAGCCATCATGGCTTGCGAGTGAAAGCCTGGTAGTGCTGGGTATGCGTGTGGAAGCGACGCCGTCACCCGGGGAGATTCGCGTGGGATCCGACAGTTCCCACGTGTGAGGGCATGGGCCACGCTGGAATCAGGAATTCGGTTGTTGGTGTTTTTGCAGCGAGAAGTTGTTGCGCGATGCTTGATGCCGGTGAGGAGGCGCGAGACTAGCGGCGCTGTAACAGTTACATCCAGGGCGAAGATCGCCCTTTGGCTTTGCGCTCGTGCTGGCATCCTTTCCATATTCGAACTGACCTAACCGAAACTCCTATGCGCACATTCTGATTCGAATAGTGGCACATGGCAATTAATTGCTCCGGGGACGATGGCATCCTGCCGTTTGCGCCCGCAGCCGTGATTCACCTAGGCGAAATCTCAACACATGAATCGCCACTAGTTTCATAGACGCCTCCCGGAACTGGACCATCCGCTAGAAGCCTACCGCTCAACAACCGCCCATCTA
>CAZVEZ010000224.1:0-4533 GCA_964626135.1 uncultured Nitrospira sp.
CCTCTCTGAAGTTCAAGGTCGTCGAGTTCGATGAATATGCGGACGCGGCAGACAACCGACGACCGAACATTCGCCATGAGGGATCGGTTCAAGACATCGGACTTGCGGCAAAGCTGATCCTCCACCGCGGTGGAGAAACGGTTGTCCAGTCCACAAGCCCTGTCTCGACCCACGCTGAGGCGGTCCGGTGCATGATGCAGATGTTGGAGGAATCGAGCCGGCGTGAAGGGCGATCTCTCCACATAGATGCAGTTGGGCATCGAGTGGTGCATGGTGGCGAGCAATTTCGAGAGCCGGTTGTGCTTACCGACGACGTGGTGGCCGCAATCGATCGGTTGGCTGAATGTGCGCCGCTCCACAATCCTGGATCGATCGCCGGGATCGAGGGCGTACGCGCTGTCTTGGGATCGCGCATCCCGATGGTCGCCGTATTCGATACGGCCTTTCACCGTTCGATTCCCGCTCGGGCGTCCACCTATGCGATCGATCTCGACTTGGCTCGCAAACACGGCATCCAGCGCTATGGGTTTCATGGCATTGCCCATGCGTCGTTGGCCGGCATCTGTGCTGCAGCAGTCAACCGGCCACTGACCCAACTCCGGATGATCACGCTCCAACTCGGCAACGGCTGCTCTGCAACGGCGATCGATCGGGGGCGTTCGGTTGATACGTCGATGGGGTTCACGCCGCTCGAAGGTCTAGTGATGGGCACTCGATCAGGCGATGTGGACCCCGCAGTGGTCGGTCATCTTGTTCGGAGGGAAGGTCTGTCTGTCGATGAGGTCGAACAGTTCTTAAATGAGCGATCGGGCCTTCTTGGGGTATCCGGTATTTCGCAGGACATGCGTGAACTTTTGAACGCAGCCGAAGGCAAGCCGGATTCACGCGCCGCGCTGGCGGTGGACATGTTTTGTTATCGCGTACGCAAGTACATCGGCGCATACTTGGTTGTGCTGGGAGGCGCTGATGCGATTGTCTTCGGTGGCGGCATCGGTGAGCGGTCTGCGGTCATTCGCGCTCGGATCTGCGACGGCATGGGCTGGTGCGGATTACGGCTCGATCCCATCCGCAATCAAGCGGCCGTGGGGCTCGCTCCCGGCGCCGCGATGAAGGTCAGCGAAGAAGACGCGCCGTTGGCCTGCTATGTAGCGGGCGTGGATGAAGAGGTCGAGATCGCTCGCGCCACGCTCGACTGTATGTTGAACAGGCCACCCTCGTCGTTCGTGAAACGTGAAGCGTGAAACGTCCAAATCCTGAACCGAACGGCGCTTCACGAAATACGCTTCCCTGGTACGGCCACACAGTTGGCGAGCTAATTATGGAGGGACGATCATGAAGAAACCCGTGTTGGCCAAGAAAGAACTGGACCTTATCGATGCCTATTGGCGAGCCGCGAATTACCTGTCGGTGGGGCAAATCTATCTCTACGACAATCCGTTGCTCAGGAAGCCGTTGACGCGCGCGCACATCAAGCCGCGGCTGCTCGGCCATTGGGGCACAACGCCGGGATTGAACTTCATCTACGCGCATCTGAACCGTGTCATCAAGGGTCAGGATCTCAACATGATCTATATCGCCGGGCCAGGTCATGGAGGTCCGGGGTTGGTGGCGAACGCGTATCTCGAAGGTACCTACAGCGAAGTCTATACAAATGTCTCGCAGGACGAACGGGGCATGAAGCGGCTGTTCAAACAATTCTCCTTCCCTGGCGGCATTCCCAGCCACGTCGCGCCTGAGACGCCTGGCTCAATCCACGAAGGCGGCGAATTGGGGTATGCGCTCTCGCACGCGTACGGGGCGGTATTCGACAATCCCGATCTGATCGCGGCCTGCGTAATCGGCGACGGAGAAGCGGAAACCGGCCCGCTCGCCACGAGCTGGCACTCCAACAAATTTCTCAACCCGCTCACCGACGGCGTCGTGCTGCCCATTCTCCATTTGAACGGCTACAAGATCGCGAATCCCGCTGTGCTGGCCCGTCTCGGTCATGACGAGTTGGAACATCTCTTTCGCGGCTATGGCTATCTTCCCTATTTTGTCGAAGGCCGTGATCCCCGGAACATGCATCGGCTCATGGCCTCGACGCTCGACGCCGTTTTCCTGGATATTCAGCGAATCAAAGCGGCTGCGCGCCGGGACGGTCCCAAGAAGCGGCCGCTCTGGCCCATGATTGTGCTCCGGACACCCAAAGGATGGACCTGTCCAGCTGAAATCGACGGCAAGCGGACCGAGGATTACTGGCGTTCGCACCAGGTCCCCATGGGCGGCATGGACAAACCGGCGCACATCAAGATCCTCGAACAGTGGATGAAGAGTTACAAACCCGAGGAGCTATTTACTAGGGAGGGAGGATTCGAGCCTTCATTGGCCGAGCTGGCGCCCAAGGGAGCGCGCCGCATGAGTGCCAATCCTCACGCAAACGGCGGGCTGCTTCTCAAGGACCTGCGTCTCCCGGATTTTCGAGACTATGGCGTCAAGGTCGTGAAGCCAGGCGCCGTTGACGTCGAGTCCACCCGGATCATGGGGACATTCCTGCGGGACGCGATGAAGCTGAATATGGAAAGCCGGAACTTCCGCCTCTTCAGTCCGGACGAGAACAATTCAAATCGCTGGCAGGATGTGCTGGAGGTAACCAGCCGCGCGTGGATGGCGGAGCGTCATCCGTACGACGATCACCTGGCGCCGGACGGCCGGGTGATGGAGATGCTCAGCGAGCACCAGTGTCAGGGGTGGCTGGAAGGGTATCTTTTGACCGGCCGGCACGGGTTCTTTTCCTGCTATGAAGCGTTCATACACATCATCGACTCGATGTTCAACCAGCATGCCAAGTGGCTGAAGGTCTGCGGTCACATTCCGTGGCGCAGACCGATCGCCTCGCTGAATTATCTCTTGTCCTCCCACGTCTGGCGGCAAGACCACAATGGATTCAGTCATCAAGATCCCGGCTTCATCGACCACGTCGTGAATAAGAAGGCCGAGGTGATCCGGGTCTATCTCCCGCCGGATGCGAACACCCTCTTGTCCGTCACCGACCATTGTCTGCGCAGCCGCAACCACGTGAACGTCATCGTGGCAGGTAAACAGTCCGCGCCGCAATGGCTCAACATGGACGATGCCCTTAAACATTGCGCCGCCGGCATCGGCATCTGGGAATGGGCCAGCAACGACAAGGACAGCGAACCGGACGTCGTGATGGCTTGCTGCGGCGATGTGCCCACGCTGGAAACGCTGGCGGCCGTATCGTTGCTACGCGCCTATCTGCCCGATGTCAAAGTGCGCGTGATCAACGTCGTCGATCTCATGAAGCTGCAACCGCCCAATGAGCATCCGAACGGATTATCCGACAGGGACTTCGACGCCCTGTTCACGACGGACAAGCCGATCATCTTTGTGTTTCATGGCTACCCTTGGTTGATCCACCGTCTGACCTACCGGCGGACCAACCACAAGAACCTGCACGTGCGCGGGTACAAGGAGGAAGGGACCACCACGACTCCCTTCGACATGGCGGTCATGAACGATCTCGATCGCTTTCATCTGGTCGCGGACGTCATCGACCGGATTCCCCTGCATGGCTCCCGCGCGGACTATACGAAACAGGCCTTACGCGACAAGCGTTTTGAGCACAAACAGTACATCGCCAAATATGGCGAAGATATGCCGGAGATCCGCAACTGGCGATGGAGCGGGAGAGTCTGAGTTCATTCACACCTCTGACACCGGCCGGTGAGGGTGCCCATGACAAGACCGAAGGTCGTGTTTCTGTTCGACGTCGATAACACCCTTCTCGACAACGATCGGGTGACGGTCGATCTCAAGCGTCATCTGGAACAGACGGTGGGGCATGAACGCCAGGAAAACTATTGGGCGATCTTCGAGCAGTTGCGAAGGGAACTCGGGTACGCCGACTACTTGGGAGCGCTCCAGCGCTATCGGGTCGAACATCCACGCGATCCACAAGTCTTGACGGTCTCTCACTTTCTCGTGAACTATCCATTTGCGAATCGAATGTTTCCGAACGCGCTCGATGCGGTGGAGCACGTGAAGCAATGGGGGAAGGCGGTCATCCTGTCGGACGGAGATGTGGTGTTCCAACCGAGGAAAATCGAACGGTCCGGTCTCTTTGAGGCGGTGGAGGGACAGGTGCTGGTCTACATTCATAAGGAGAAGGAACTCGACGATGTCGAGCGGCGGTATCCGGGCGATCATTATGTGGTCATCGACGACAAGCTCAGAATCCTCACGGCCGTCAAGAACATCTGGCGCGCGCGGGTGACGACCGTCTTCCCGCGTCAGGGACATTATGCTCTCGATCCGGATCTCCTCAAGACTTACCCGCAAGCGGACGTGACGCTCGACCGCATCGGCGATCTCCTCCGGTACGATCTTCCTCAGCTCGTCGGCGCATCGGCTCGTGAGCCATGACGATCTTGCAGACGTGAATCGTGCAGGGTGGAACTCACGATCCGATGATCTTCTGTGCTCGCGCAACGCGCTCGAGTTTGTCTGTCTGGTTGGCTGGTCTTTCTGGTC